>NZ_CP123620.1:3055791-3361370 GCF_029873215.1 Nocardioides sp. BP30 | reverse complement strand
GTCAGCACTTCTACGCCGACTCCCGGCACAACTTCGACGACAACGTGCTGCGCTCGGACGTCTGGGTGATGGGCACCGACCACGACTTCTACAACACCTCGTGGACGCCGAACTACCCGGGCGCCTCCGACGACTGGAGCTCCTCGCAGGACGCGGTCTGCGGCTCGCAGTCGCCGACCACCACGCGGCTCTCGCCGAGCCAGCAGTTCGAAGCCGGTTCGGCGTACGTCGCCGGCTGGTTCCAGCTGACGCTCGGCGGCCAGAGCCAGTTCCAGGGCATGTTCGACGGCTCCGGAACCGAGCCGGCGTCGGTCGCCTCGTTCGCCGACGTGCGCACGGTGGCCCAGCAGCCCGCCTCGATGCGTGACGACATCACGGACTTCGCCGCCACCAGCCCGCTCGTCGGGACCTCGGGTACGGCGACCGCTGTGGTCTGCGCCAGCCGGTACGGCCGCACCGTCCCGGAGCCGCTGCCGTCCTGCACCACGGCGGCCAACGACACGCTCAGTGCCGCGCCGCTGACCAGCCAGCAGCAGCCGTACTGGACGCCTGCCAGCTTCGCGCCGAACGTGCCGCTCAACCCGATGACGGACCTGAGCTGGACCGACGGCACAGGGGCACTGACGGTCACGGTCCCCGCGGCCAAGCGCAACGTCTCCTCCTACCAGGAGATGACGCTGACCATGTCGCCCGACCAGAGTGTGCCGACCGGCACCGACATGACGCTCGCGGTCAGCGATGCGGCCGGTCACACCTGGAGCAAGCCGGTCTCCTCGCTCAACATCTGGGCGGTCAAGCGGATGCCGGGCAGTGACACCACCACCGGGAACAAGCCGGGCAACCTGCACAAGCTCGTCCTGCAGCAGGTGCACGTGCCGACGGCCGACCTGGCCGCTGCGGGTCTCAACCTGAGCAACATCGCCCAGGTCAAGCTCACCGCCGCCCAGGGTCTCGACGCGACCCCGGCCGGAGGGGTCTACCTCTCCGACCTGACCTTCGACTCGAAGGGCGTCGGCACCCCCGTCGTGGAGAGCTGGCCGACGGTCAACGTGAACTCGACCAACATCGAGGAGGGCTCCGGCCCTGGCACGGCCGACGTCGCGGTCTACCTCGACAAGGCGGCGACCAAGCCGGTCACGACGTACCTCTCGATGATCGGCTCGGCGACCGGCAAGGTGGGTCTGGCCATGCAGAAGGTCACCTTCCAGCCGGGCCAGACCTGCCAGGCGGTCACGGTGCCGACAACGGGTGACAAGACGGCGGGTACGGCGCCGTCCACGGCGTACAAGGTCGACGTGTCGAACTCGACCAACGCCGTGCTCGGTGCGCAGGACTACGGCACCGTCACGGTCCGCGAGGACGACTACGTCGCGGATCCGAAGAATCCCGACACGACCATGGCCCCGGCGGTAGGCGTGCAGGGTGACGTCTGCAAGGAACTCGCCGAGAAGGCCGTGCCGGGTGCGCTCGTGCTCGACTCCAAGGTGGCCATCGGCAGCAAGGTGACTGTCACGGGCAGCGGCTTCCGGAACGGTGAGAGCGTCGCGTTCTCGCTGGGCAACACCGCGCTGGGCAGCGCTGTGGCGGGCCCGGACGGCGACGTCGCCACCGTCGTCACCATCCCGGCGGACACCGCCGCCGGCAAGGTCGTCCTGACCGCGCTCGGCGCCGGCTCCGGTCGCACCGAGCAGTCGGTCCTGGACCTGCGCGCCACGAGTGACAAGGTCACCGTCAGCACCTCGTCGAGCACCTACGCCTACGGCCGGCCTGTCACCGGCACGGTGAAGGTGGCCGGCGCGACGGGTGGCACCGTCCAGGTGTCCTCCGGCACGACCAGGACGAGCGTGAAGCTCGGCGCCACCGGCTCGGCGGCGTTCACGCTGGCAGCCGGCCTGCCGGTGGGAGCGGACACGGTGACCGCCGCGTTCGCCGGGTCCGACACGCTGGCCCCGAGCACCGGGACCGCTCGGGTGACGGTCGCCAAGGCCGCCTCGACGGTCGCGGTGACCAAGGCGAAGGCGAAGGGCCACCGCAAGGTGGTCCTCGAGGCCCTCGTCGGCGGCCACACCGGTGGGCTCGCGCCCACCGGGAAGGTCGTGGTGACGGTGAAGATCGGCAAGAAGCACCAGACCTTCACCGGCAACGTCACCGCCTCGGGCACGGTGTCGATCACCATGAAGATGAAGAAGGCGGGCAAGGCGAAGCTCGCCGTCACCTACCTCGGTGACGCGGACTACGCCACCAGCCCGACCGTCCACACGACGGTGAAGGTCCGCTCCTGACCGACAGATGAGTTGTGGTGCCCTCGCGCACCACGGACCTAGGGTGGCCCCGGCGTTCTGCCGGGGCCACCTGTTCGTGACAGCGCCGCCGTACCGCCCTCGACCGCCTCGCGGTGCTCGCCGTGTCAGCGGGCGGAGCGCCGAGGTGCCAGCGCGCTCGGCGCGCGGAGCTGCTTTCGCACCTCGGGCTGTCCCGACCGAGGCTCGGCATGAACTTCCTTGCGGCCGAGCGCAGCGGTGGGGACGTCCTTCGTCTCCCGGGCGGTGAGGGCCGACAGCGAGGCGACCACGGCGATGACGGCGGTGAAGCCGGCGGTCACGTACCAGCCGCCCTTCTGCACCCCGCCGAGCGCCGTCACGATGGTGGGGGCGAAGCCGGCCATCAGGAAGCCGATCTGGGTGCCGATCGCCATCCCGGAGAAGCGCACGCGGGTGCTGAACATCTCGCCGTAGAAGGAGGGCCACACGGCGTTCGCGGCGGCGTAGCCGCAGGAGAACGTCACCACCGCGAGAGCGAAGATCACCAGCTCGTTGCTCTGGCCCATCGAGAGCAGGTAGAAGGGCATGAAGACCGCGCTGGACAGGGCGCCGTAGACGAAGACCGGCTTGCGGCCGATCCGGTCGGCGAGTCGGCCGAAGAGGGGCTGGGTCAGCAGGGCGAAGGCGTTGGCCACGACCACCAGCCACAGCGTGATCGACTCGCGCAGGCCGACCTCCTTGCCGTACGCGATGGCGAGGTTGCCGAACACCGTGGAGACGGCGGCGATGGTGGCGCACAGGATCACGCGCAGGACGTCGGCCCAGTGGTCGCGCAGGAGGACGGCGACGGGCAGACGGGCGATCTCGCCCTTCGACCGGGCCTGCTCGAACTCCGGCGTCTCGTGCAGCCCGCGGCGGATGAAGTAGGCCACCACCACGACCAGAGCGCTGCACCAGAACGGGATCCTCCAGCCGTAGCTGTCCTTGATGTGGTCGGGCATGTTGACCACGGGGATGAAGATGAGGGCGGCGAGGATCTGTCCGCCCTGGGTGCCGGTGAGCGTCCACGAGGTGAAGGCGGCGCGCTGGTGTTCGGGTGCGTGCTCGAGCGTCAGCGAGCTGGCGCCCGACTGCTCGCCGGCAGCCGAGAGCCCCTGCAACACCCGACACAGCACCAGCAGCACGGGTGCCGCCCACCCGATCGCTCCGAAGGTGGGCAGGCACCCGATCAGGAACGTCGAGCCGCCCATCATCACCAGCGTCGCCAGCAGCACCCGCTGGCGGCCGATCCGGTCACCGAAGTGGCCGACGAACACGGCGCCGACGGGGCGTGCGACGTAGGCGACGGCGAAGGTCGCGAACGACATCACCAGCGACGAGGAGCCGCCGTCGGGGAAGAAGACATGCGGGAAGATCAGTGCCGCCGCCGAGCCGAAGACGAAGAAGTCGTAGTACTCCACCGCGCTGCCCATGAAGCTGGCGACGGCGGCACGCACAGGCGTGCGGGTGGGGGCGCTGGTTGCGGTGCTGCTGGATCCCGTCATCGGGTCCTCCTGAGGAGAATCGTGCCGCAGGCTGGGCCTGGCGGTCGAGCGGCTGGGCCGCTGGTGGTCGATCGAGTGCGGGTCAGTGTTCGGTTCGCTGCTCGGAGGCGGCGAGCTCGCTGAGGTGGGCGAGCATGCGCGGGGCATCGGGGTCGACGCCGGTGATCAACCGGAAGGCGTCGACCGCCTGGTAGGTCGCCATGTGACCGCCGTGGAGGGTGCGGCATCCGACGGCCCGCGCTGCTCGCAGCAGCGCGGTCTCGATCGGCCGGTACACGATGTCGGCCACCCACAGGTCGGAGTGGAGCAGCGTCGGGTCCAGCGGCAGACCGGGGTGCTCCGCCATCCCGACCGGCGTGCAGTGCACAAGGCCGTCGGCCTCGGGGAGCAGGGCCGCCAGCTTGTCCGCGTCGGCCGCGACGACCCGGGACTCGGGGAAGCGGGCGGCGAGCTCGGAGACGAGCCGCTCGGCCCGGACCGGGTCCAGGTCCACCACCGTCAGCCGGTCGACACCGAGCGTGAGCAGCGCGTCCGCGACGGCGGCACCGGCGCCGCCGGCACCGAGCTGCACGACCTCGCGGGTCGGCACACCCGGAAGCCCCGTGCGGACCGCTGTCGCGAACCCGGTGGTGTCGGTGTTGTAACCGACTGCCGCACCATCCTCGAAGACGACCGTGTTGACCGCACCGAGCCGCTGTGCGGTCGGGTCGACCCGGTCGAGGTGGGGGAGCACGAGCTGCTTGCACGGGTGGGTGATGTTCAGGGCGTCGTACCCGAGGGTGCGGGCGCTGCCGACCAGGTCGCCCACGGCCGCCGCGGGCAGCCCCAGGGCGGACAGGTCGATCGTCCGGTAGACGTAGGCGAGTCCGTGGGCCGCCGCCTCCCGCATGTGCAACAGGGGTGTCAGCGACGGCGTCACGCCGTTGCCGATCAGTCCGACGAGAAACGGGCGGGTCATGCTGCGGCTCCTTATGAACTATCCGGTACGTTCATATCTACGACAGCATGTGACGGCCCTCACGTCAAGCCGCAGGGGGAGTATTTTGCGGAGCCGGCCTCAGGACCGGGTGAGCCAGCCGACGACGACGTCGCCGAGGATGCGGCGGTGCCGCGCGCGTACGTCGGGGGCGAGCATGTCGCGCCCGAACAGGAAGCCGAAGGTGGCGGCGTTGGCGACCTGGAAGACGCAGTAGGAGCTGATCAGCATGTGCACGTCGATGGCGTCGACGTCGTTGCGGAACTCGCCTGCCACGCGACCGCGCTCCAGCACCTGGTCGAGCAGGCTGGCGGCAGGTGCGCTCAGGTCGCGCAGGGAGTCGACCTTGCGCAGGTGCTCGGCCTGGTGGATGTTCTCGGTCGAGACCAGCCGGATGAATGCCGGGTGGGCGTGATGGTGGTCGAAGGTCAGCTCGGCGATGCGGCGGATGGCCTCGGTGGGTGCCAGATCGCCCGCGTTGATGCTCTGCTCGGCGGCGCGGATCGTGCGATAGGCCGACTCCAGGACGGCGAGGTAGAGCCCCTCCTTGCCGCCGAAGTAGTAGTAGATCATCCGCTTGGTGGTGCGGGTCCGCTCGGCGATCTCGTCGACCCTGGCACCGCTGTAGCCGCGCTCGGCGAAGACCTCGGTGGCGACCTCGAGCAGCTCGGCGCGGGTGCGGTCCGCGTCGCGGACGCGCTCGGCGGGATCAAGGCGGGCCATGGCGACGAGGGTAGTGGCAGTGGATCTTCCCAGGGTCTCGTTTTGTATGTACCGTTTAGTACATTGCTGAGCTGGAGGAGGATCTCATGCGGACATCCATCGCCACCGTCTGCCTCAGCGGCGGCCTGGTCGAGAAGCTGCACGCCTGCGCCGAGGCAGGATTCGATGGGGTGGAGGTCTTCGAGCCCGATCTGATCGCGGCACCGCAGAGTCCCGAGGAGATCCGGGCGCTGGCTGACCGGCTGGGTCTGCGCCTGGATCTCTACCAGCCCTTCCGGGACGCGGAGGGCGTCGACGAAAGCACGTTCGCCACCGTGTTGCGGCGGGCGGAGGCGAAGTTCGCCTTGATGCGGCGCCTGGGGATGGACCTGATGCTGGTGTGCAGCAACGTGGGCACCGCCACGATCGACGACGACGAGGTCTCCGCGGGACAGTTGCGCCGGCTGGGCGACCTCGCGTCGTCCTATGGCGTCCGGCTCGCCTACGAGGCGTTGGCGTGGGGCCGGTACGTCGACGACTACCGCCGCGCCTGGCGGATCGTGCGGCTGGCCGACCACCCCGCCGTCGGGGTCTGCCTGGACAGCTTCCACATCCTCTCGCGGGGACACGACCCCCAGGCGATCGAGGAGATCCCGGCGGAGCGGATCTTCTTCCTGCAACTGGCCGACGCGCCGGCGCTGAGCATGGACGTGCTGTCGTGGAGCAGGCACCACCGGCTGTTCCCGGGGGAGGGCAGCTTCGACCTGACCGGATTTCTCGGGCACGTGCTGCGCGCCGGCTACACGGGCCCGCTCTCGCTCGAGGTCTTCAACGACACCTTCCGGCAGACCGATCCCCGGCGTACCGCACGGCAGGCGCTGCGTTCGTTGCGCTGGCTGGAGGACGGGACCGCGCGGGGGCTCGGCACCGCTGCCGGTCCCGGGGTGACACGGCTGCCCGAGGTCCCGGCCCCTGCCGGGTTCGACTTCGTCGAGGTCAAGGCCCAGGACACCGGTGACGTCGAGGTGCTGCTGGAGCAGCTCGGCTTCGACTTCCGCGGCCGGCACCGCCGCAAGCAGGTCCGGCTCTGGACCCGGGGCCAGGCCCGGATCGTGTGCAACGAGCAGCAGGCACTCGGCCAGCAGCCGCGGATCTCGGCGGTCGGCTTCGACGTCACGGACCCGGCCGCCGCGGCGCAGCGAGCCGCGAGGCTGCTGGCGCCGCCGGTGCCGCGCCGTACCTATGCGGGCGAGGAACTGCTCCATGGTCTCGTCGCGCCGGACGGCACGGAGATCTTCCTGGGGCACGGTGCCGGCTGGGTGGGCGAGTTCGAAGGCGGTGTGGAGCCGGCAGGACCCGCTACCGGATCGATCACCCACGTCGACCACGTGAACCTCGTGCAGCCGTGGCAGTCCTTCGACGAGGCGGTGCTGTTCTATGGCAGCGTCCTCGGCCTGGAGCCGCAGCCGGTCAACGAGGTCGCCGGCCCGGCAGGCCTGGTCCGCAGCCAGGTGATGTGCTCGTGCGGCCGCGAGGTCAGGCTGCCGCTGAACCTGCTGCCCGCCGGCCAGCAGGGTGATGCCCAGGGTGATGCCCAGGGTCATGCCCAGGGTCATGCCCAGCACATCGCACTGGCCTGCGACGACATCGTGGCGCTGGCTCGCCGCGCTCAGGAGCGCGGGCTGCGGCCCCTCGCCGTGCCCGGCAACTATTACGACGACCTGGTCGCCCGCTTCGACCTGGCTCCGGAGGAGGTCGGGACCCTGCGGGACCTCGCGTTGCTCTACGACTGCGACCCGAGCGGCGCGTACGTGCACTTCTACACCCCCACCGTCGGTGGCGTCTTCTTCGAGGTCGTCGAGCGCCGGGGCTCCTACGACGGGTACGGCGCGGGCAACGCGCCGGTCCGCCTGGCCGCGCAGGCCACCGGGTGAGCGCAGCGGCCGCAACCGCTCCGACAGCACCTCTGTCTCCGCGGCGGGCGACGGCCCTCGCTTCGATCAAGGATGATCGCGCAGCAGCGCGCGAGCGGACGTCCTTGCCTCGTCCCGCGCACGGACTCGGCTCTCTTCGTCCACGCCGAACACGCCCTCTGCGAGGAAGGCGGCATAGCCATGAGCGCGTCCGGGATCCACTCGGCGCTGGTCGAGAAGGAGGTCCGACTGGTCTGAGGGAAGCGTACGGCGCCGCCGTCGGCCCGGTCGCCTAGGCTCTCGCTATGTCGACTCTCACGCGCAAGGGTCAGGAGACGCGGGCCCGGATCGTGGACGCCAGCGCCCTTCTCATCCGTGAGGCAGGTGCCGGCGAGACGAGTCTCGATGACATTCGCGCCGCGACAGCTACCAGCAAGAGCCAGTTGTTCCATTACTTCCCCGGCGGCAGGGAGGACCTGCTGGTCGCCGTGGCAGAGCACGAGGCGGCTCAGGTGCTGCTCGCCCAGCAGCCGTGGCTCGACCAGCTCGGGCCCGACGAGGCATGGGTCCGGTGGCATCGCGCCGTCATCGACCATTACGTCGCCTTGGGTAGCAGGTGCCCGCTCGGTTCGCTGACCACCGAGCTGGGCAAGACCTCGCCGCGCTCGCGGCAGGTCATCACGCACCTGTACGACGTATGGCAGTCCAAGCTGGCCGCCGGCATCGATCGACGGCCGGACTCGACGACGGACGCAGAGTGCGGTGCGCGCGCGATCCTCGCCGCGATCCAGGGAGGCGTCTTGATGCTGCGCGTCACTGAGCGCGTGTCTTACTTGCAGGACGCCTTGGCGGTGAGCCTGGAGGCGTTGAATATCGAGGCGTAGATTGGACTTGCCAGTCCAGAAGATTCGACGCACTATTGGACTGTGAGGTCCAAAAAACACACCGGGTTGGGGCTCAGTCAGCGTGTGAGCGAGTCAGGCCTGCTGTTCGCGCCGATGACGGCCACCATGCTGAGCGCGGGAATGGCTGCTGGCAGGCTCACGCGACCCGTCGACGCCCACCGCCTGGTCGCGACGACGTCGATGCTGTCGGTGCTCGCCTATCTCAGCGCGCACCAGGTAGATCGTGTTCCTAGCGAGCGCGGCTACGTCGCGATGTCCTTCGCGCTTGCCGCGGCCGGAGCGGCGCCCACGTCGGCGACCGACTGACCGCGGTTTCCCTTTCCCCTGTTCTCGGTGCGCCCGCTCTGCCGGGAGCACCGACCAACGCCCTTGCACGCTCACTCGAGAAACGGAAACCTCCATGTCCAACTCCTTCGACTTCACCGACCGCAGCGTCTTGGTCACGGGATCGACCGGCGGCATCGGCCGCGCCATCGCTGAGGCGTTCGCGGAGGCGGGCGCAGCTGTCATCGTGACGGGTCGCGACGCCGACCGCGGCGCCCATGCCGTCGAGGTGATCAAGGCTCACGGCGGCGACGCTCGCTTCATCCGGGCTGACCTGGGTCGAGGCGGGTCTGCGATCGACGCCTTGGTGGACGAGGCTCTCGAGCGAGTCGGTCGCCTCGATGTGCTGGTGAACAACGCCGCCCAGCTCATCACGCCGTCTGCCAGCGTCGAGGTGAGCCAGGAGCTCATCGACGAGGCGTTCGCGGTCAGCGTCCGAGCACCGTTCCTGCTGACCGGCCGGATCGCCACCCACATGGCGCAACACGGCGGCGGCGCCGTGGTGAACCTCGGCTCGCTCAACGGCTTCCGAGGCTCTGCAGGTTCTGCGCTCTACTCGGCCACGAAGGCCACGATGCACTCCTTGACCAAGTCGTGGGCCGCCGAGTACGGACCTCAAGGTGTCAGAGTCAACGCCGTCGCACCAGGTCCGACGTTGACCGAGAAGGTGCGCGCGATGCAGGACTACCTCGCACCCATGATCGCTGCCATGCCCTCGCGACGTCCCAGCGAACTCGCCGAGGTTGCCGCGGCCGTGATGTTCCTCGCCTCCGATCTGTCCAGCAACACCCATGGCGCGATCCTCTCGGTCGACGGCGGGGCAGCAGCTCTCTAGCGCGTGGGCTACGACGCGGGGGCGCGGCGGGAGAGCCCCCGCGTCAGGCGGTTCGCGGACCGAGCCTCGCCGACGTTGCCTCCAAGTGCTCGGACGCGGCCCAATCGTGCAGCGCATTGAGCGCCGGCTCGAGCGCCGCTCCTGCGGCGGTGAGGTCATACTCCACGCGCGGCGGCACCTCGGGGTAGGCGGTCCGTCGCACGACACCATCGACCTCGAGTGCGCGCAGCTGTTGAATCAGCATCTTCTGCGACACGGCCGGGATCGCACGTTCCAGGTCGGAGAAGCGTCGGGGTGCCGCCACCAGTAGATGATGGATGATGAGCAGCTTCCAGCGACCCTCGATGACCGATATCGCGTGCTCGACCCGATCGATGCTGCACTCGACAC
Organism: Nocardioides sp. BP30; assembly: GCF_029873215.1. NCBI lineage: Bacteria > Bacillati > Actinomycetota > Actinomycetes > Propionibacteriales > Nocardioidaceae > Nocardioides > Nocardioides lacus. Next base: position 3,351,520 of record NZ_CP123620.1, on the reverse strand, counting down.
CGTCGGCCGTGCTCGGGACGGACGCTGCGCGAGGCTCCGCACTGGATGCGTCCATACTTACTAATTTGTCAGTACTTCCCATATGGGGAGTGTAGTTCTTAGCGTCATGCCATGACGAGTAACAGCGCCAACAACCGCACCGATCGCCTCCAGTACCTGACTGACCGCATCGAGATCCAAGACGTGATCGCCCGCTATGGATTGGGACAGGACCTTCATGAGGACGGTGACAACGACGTGCTGCGAGAGTGGGACGCCGTCTTCGCTCCCGAAGGCCGCGCCGACTACTCGATCACGGGCGTACCCGATCTCGCCGACATCGGCTACCGCGAGCTGGTCGACTTCATGCGGCGCCCGGGCGGCTCGATGAGTGGTCTCAAGCGATGGCAGCACTTCCAGGCGTGGTCAACGGTCGAGATCTCGGGAGACACCGCCACCGCCCGCACTCCCCACATCCACACCCACCAGGGCGAGACGGACGGGCAGGGCTGGAACCTGATCCAGACCGGAATGTTCGTCGACCGTCTCGAGCGGCGGCCCGAAGGATGGCGCATCGTGCACCGCACTCTCGAGATCTTGTGGATGGACACTTTTCCGGTCGCGGCCTGATGGCGCGACCACCGGGTCCGGACCGCGAGTCCCGAGAGCCAGCCGCTGAAGCACGCGCCGACGCTTCCCGCCTCGGTACAGGAGCAACGTCAGGGTCAGCTTCTTTCCGCTGATGCCGGCAGTCTCGAGCAAGGCCCGCGCGACGCGGGGATCGGCAGATCCGCGAGCGTGAGTGCGACACCGACGACCGCCAGGAGTGCGACCGCGGCGATGGAGGGCAGTCATGCCTGCCCTCCGAGCTGTTGCCCGAGCATCGTGCCGAGGCGAACTCCCAGCACTGTGCCGACCGGGATGCTGCGTCCGATCGGTCCGCCGCGCGCTGCGGCGGAGGCTGTTCACACCGCTACCGGCTTCCACGGCAGGACCTGGCCATCGCGTGAGAGCTGCCCGTACAGGTTCGGATCGATGGATTCCATCAGCGCCAGGTCGACCAGCGGAACAGCCGCCTCTTGGGGGCTGGGGGCATCGCTGACGTCCCAGAAGGCTGCGGAGGTGGGCGTGTTCATCATGCCCGGACAGACGGCAGTCACGAGAGTTCCCCGAGCGAGGTGGGCTTCGCGATGTGTCCGTGCGACCGCGCGGATCGCGGCGACCTGGGCGACTTTCGAGGGGATGTTGATGAAACCGGGCCACGGCGTGCCTCGCACAGAACCGTCGGCGACCAGGTCGCGCCATCCGGCCACCGCTGCATCGACATCGTCGAGGGTGGCGTCGTCGGGAAACCTCTCGTGCAGCACCGGTGCGAGGTAGTTCAGCGTGCCTAGGGAGCTGGCAATGACCACGAACCGACCGTTGTCACGCAGAAGCGGAAGGAGCGCGCGCAGGATGCGCGTCGTAGCGAAGTTGTTGACCTCGACGTAGGGAGCGACGACAGCCGCGATGTCGTCGTCCGGTGCGACGCGCATGACGGCGTTGTTGAAGACGATGTCGACGCCGCCGTGACGCTCCCGCATGAGATCAGCGAGCTGCGGGGTGCGCTGAGGATCGCTGACGTCGAAGTGCTCGGAGCGGACCTGGGCGCCGGTGGAGGTGCTTGCTGCCTCGCACACCTCGGCGAGGCGATCGAGGTCACGGCCGGTCGCGTAGACGGTGTCGTGCGGGCCGAGTCGTCGCGCGAGTTCGCCGACGAGTGCTGCTCCGAGTCCTTGGGTGGCGCCGGTGATGAGCGCAACCCGACCTGGTTCGGTCATGTCCAATCTCCCTGCTGGCCGTGATGGGTAAGGGCTGGCGGCCGCGTAGCGAGTCGCGGCCGACGCTGGCGGAGCCGACAAGAGCGCTCTCACCGTGCCGCTTCCACCACTGTGGGACCTGCGTAGCCAAGCGGGGGAGTGCCGTTGATACTGGTGGCAACGGCACCCGGCTGGGCGTTGAAATCGCGGTCCGCCGACAGGCACCGTCGTGGGCATGACACCGATCCTCAGCTCGGTCCAGACCCGCATCGACGTGTCGTCGATCGAGGATGCGCTGCCCATCTACCAGGCGCTCGCCGGCACCGACGACGTACGGCGCCTCCAGTTCCCGCAGTTCGACCTGGCGATCGTCGGACCGTTCATGCTGCTGCAAGGCGAGGCCGAGACGCTGCGTGAGTACCACCGCGAAGCGACGCTCGTCGTCGCCGACCTCTCAGCCGCAGTCGACGCGTTCGTGCGCGCTGGCGGCTCGGTCCTCGACGGACCGGTCGACTCGGCGGGCGGATCGCGAGTGATCGTGGCGGATCCTGACGGCAATGTGTTCGAGTGCTACCAGCCGGGCCGGTGATCGTGCACCCTCTGGTCGCTTCACCGTCGGGCCCTCCCGCCAGGGCACGTTCTGCTCGTCACATCGCCCCAGCGCCTGCCACCTATGCTGGAGCCGTCTCCCGCCTGGTCGAGCGGAGTGCTCACGAGGAGAATCCCGCAGATCGCGGAAGGTGAGAGGTGCGTGCGAAGCAATGGCAGACCTGGTGCAGAGGACGGAGCTGGCCGGGTTCCTTCGCTCGAAGCGTGAAGGGACGAGGCCCGAGGCCCTGGGACTCGAGCCAGGCCCACGCCGCCGAACTCCCGGCCTGAGACGCGAGGAGTTGGCGCTGCTTTCCGGAGTGTCGACGACGTGGTACACCTGGCTCGAGCAGGCTCGACCGATCAGTGTCAGCCGGCAGGTCATCGAGAGTCTTGCGCGAGCATTGCAGCTGGGCTCGCTGGAGCGAGCGCACCTCTTCACCTTGGCGGGGCTAGCACTTCCGGTCGACGCGCCAGCGCCGCCAGAGGTCGACGACACGATGCTGCGCCTGCTGCACAGCTTGGCGCCGAACCCCGCCTACATCGTCAATCCGTGGTGGGACATCCTGGCCTACAACAGTGCCTACGAAGCGTTGATCGGCAGACTTGACGGGCTCTCGCCGCACGAGTTGAACACGATCTGGTTGATGTTCACCGAGCCTCGGATGGCCGCACTCTTCATCGACTGGAACGACGAGGTCCGACAGCTCGTGGGACAGCTTCGAGCCCACTTGGCCCGCAACCCCTCCGACCCCCGGGGCCCGGAGCTGACCGAAGCCCTCCAGGCGGTCAGCTCGACGTTCACACAGCTGTGGGCCGAGCAGCGCGTCGATCGGTTCAAGGGCTCACGGAAACGGTTCAGCCATCCTCGACTGGGACGCCTCGATCTCGACTATGTGAAGCTCGCCGCCACAGACCGCGACCAGCAGTTCCTGATCGCTTTCGTGCCCGCCGATGCGGAGTCAGCCGCCGCACTGGGCCGTCTCGCGTTGGATGGATCCGTCTCGTCCGCTGATACCTGAGCATGCGATCGACGACCATGCTGCAACGCAGCCGTTCCTCAGCGGGACCGGGTCCGGACAGGTCCAGCCTCGGAGGCTGAGCTGAGGACAACGTCCGGGGCCGCGCGAACGGCGCGCGTCGCCTGGATCCGGCGACTCCGCCAGCCGAGCGTCGGACCGGACCGGGCGGTGCACGGCAGTCAGCTGTCCTGGTCAGCGGCATCGAGGGGCGACCGACGCCGCTTCTTAGCCTCGGCCGCCACCGTCAGGTACCCGATCGGCGGCGGCACCTTCCGGCGCGCCCTCCCGAGCGCACCGCCAGCGGTGACGGCACGCCGCCGGCGGCCGGATTGCCCCGGCATCGGGTGGGAAGCACGACCGGATCCGCTCGACCGGTGTACCGTCCACCACAAGACTGCGATCGTTCGGCTCCACCGTGAGTCCGACAGGGCAGCAATCGTGAGGCGGTGGCCTGATGGCCGCTGAGACACAGCCCACCCGATTCGTGCTGAGCGTTCGCGCCACGCCCGGTCCCTTCGATGCGGTGTGGTGGCCGCAGAGCCGACGCCTCGACGAGGAGCTCAGTGACCTCTTCGCGCTGTGGCCACCGGGGGCCGGCCGGATCGCGCGGGTTCTCTACTCGCCACCGGATTGGGATGACCGTCCTCGATCCGTCCCGGTCGGGGCCGGTCGGATCAAGACCGGCTGCTTCCCCGACGACGACACCCAGCTCCTGGTGCTCTCGATGATCGACGGTCGGCGCCTCAAGGTCAGGGTCATCCAGCCCGACACCCCTGCCGAGCTGGCTGCCAAGCTCCTCGAGGATGCCGCTGCCGGCGACGAGGTCGGGCCGACGACCTCACCCGACGGTTCGGAATCGCGCGTTCGTTTGGCCGGTGCGCTCTGCAGTCGGCCGTCGGGGCGCCGCCATCACCCCTAGCCCCGGTCGGCACCCCGAGAGGCGGTGGGTAGCGTGGGGTTGCGACGACGCCAGCCGTACCTGGCTGCTCTGATGGCCCTGATGGGGATGGACGGGGCCGATCACCTGATCCTGCGCGTCCACGCCGGCGAGTGCTCGTCCATCGTGGTGCGCAACCGGTTCGACGACGCGATAGCGATCCTCGACCGGGCGCAGTTCACCCACGATGTGAGGAAGGACGTCAAGTCGCTGAACCTGCCCCAGGCGACGCATGAGTCCCGGTGGCCGCCGGGCGAGGAGACGCTCGCCGGCGATCGCGCCCAGCGGGGTCCGTGCCTGTAGCGTGGCCCGAAGCACCGTCAGTCACAGGCCCATCGAGGCTCCGGAGTCGGCGGCAATCGACAGGCGGTGGCTGATGGCCACGCAGCACGATCGCACCACACGTCGGCAGGATCGTCTCCGCTCGCGAGCGGGCTCCGCTCGCGGGGTCCTGGGCGAGCACGGATCGTGGTTCGTCGAGTTCGCGCCCGGGGTTTCCGGCCGCTAGACCCAGCCCGCCTTCCCGGCCGGCCACTCGACCCGCGGAAGGTGACGTCTCGGCGTCAGGCAGGACCGAGCCCTCGACGATCCAACAGCCGCAGCGCCCGGGTGAGTGCGCGGTGCTGCCGGTCGAGGGTGAGCAGCGCCGGTGCGCGGGGGTCCGAGTACGGCGCGAGCCGCGCCTGGTCCCGCCGTACCTCGCTCTCGGCGCGCGCCAGCGTGGCGTAGACCTGCGGGTCGGAGTCCAGCCCCTCGCGCTGGCGCACGAGCTCGGCGGCGAGGAGCCGCACGGCCGTCAGCTCGACCGGATCGAGCCGGCCGGGGTCGCGTGGTCGGCGCGGTCGCAGCCAGGCACGGTCCGCCCAGGTGGGTGCGACGGCGAGCGACGCGCTGGTCAGAGCCCGGTGCAGCGAGCGGCCGTATCCGCTGTAGAGCCCGATCCAGACCGCCACGTCGTACAGGGCCTGGCGGCGAGCGCTCGCCGTGATCGCGACGTGGTACGGCGCGATCGGGTTCGCGGTGGCGACGGCGAGCAGGGGCAGCAGCGCCGTCGACTTCGACAGGGTGCGCAACTGTGCCGGATCCGGTGGTTCGCCCGTGTCGCTGAGGCCGAGTCGCTCGGTGAGCTCGGCGCGGGTCAGACCGAGCGCGGCACGGAAGCGGGCCCGTCGCTTCGGCGCCACGTGCTCGGCCAGGAAGTGTCCGTAGGCCAGCAGCAGGTAGGCATGCAGCTCGACGTCGTCGATCCACGGCTCGGGCACGGTCCCGACCGGCGCGAGCTCGCGGCTGCGACTGCCGAACAGCGCCCGCGCGACGGCCGTGGCGACGACCGGTGAGCCCAGGTAGTTCTCCATCGGGTGCCGGGCCGCCGGCAGCGCGATGTCGAGCACCCAGGGGAAGCGGTGGGAGATTCCGCGCATCCCGGTGACCGGGTCGGCGCCTCCCCAGACGTTGAGCCACCATCCGACCCGCTCGGGCGGCTCGCGCAGCACCTCCAGCCGGTCGCTGCCGCGATGCAGGGCGAGGTGCCCCGCGGGCGAGCCGAGGGTGATCAGGCCGACGACGGTGATGTCCTCGGGCAACCGGGTGAGCAGGTCGGCGGCGATGATGCTGCCCAGGCTGTGCGCCACCAGCACGATCGGGCCGGACCGAGGAATCGTGGCGAGCACGCGGTGGAGCGTGTTGGCGCGGGTCGCGTCGTCCTCCAGGTACCGCCGCGCCTGCGGGAGGACGCGCATCGCCGCCGGTACCGTCTCGGCGGCCAGCGGCGTCATCCGGCCCGCACTATGGGCGCCGAGCGCGCGCTCGAGGTCGGCGGTCGCCCGTTCGACCTGCCAGCGCACCTCGTCGCGACGCTGGGGCGAGAGGTGTCGGTCGTCCTGCGGTGGCAGCGGGTGGTTCTCGTCGCTGGGATAGCGCAGGGTGTTGGGGTACTTGGGAGCGAGGCACTCCACGCCGTCCAGGCCCGGATGGCCGGCGTCGCGCAACGCCCGGTCCAGCACGTCGCGCCAGGCGTCGTCGTGTTCGGCACCGATGCCGTGGAGGTAGATCAGCGTGGGGGTCATGAGGTGGCCCATGATGCCGTGCCGGGCCGGCTTCACGGTCGCCCTGCCGGTGTTTCGCCGAGCCGAGTGGGTTGCCGGTGGCAGGCCGGTGGCTAGGAAACTGAAGGCGATCGGCTGCCTTTCCCCAGGTGAGGGCAGCCGCTCGCCGTCGGTTTCCCTCGACGGCCCCCCACACCCACGGCTCACGCACCGCCCCCTTGTGTACCGTGAGCCTGCGCGCAAGCGCGGGGCGATCGGGATCAGCGGCCGGCCCGGGTGGTGCGGGGAGGTGTCTGCGTCCTGGTGGGCGCCGCGGTCTTCAAAACCGACGAGGGCGACACAGTCGGTCTGGCGGGTTCGATTCCCGTCCACCTCCGCCGCTCGCCACCTCCGCCGCTCGCCACCCGGCGGCGCCCTCGACCCCGGATCAGCGCCGGCTCAGCGCCGGCTCAGCGCCTGACCAGCGTCCGGCGCTGCTCGGCATCCGCCCGCGTGACGCGGCGACGGTCCAGCTCCTGCAGCAGCGGCAGCGCGACCCGTCGCGTCGTACCCAACGCCTGCCGTGCCTCGCTCGCCGTGAACGGCTGCGGGAGCTCACCGAGCGCCACGACCGCTCGGTCGATCGCGCCGGCGCCCAGGTAGACCCCGCGTGCGAGCCGCAGGAGCTGCCCCCGCCGGGCCGCGAGCTGGAGCGCCTCCTCGCTCAGACCGAGTTGCTCGAGCTGCGGCAGCTCGGGGGAGTCGAACGGCGCGGCGTCGAGCCGCTCCTGGAGGCCAGCCAACGCCTGCTCCACCGCTGCGGGCAGCGCCGGTGCGTGGTCACGGTGGTGGACCCCGTCGGCATCGCTGCGCAGCTGCGGGAGCGTGGCCAGCAGCTGGTCGAGCAGTGCCGCCTCGGGAAGCGCCAGCCGGCGTACGGCGGCCGCGCGTGGCAGGCCCGGCCGCATCGGGTGCTGCGCTGCCCACTCCTGGACCGCCGCCCCGAGCTCGGCGCGCCAGTGGCCCCAGCGCTCGGAGGTCACCAGCCAGTCGCCCGCGGTGACGGCCTGCGGCGGTGTCTCCTCGGCGGGACCGAGCAGACCCGCGCGGACGAGGTCGGTGCGCCGGACGGCGCCCCGCACCGCGAGCTCGGTGCCGGGGCCCGGTTCGGCGAGGAGCCGGTCCAGCTCGGCCGCACGCCGGCGCCCGGCACCACGCCTGCCCAGCGGCGGCGGGAAGACGTCGACGAGCTCCACGCCGGTCAGGTGTCCCACCTGCCCCGGATCCCGCAGGAGTGCGCGATCGCCGACCCGCAGCGGCAGCTCGTGTGTCAGCGTCAACCGGGCCGTGTGGGGACCGAGCCGGCGCAGGCGGGCGGCGACGGCGGCGGAGCCGATGTGCAGCAGCGGTTCGCGGGGGAGCTGCTCGGCATCCGAGCGCAGCCGGACGTCGAGCTCGGCGGTGGAGTGCCACCGCCCGGTCGCCACCAGTGCCGCGCCGCGTGGGACGTCCTCGGGCGCGACGCCCCGCAGGTTGAGCGCCACCCGGGCGACGGCCGGTGCCGACTCGACGCTCGCCTTCAGCGTCTGGATGCCGCGCACGGTGACGTGCCGTCCCGACGGAACGACCTCGAGGGTGTCGCCGACAGCGACCGCACCGGTGGGCAGGGTGCCGGTCACCACCGTCCCCGACCCGCGCACGGTGAACGACCGGTCGACCCACAGCCTGGTGGGCACGGGCGGCGGCTCCGGAAGCCGGTCGGCGACGCGGGCGAGAGCGGTCCGGAGCTCGGCCATGCCCTCGCCGGTGACGGCACTGACCCCGACCGACTCCAGGGCCGCCAGCGAGGTGCCGGCGAGGTGGTCGCGCGCCTCGCTCTCCGCCAGCTCGACATCGCCCAGGTCGGCGCGGCTCAGCACCAGCAGACCGTGCTCGACCCCGAGCGCGTCGAGCGCCTGGACATGTTCGCCCGTCTGCTGGCACCAGCCCTCGTCGGCGGCGACGACGAGCATGACGGCGGGCACCGGGCCGACACCGGCGAGCATGTTGCTGATGAAGCGCCGGTGCCCCGGGACGTCGACGAACGCGATCGGCTCACCGCCGGGCAGGGTCATCCAGGCATACCCGAGGTCGATGGTCATGCCGCGGCGCTTCTCCTCCGACCAGCGGTCCGGCTCCATCCCCGTCAGCGCGCGGACCAGGGTGGACTTGCCGTGGTCGACGTGACCGGCGGTGGCGAAGACGTGCACGACTCAGTGCCTCGCGGAGGCGGCGGCCACGATCGCCTCGCTGATCAGGAGGTCATCGGTCGGGTCGACGCACCGCAGGTCGACCAGGCAGCGGTCGCGCTCGATCCGGGCGACGACACAGGGCCTGCCCAGCCGGAGCCGCGCCGCCAGCTCGGCCGGGAGCTGCACCGCCCACCCAGGAAGCGGGACGCCCGGCGCGCCACCGCCGCCCACCAGACCTGACACCTCGACGACCGGTGCGTCGACGCGGGCCGCGACCAGCCGCCCATGCAGGTCCTCGGTACGGCGTCGGAGGGTCTCACCCGAGGCGCGCAGCGCGGCGAGGACCGGCGTCACCGGTGCCGCGAGCGTGGCCTCGAGGGCCGCGATCGTCAGCTTGTCGACGCGGACGGCGCGGGCGAGCGGGTGGCGCCGCAGGGCGTGCACGACCTCCGCCCTGCCGAGCACGAGGCCCGCCTGGGGTCCGCCCAGGAGCTTGTCCCCGCTCGCCGTCACGATGGTTGCGCCCTGGCGCAGCCAGGTGGTCGCGTCGGGCTCGTCGGGCAGCGTCGGCTCCGGCTCCAGCAGCCCGGAGCCGATGTCGGCGACCACCGGTACGCCGAGCGTCGACAGCTCGTGGACCCCGACGGCCGAGGTGAAACCCTGCACGCTGAAGTTCGAGGGGTGGACCTTGAGGATGAAGCCGGTCTCCGGCCCGATCGCGTCACGGTAGTCCGCGAGGTGCGTCCGGTTGGTCGTCCCGACCTCGCGCAGACGCGCGCCGGTGCTCTCCAGCAGGCTGGTGAGACGGAATCCGTCACCGATCTCGACGAGCTCGCCCCGGCTGACGACGATCTCGCGGCCCTGGGCGAGCGTCGTGGCCGCCAGCACGAGTGCCGCCGCGCCGTTGTTGACGACCAGGGCGTCCTCGGCGGCGGGCACCCGGTCCAGCAGCGCCTCGAGCGTACGCCGACCGCGCCGGGCGCGGGACCCGTCCTCGACGGCGTACTCCACGTCGACGTACCCCGCCGCGGCCTCCAGGGCGCGGACGGCGTCCGGATGCAGGGGCGCCCGTCCCAGGTTCGTGTGCAGCACGACGCCGGTGGCGTTGAGGACCCTCCTCAGTGTCGTCCCGTGCTGCGGGAGCCGTTCGATCACCGCCCCGACGAGCAGCTCGGGAGCGAGCCGGCCGGCGCGGGCCTCCGCGAGGCTGCGCTGCACCGCCGCCTTCAGCAGCGTCGGATGGATGCCGCGGCCGGCCGCGACGATCGCCGGGTCGGCCAACAGCGCGTCGACGCGGGGCAGCCGCCGGCGCGGGTCCTGATGGTCGTGATGGGTCATCCCGGAGCTCCGTCGGTGGCCGGCGTCAGCCGACGACCAGCTCGTGCCCCTGGTGGGGGAGGAGCTCACCGATGACGGGTGCGCCCGGGATCTCCCCGGCGACCAGCAGACCGCCGGAGGTCTGCGCGTCGGCGAGCAGCAGCCGGTCGTCCTCGGCGACGTCGCCGTTCCAGCGCACGTGCGGCGCGACCCAGTCGAGGTTGCGCCGGGTGCCGCCGCTGACGTAGCCGTCCCGCACCGCCTCGCGGGCGCCGTCCAGGTAGGGCACGGCGGCCGGGTCGATGCGGACCGTGAGGCGGCTGGCGCGGGCCAGCTTGTAGGCGTGCCCCAGCAGGCCGAAGCCGGTGACATCGGTGGCGCAGCGGACGCCGGCGGCGAGTGCTGCCCGGGCCGCGTCGCGGTTCAGCGCCGTCATCGAGGCGACGGCCTGGGGGAACACCTCGCCGGTCGACTTGTGCCGGTTGTTGAGCACGCCCACGCCCAGGGGCTTGGTCAGCGAGAGGGGCACCCCCGCGACGCCGTTCTCCAGGCGCAGGAGTACGTCGGGATCGGCGACACCCGTCACCGCCAGGCCGTACTTCGGCTCCGGGTCGTCGATGCTGTGCCCGCCGGCGAGGTGACAGCCGGCGAGACGGGCGATGTCGGCGCCGCCGCGCAGCACCTCGGTGGCCAGCTCGATGGGCAGCACGTCCCGCGGCCAGCCGAGCAGGTTGATCGCCAGCACCGGCGAGCCGCCCATCGCGTAGACGTCGCTGAGCGCGTTCGCCGCCGCGATCCGCCCCCAGTCGCACGGATCGTCGACGACCGGGGTGAAGAAGTCGGAGGTCAGGATCATCGCTGTGCCCGACTCCAGCCGTACCGCGGCGGCGTCGTCGCCGTACTCCAGGCCGACCAGGAGCTCGATGTCGGAGTCGGCGCCCGAGGCGAGGTCGGAGGGGATCGCGGACCCGCCGCCGAGTCCGGCGACCATCTGCTCCAGCTCGCCGGGCGGGATCTTGCAGGCGCAGCCTCCGCCGTGGGCGAACTGGGTCAGCCGGATCTGCTGCGTGTCGCTCTGGGTCACGACGGCTCCCTTCCGCGGTGTCGAGACGTCCTGCGGGACACCCTAGATGCTCGCCGAAGTCCCGATCGGGGCGCACACCGCGACGAGAGGGCGGCGCACGGTTTGCCGCGGGCCCGGCTCGGGTACGGCGCAGCGACCGGGTCTGACGGGACGCGGCGCGACGACCGCGGAGGGAAGACGTTGTCGGGTTCCTCAGCGATCGGGCTCGGTGCCGTCCCGGCCACGCGATGGGCGGAGCTCGCCGAGCAAGCGGCGCGGGCCGGCCGCGATCCGGCCGCGGCGCTGCGGCTCGCGGCCGAGGCCGCCGGTGACGTCCCGCTCCCCGGCGGTGGTGCCACCCTCGATCGGTGGAGCGCCTTGGCCACGCTGGCAGGGGTCGACGTCTCGGTCGCCCGCACCTGGGAGCCGCACCTGGACGCGCTGGCGATCCTGGCCGAGGCCGGCCGCTTCGACCTGGCGACGGCGGGCTCCACGTGGGGCGTCTACGCCGCCGAGGGAGCCGGGCAGCGCCTCCGGGCGGAGCGGACGGGGCAGGGGTGGCGCCTACGCGGCACCAAGCCCTGGTGCTCGCTCGCCGAGGAGGTCACCCACGCGCTGGTCACCGCCTGGGTGGATGAGGAGCAGCGCGGGCTGTTCGCCGTACCGATGCGCGACCCGGCGGTGCGCGGCACCGACGGGCCGTGGAGCCCGCACGGGCTCGGCAACATCCGCAGCGCACCGGTCGAGTACGACGGCGCGGCCGCGGAGCCGGTGGGGGAGCCGAGCTGGTACCTGCGCCGTGACGGCTTCGCCTGGGGCGGCATCGGCGTAGCAGCCGTCTGGTACGGCGCAGCGGTCGGGCTGATGCGGCGCCTGCAGGAGCAGGCCGCCTCGAGGCGGCTCGACCAGGTCGGCGAGCTGCACCTGGGCCGCGCCGATGTCGCGCTCAGCTGCGCCGGCGCCGTCCTCGCGGACTCGGCGACGGCGATCGACGCCGGCCGCGCGAACGGCGACGCGGGCGCCCTTCTCGCCCTGCGCGTCAGGCACGCGGTGCACGAGGCGGCGGAGGCGGTGCTGCGCGAGGCCGACCACGCGATGGGTCCGGCACCGCTCGCCCACGAGGAGGCGTACGCCGATCGGGTCGCCGACCTGCGGCTCTACCTGCGCCAGCACCACGCCGAGCGGGATGCGGCAGCGCTGGGCAGGGTCGTGGCCGCGGCGAGGCCCTGGTGAGTCGTGTCGAGCCCTCGATGAGCCGCCCGAACTTCACCCACGACGGACCGGGGACGAGCGCGGCCAGCTGGCGGGCGCGGCCCGAGCGGGTCGGCCTGGAGCGGATCGACCTGGCGCCGTACGAGCGGGTGGTGGTCGTCGCAGCGCACCCCGACGACGAGTCGCTCGGCGCCGGCGGCCTCATCGCCGAGGCCGGCGAACGGGGCCTGGAGGTGGTCGTGGTGCTGGCGAGTGCGGGGGAGCGCAGCCATCCGCACTCGCCGACCCACACCCCCGCCGATCTGGCCGTGCGCCGCCGAGCCGAGGCCGATGCGGCGCTCGCGGCGCTCGCGCCCAGGGCCGAGCTGGTCTTCCTCGCCGCAGCGGACGGGGCGGTGGCCGACGCCGGGGACGACCTCACCGCGGCGATCGTCGAACGGATCGGGGAGGCCGGTCCCACGACCCTGCTCCTCGCCCCGTGGCGGCACGACGGGCATCCGGACCACGAGGCCGCCGGTGTAGCGGCGGCCGCCGCGGCCTGGCGCACCGACGCCGCCCTGCTCGAGTACCCGGTCTGGTGGTGGCACTGGTCCGACCCGCAGGACGCGCCCTGGGCCGCCCTGCGAAGACTCCCGCTGAGCGGACCGGCGCGTGAACGACGTGGACGCGCGATCGCCGCCCACCGCAGCCAGGTCCGGCCGCTGTCGGACCGACCGGGCGACGAGGTGCTGCTCACCGCCGAGATGCTCGCGCACTTCGAGGGCTCCGACGAGCTGTTCGTGGCGGAGCCCCCCGTCGACACCCGGCTGGAGAGGCTGCACCGCGACGCTGACGACCCCTGGGGCGTGGACGAGCGCTGGTACGAGGAGCGCAAGCGCGAGCTCGTGCTGGCCAGCCTCCCGGCGCGACGGTTCGAGCGGATCCTGGACATCGGCTGCTCGACCGGAGCCCTCACCGCGCGGCTGGTGGACCGGCTCGCGCCCGGCGGCGGCCTGGTCGCGCTGGACGCCAGCCCCTCGGCCGCGCAGGCAGCCGCTCGCCGGCTGGCCGAGCCGATCGCCGAGGGGACCGTACGGCTCGGAGTGGCCGAGGTGCCCGACGCCTGGCCGGACGACCCGGGGTCGGGCGAGCCGGGCGGTGCGCTCGGGTTCGACCTCGTGGTGATCTCGGAGGTGGCCTACTTCCTCAGTCCCCAGCGCCTGCGACGTCTCGCCGCACGGCTGGAGGCGTCGTTGCGCAGCGATGGCGTCCTCGTGCTCTGCCATTGGCGCCACCCCGTGGTGGGCTGGCCGCTGGACGGTCCGCGCGCCCACCGGCTGCTGATCGAGCAGTCGAGCCGGCCGGTGCAGGCCGGTTACGTCGATCGCGACGTGGAGCTGCTGGTCCTCGCCCACGACGCGGTCTGGCTGGAGCCCGACCGGTGAGGCGGATCAAGCAGCTGCACGTGATCGTCCCGGTCCACGACGAGGAGCATCTGCTGCCCCGGTGCCTGGCGGCGATCGGCCGAGCCGTGGAGGAGGTACGCCGACGTCCGCGGGCGCCAGCGGTCGACGTCACGGTGGTGCTCGATGCGTGCACCGACGACTCGGCCCTCGTCGCCCGGCGTGCCGGTGTGCGCACGGTGCGCATCGCTGCCCGCGAGGTCGGTCAGGCGCGGGCCGCCGGCGTGGCCGACGCGGTGGCCCGGGTCGGCGGCGGCCCGCCCACGGCGATCTGGATCGCCAACACCGACGCCGACTCCTGCGTGCCGGCCTCGTGGTTGACGGCGCAGCTCGACCTGGCCCGCGACGGCTTCGAGCTGATGGTGGGCCGGGTGCGGCCCGACCGGTCCGAGCTCGCGGACGAGGTGGTCTCGCTGTGGTGGCGTCGCCACCGCGCACCGGTCCGGATGCCCGTTCACGGCGCGAACCTGGGCTTCTCGCTGGCGGCCTACCAGCGGGCAGGCGGCTATCCGGCGGTGGGCGAGCACGAGGACGTCGCCCTGGTCCGAGCCGCCATCGACGCCGGCTGCCGGTGGACCCAGGCGGGCCCGTGGGTCAGCACCTCGGGCCGGCTCCACGGCCGGGTCGCCGGCGGCTTCGCCGGCTACCTGCGCACGCTCGCCGCGGAGCCCGACCCGGCGTGACGCCGGGCCGGGCTCCGCTGCTCTGCCTCGGGCGAGGTCGGCTCGCCGCTAGCTCGACGGGGTGGCGGCCAGGTCGTAGACGGTCGTGCCGCCGATCGTCGTGGCGGTGTAGTGCGCCTCCACCCAGGCGGTGATCTGCGAGCTCGCGCTGCCACTCTGGCCGCCCGGGCCGCCGCCGGTGCCGCCGGCGATGTAGTAGTGGATCCGGCCGGCCGCGACGTACGCCTCGAACTGGGCGAGCGTGGGGGACTCGTCGGTCCCGCTCCAGCCGCCGATCGCCATCACCGACTTCCCGGTCGCCAGCTCGAGCTCGGCGGCGCTGCTGTCCCCGGCGGTGGCGGCCGCCCAGGTCGTGGTCGTCGCCTTCAGCGCCGTGGTCAGGGCCGAGCTGGTGGTGACGCCCATGCCGCCCCCGCCCATGCCGCCGCTCATGCCGCCGCCCGTGTCACCGGTGGTCTCACCGGTCGTGCTGCTGCCGGCGCCGGTGCCCGACGTCGTACCGGTGGTGCCGCTCGGTGGGGTTCCGGTCGGACGCGTGCCGCTCGGAGCACCACCGGACCCACTGGACCCACTGGACCCACCGGACCCACCGGATCCTCCGGGGCCGGCTGAGCCGCCGGGCCCGCCCATGCCGCCCGTGCTCGAGGCGGCGACGGCCGGACCGACCGAGGGGATGCTTCCGGTGTGCGGCGAGGCGGCGGTGGCCACCGCGAAGGAGCCGGTGCCGAGCAGGCCGCTGATGATCGCTGCCGCCAGCACTCCTGCCGTCGCCTTGCCGAGCCGGCCCGGCGGGACCAGCAGCCCGGCGACGGCCACGACCCCCAGGACGATGATCGCGTAGCGCAGCTCGGGGTGCCACGAGGAGACGTGGCCCAGCAGCACGACGCTCCAACCGGCGGCGGCGAGCACCATGGCCGCCAGCCCGACGCGTGCCGCCAGCTCCTGGCGGCGCAGCCACAGCGCCCTGCCCCCGCTGGCGACCGAGCCGGCGATCGCCGGGGCCAGCGCCACCGTGTAGTAGGGGTGGATGGTGCCGCTCATGTAGCTGAACACCAGCCCGGTCACGACGATCCAGCCGCCCCACAGGAGCAGCGCCGCGCGGGTCCGGTCCGTCCGCGGGCTGCGACCGGCGGCCCACAGGCCGCCGATCAGGGCGACGCCGGCAGCGGGCAGCAGCCAGGAGATCTCGTTGCCCATCTCGCTGCTGAACAGCCGGTTCAGGCCGGTCGCGCCGCCGAAACTGGACCCGGCCGCGCCGCCGCTCATGCCCCCACCCCCGGCGCCGTCCTGGCCGAAGAGCCGCCCCAGACCGTTGTAGCCGAAGACGAGGTTGAGGACGCTGTTGTCGGTGGACCCGCCGATGTAGGGCCGGGCGGAGGCCGGCCAGACCGCCACCGCCGCGACCCACCAGCCGGCCGAGACGACCACTGCACCCGCGGCCATCAGGAGCTGCCCGATCCGGCGTCGCAGCGAGGTGGGGGCCGCGACCAGGTAGACCAGGCCGAACGCGGGCAGGACCAGGAAGCCCTGTAGCATCTTGGTCAGGAACGCGAAGCCGAGCGCGGTGCCGGCCAGCAGCAGCCACCTCGTCGAGGCATGCTCCAGGGAGCGGACCACGGCGTACGCCGCAGCGACCATCAGGAGCACCAGCAGGGCGTCGGGGTTGTCGAAGCGGAAGATGAGCGCTGCGGCAGGAGTGAGCGCGAAGGCGATGCCCGCCAGGATCCCGGCCAGGTGACCGGAGGTGCGACGTACGGCGCCGTACAGCAGGCCGACGGCGGCGACGCCCTCCAGCGCCTGGGGGACCAGCAGGCTCCAGCTGCCGAAGCCGAAGATCCGGGCCGAGAGGCCATCGACCCACAGCGCTGCCGGCGGCTTGTCGACGGTGATGGAGTTGCCGGCATCGAGGGAGCCGAAGAACCAGGCCTTCCAACTCTGCGAGCCGGCCTGCGTGGCTGCCGCGTAGAAGCTGTTGGCGTAGCCGCTGGCGGCCAGGTCCCAGGTGTAGAGGGCGGCGGTCGCCAGCAGCAGCGCCAGCAGGGCGGGCCGGGCCCAGGGCGGGTCCTCCTCGCGGCCGCGGACCAGCCGGGCCAGCCGGCCCCGGTCGGCTCGGGTGGGTGGTGGCAGGGGGTGGTCGAGCGAGGCTCGGCGATCCAGGACGGTGCTCATGAGGCTCTTCTCCCGTGGTAGGTGGTCGGTGGGTCAGCGAGCGGAGGGCTGGGGGAACACCCAGCGCCGGAAGGCGATGAAGCGGACGAGGGTGGCCAGCGCACTGCTCGCCAGCAGGACCGACACCTCGAGCAGCCGGCCCGGCTGGTCGACGAGGCGGTGCAGGAGCGTCAGCGAGCCCGAGGTCAGTCCCAGGCCGACGGCGAAGATCGCCAGTCCCTGCAGGTGGACCCCCGCGCTGGTCCTGCCGGTGAGGCCGAAGGTGAGGCGGCGGTTGGTGGCGGTGTTCGCCACGGCGGTGAGGAGCAGCGCGAGCAGGTTGGCGGCCTGGGCCCCCACGGGCCCGCGCAGCACGAGGAACAGCAGCAGGTACGCGAGCGTGCTCAGGACGCCGATGGCGGCGAAGCGGACCGCCTGGCCGGCCATACCGCTCGGGACGCCCGGGACGGCGAGCTCCTCCGCCTCCGGGTCAGCGCCGAGGCGCCGCCGTCCCAGCTGCGCGCGGACGGCGTCCAGGGGCAGCGCCCCGGTGGCGAGCGCACGACCGAGCCTGGCGATGCCCCTGAGGTCGGCGACGGCGGTGGCGACGATGTCGACGCGGCTGTCCGGATCGTCGACCCAGTCGACGGGGACCTCGGCGATGCGCAGGTCGGCCCGCTCGGCCAGCACCAGCAGCTCGGTGTCGAAGAACCAGCCGGTGTCCTCGACCAGCGGCAGCAGGTGCTCGGCGACGTCCGCCCGGACCGCCTTGAAGCCGCACTGCGCATCGGAGAACCGGGCGGCCAGCGTGCGGCGCAGGAGGAAGTTGTAGTTGCGCGAGATGAACTCCCGCTTGGCGCCGCGCACCACCCGCGACCCGCGGGCCAGCCGGGTTCCGATGGCGAGGTCGGAGTGCCCCGACAGCAGCGGCGCCACCAGGGGGAGCAGGGCGTTGAGGTCGGTCGACAGGTCGACGTCCATGTAGGCCAGCACCGCCGCATCGGAGGAGGTCCACGCCGCCCGGAGCGCACGGCCCCGGCCCTTCTCCTCCAGCCGCAGCACGCGTACGTCGCTCATCGCGGCCTGCAGCGTCTCGGCGATCGTCGGCGTGGCGTCGGTGCTCGCGTTGTCGGCGATGGTGATCCGGAAGGGGTAGGGGAAGCTGTGGCACAGGTGCGCGTGCAGCCGCCGTACTGATCCCTCCAGGGCGCTCTGCTCGTTGTAGACCGGGATGACGACGTCGAGAACCGGTCGGCCGGGGGTGGTGGCGGTCAGGGTGGTGCGGGGGCCGGGCATCCTCACCGGCGGCGCTGTCGTGGTCATGACACGAGCGTGCGGCGGTGGTTTATCGCCACCGTGTCGCGTCTTTATCGAAACCGTATGAGCGCCGGATCACACCCACGCACCGCCGGCGCCCGGGGGGTGCTACTCCACGGGCAGTCGCACCACGAAGGCGGTCTGTCCGGGCCGGCTCGTCACCTCGACGGTGCCGCGATGCGCCTCCACGATCGCCCGGACGATGGCCAGGCCGAGCCCGGTGCTCCCCGTGGCGCGGCTGCGCGAGGACTCCGCGCGGGCGAAGCGCTCGAACACCGTCGGCAACGCCGGCGCGGGGATGCCGGGGCCGTCGTCGAGGATCGTCACCACGGCGTTCAGCGGTGAGCTGGTGGTCAGGCTGGCCGTCACCGCGGTGCCCGGCGGGGTGTGCACCCGGGCGTTGGCGAGCAGGTTGGCGAAGACCTGGTGCAGGCCGTGCGGGTCGCCGTACACCCAGACCGGGTCGGCGGGCAGCCTGGTCCGCCAGGCATGGTCGGGGCCGCTCGCGGCGGCGTCGCTGACCACGTCGAGCAGCAGGTGGGTGAGGTCCACCGGCTCGTGGGCCAGCTCGGGTGCGGTGTCGAGCCGGGCCAGCAGCAGCAGGTCCTCGACCATCGCGGTCATGCGTGCGGTCTCCGACTCCACCCGCTCCATCGCGTGGGCGATCTCGGGCGCCGTGTCCTGGCGCAGTCGCCGGGTGAGCTCGGCGTAGCCGCGGATCGCCGTCAGGGGAGTGCGCAGCTCGTGGCTGGCGTCGGCGACGAACCGGCGGACGTTGGTCTCGCTCTCGTGCCGGGCGTTGAGGGCACCGGTGACGTGGTCGAGCAGCCGGTTGACCGAGCCAGCGACCTGGCCGACCTCGGTGCGGTCGTCGACCTCCCGCTGCGCGATCCGCTCGGTGAGGGCCACCTCGCCCTCGGCCAGGGGGAGCTCGCTGACCCGCTCGGCGGTCTGCGCGACCCGCTGCAGCGGCCGCAGGGTGCGCCGGACGAGCACGGAGCCGACGATGGTGGCCGCCACGATCGCGCCCGCCGCGACCGCCGCCTCGACGGCGATCAGGCGGTAGACCGTGCGCTGCACGTCGTCCAGGGGCAGACCGGTGACCAGGACGTCTCCCGAGGACGTGCGCACCGCCAACAGCCGATACTGGCCCAGCGTGCCGACACGGGCGGTGTGCGGCCTCCCGTCGGTGGGGATCTTCAGCAAGGAGGCGACCGAGCCGGTGGACACGTTCCTGATCGAGCCGTCGTCCTGCAGCACGCCGGCCTGCTGGATGACCGCATCGCTGATGCGCGCGCCGAGCGTGCCGGAGGCCTGGCCCGGCGCGAGCAGGAACCTGTTGCCCTGCGGGTCGGGCGCCGACCCGCCTCCGGACGGTGGCTGTCCCGCCTGGGCCGTACGTCCGCCGGCTGCCTCGAGCGAGGCGTCCAGGCGGCCGATGAGGAACCCGCGCAGGGCGAGCACGGTGACCAGCCCGACCGTCGCGAGCACGACGGCGAGCAGCGAGACCAGGACGACGACCAGCCGGACCCGGAGGGATCCGCGGCGCCGCGGCGGGCCGGTGGTCTGCTCGGCCATCACTCGGCGGGCTTGATCACGTAGCCGACCCCGCGCACGGTGTGGATCATGCCGGCACGCCCGGCGTCGATCTTGCGGCGCAGGTAGGAGATGTAGAGCTCGACGACATTGGTCTGGCCGCCGAAGTCGTAGTGCCACACCTGGTCGAGCAGTTGGCGCTTGGTCAGCACCCGCCTCGGGTTCTGCATCAGGTAGCGCAGCACCTCGAACTCGGTGGCCGTCAGCTCGATCCGGTCACCGGCCCGGGTGACCTCGCGGCTGTCGAGGTCCAGGGTGAGGTCGCCGACCACCAGGACGGTGTCGTCCTGGGCGGCGGCGGCACCGACCCGGCGGAGCATGCCCCGCACCCGCACCACCACCTCCTCCAGGCTGAAGGGCTTGGTCACGTAGTCGTCGGCTCCAGCGCTGATCCCGGCGATGCGGTCGGTGACGGCGTCGCGGGCGGAGAGGAACAGCACCGGGGCGGCGATGGTCTCGGCCCGCATCCGCTTGAGCAGCTCCAGCCCGTCGTATCCCGGCAGCATCACGTCGAGGACGGCGACATCGGGCCGGAACTCCCGCGCCACCCGCACCCCGTCCGGGCCGTCGGTGGCGGTGCGCACCTCCCAGCCCTCGTACCGGAAGGCCATCGCCAGCAGCTCGGAGAGGGTGTCCTCGTCCTCGACCACGAGCACCCGCATCGCAGATCCGTCGGCACGGGTCAGCTGGGCCTGCTCGCTCATCACACCTCCGTCGACGGCACCGGGTTCTCTGCTCAGGGACCCTAGCCGAGGGGTCGATCGTGCCGGCGTGATCGATCGCCGGCGGGACTAACCCTGCGGTCCGGCTGCCCCTATCGTCAGACCCATGACGCAGACCCCACTCGCCGACCCGTTGCGAGCGACGAGCAACGCGGGTCGGTGGGTGCTGGTCGCGACGATCCTCGGATCGGGGCTGGCAGGGATCGATCAGACGGTGGTCGGGGTGGCGCTGCCGACGATCGGTCGCGATCTGGGCGCTTCGTTCGCGGGGCTGCAGTGGACCGTGAGCGCCTACACCCTCACCCTGGCCTCGCTCATCCTGTGGGGTGGAGCGCTGGGGGATCGGTTCGGCAGACGTCGAGCGTTCCTGTCCGGCGTGGTGGCGTTCACCGCGGCCTCGGCGCTGTGCGCGGCGGCGCCGAACATCACGTTCCTGATCCTCGCGCGCGCC
Source organism: Nocardioides sp. BP30 (assembly GCF_029873215.1). Classification (NCBI taxonomy): domain Bacteria; kingdom Bacillati; phylum Actinomycetota; class Actinomycetes; order Propionibacteriales; family Nocardioidaceae; genus Nocardioides; species Nocardioides lacus. The sequence continues at coordinate 3,330,989 of NZ_CP123620.1, read as the reverse complement.
GTCCAGGGCATGGGAGGCGCGTTGCTGACGCCGGCGAGCCTGGCCCTCATCGAGTCGTCCTTCGTGCCCGAGGACAGGGCCCGCGCGATCGGCACCTGGGCAGGCTTCAGCGGTGTCGCGACGGCACTGGCCCCCTTCGTCGGCGGCTGGATCCTGGCGGCGGCTTCCTGGCGGTGGGTGTTCCTGATCAACCTGCCGATGGCGGCGCTGGTCATCGCCCTGACCCTGCGGCACGTCCCTGAGTCCCGACAGGACCGGCACGGCCGTGCGGCCGGCGCGCGGTCGGGTGCCTCGGACTGGCAGGGCGCGGTGCTCACGGTGGTGGGGCTCGGCACGCTGACGTGGGCGGCGCTCGGCTCCTCGGGGAGCGGCGCCGTGGCCGAGCGCGTCGCCGCCGTGGCCGTCGCCGCGGTGGCCTTCACCTCCTTCGTGCTGGTGGAGCGCCGTTCGGACCACCCGCTCGTGCCGCTCGACCTCTTCGCCGATCGGACCTTCAGCGTCACGAACGTCGCGACCTTCCTGCTCTACGGTGCGATCGGCTGCTTCTTCTTCCTGCTGGTGATCGCCCTCCAGCTCGTCTGCGGCTTCTCGCCGCTGGCGGCGGGGGCCGCGAGCCTCCCCGTCACGGTGCTGACCCTCGCGCTCTCCGCGCGCAGCGGTGAGCTCGCCGCTCGGATCGGACCACGCACGCAGATGAGCCTGGGACCGCTGGTGTGCGCGGTCGGCGTGGTGCTCACGCTGCGGCTCTCGCCGGACTCGAACTACTGGGTCGACGTCCTGCCGGCGGTCCTGCTCTTCGGACTCGGTCTCGTCACGTTCGTCGCGCCGCTGACCTCGACGGCGCTGAGCTCGGCGCCCACCGAGAACGCCGGCGTGGCCTCCGGCGTCAACAACGCGGTGGCCCGATCGGGAACGCTGCTCGCTGTCGCCGTCATCCCGGTCCTCACCGGGCTGAGTGGCGACGCGTTCGGTGACGTGGGAAGCTTCCGGGACGGCTATCGCGCCTGCACCTGGGCCATCGCCGCCCTGCTGGTCGGTGCCTCGGTGATGGCGGCCGTGGGCCTGCCGCGGGTATGTCCCCGGCTGCGAGCGCCCCGGTGCCGTCCCGATCCCGTCGCCGGATCGCCCGGGCACTGAGGGCCGGGCGGGTCCCGCCCGCCTGCCGGAGCCAGCGGCGTCGTCGGGTGACCCCGGTCACGAAGCGGTCGGCGGCGCCCGCCCCGCGCGACGCGTGCATCCGGTTTGAGCGAAGTTATTGCAACGATGCAAAACCGTGCGTAGTCTCTGCATCCAACGCGGCCGGCACCCCGGTCCGACTCCGCTCGGGTCTCCTCAACGACGATGGGAATTGCAGCAATGAACGTTCCGAACTCCCGCGCGGCCGGCCGCGTCGGCATGCGCCGTACCTCGGCCCTGGCGGCCGTCGCGGCGGCATCGGTCCTGGCGCTCTCGGCCTGTTCGGGCTCCGGTGACGACGCGGCGACCGCAGGCAGCAAGGACAGCGCGTCGAGCGCGCCGACCTCGACGGCGAGCTCGACCACCGCCTCCTGCTCGGCCGGCGCCACCAAGCTCACCTTCTGGGGCTGGCCGACGGGCTACGACCTGGCGGTCGACAAGTTCAACCAGACCCACCCCGACATCTGCGTCGACCTCGAGAACGCCGGCGCCGCGGGGGACGAGTACACCAAGCTGAGCGACACCATCAAGGCCGGCAGCGGCGCGCCGGACGTCGCCACCATCGAGTACTTCGAGCTGCCCTCCTTCGAGGTCACCAACAGCCTCGTCGACCTCTCGGGCTACGGCATCGACTCGGCCAAGTCCAACGAGGCCTCCATCGCCTGGCAGCAGGTCTCGCAGGGCTCCCACGTCTATGCCATGCCGGTCGACCTGGGGCCGATGGCGCTCTTCTACAACCAGAAGCAGCTCAACGCCGCCGGGATCACCCAGCCGCCCGCCACCTGGACCGACTTCGCGGCGGCGGCCGACAAGCTGCACGCCAAGGACCCCAAGGCGGCGATCACCAACTTCGACCCGGAGAGCCCGCAGGACGTGCTCGCCCTGATGCAGCAGTACGGCGCGTTCCCGTTCACCTACACCGGCGGCTCCAAGCTCGGCATCTCCTTCACCGGCGCCAAGCAGATGGAGTTCGCCAAGTACTGGCAGGACCTGATCGACAAGAAGGAGGCCACCACCGCGGCCGACTTCTCGCCGCAGCAGTGGGCCGACTTCGACAGCGGCGCCACCGCCTCGCGTCTCAGCCCGGCCTGGGGCCCGGTGGGCATGCAGCTGAGCATCAAGAAGACCATCGGCGACTGGCGCACGGCCACGCTGCCGCAGACGACCGCCGGTGGCAACGCCTCCGGTAGCTGGGGTGGCTCGACGCTGGCGGTCATCAAGGGCACGCCGCACGCCAAGGAGGCAGCCGAGTTCGTGAAGTGGTTCGGTGGCAGCGACGACGCCTGGCAGATCCTCAGCGGTGACGTGGCCGGTGCGTTCCCGGCGTACGTGCCGCTGCTGAACGACGCGACGTTCCAGGCGAAGAAGCTGCCGATCACCGGCGACTCCACGCCCAACGCGGTCTTCGCGACCGCGGCGCAGAACGTCCAGGCCGCTCAGTGGCCGCCGATCATGACGGCCGCGCTCACGCAGTGGACCTCGACCTTCGCCGGTGTCACCAAGGGCACCGAGACGCTCCAGCAGGCGTTCACCGCGTTCCAGTCCCAGCTGACCAAGTACGCCACTGCGCAAGGATTCAGCGTCACCGGTTCGAACTGACAGATCGCCGACGGGCGTCCCGCAGCTCCAGCGGGGCGCCCGTCACACGGCTTCACCGAGAAGGAAGCGGCCCCATGTCGCAGCAGTTGATCCATCCGCCGGCCCTCGGCGCGGTCGGCGACGACCGTGCCGGTGGGTCCAAGCGACCGCAACGTCGCCGCAGCGCCTCGTCCCGACGCGAGTCACGGCGCGAGCGCGCCGGTGCGGCGTTCATCGCCCCGCACATGCTGATGCTCGGGCTGTTCATGCTCGTGCCGACCGTCTACGCGGTCTACAGCAGCCTGTTCGCGACCAAGCTCATCGGCGGTCGCCAGTGGGTAGGCCTGGAGAACTACCGGACGGTCCTGCACTCGAGCGAGTTCTGGTCAGGGGTCGTGCGGGTGCTCGTCTTCGGTGCCATCCAGGTGCCGCTGACCCTCGCGATCGCCTTCGGCTTCGCGGCGCTCTTCGATGCGGGGGTCATCCGGGGCAGCCGCTTCCTGCGGACGATCTACTTCATGCCCTTCGCCGTACCCGGCGTGGTGGCCTCGGTGATGTGGTCGTTCCTGCTGCTCCCGGGCTTCGGGTCCTACGCCAAGGCGTTGGACCGGCTCGGTCTGGGGCACGTCGACTTCTTCTCCAGCCGGCTCATCCTGCCCACGATCATGCTGATCGTGATCTGGGAGTGGACCGGCTACAACATGACCATCCTCTACACCTCGCTGAAGTCGATCCCCAAGGAGGTGACCGAGGCAGCGATCATGGAGGGCGCGTCGCTGTGGCGGATCATCGTGCACATCAAGCTGCCGATGGTGATGCCCTCGATCGTGATGCTGGTCTTCCTCAACGCCGTCGGGGCGCTGCAGCTGTTCACCGAGCCGTCGATCCTGGCATCCTTCCAGCCGCAGGCGGTCTCCTTCGGCTTCACCCCGACCCTGTTCGTCTACCACACCGCCGTCGGCAGCGGGGAGTACGAGCTCGGCGCCGCCGCCGCCGTCATCCTGGCGCTGATCATCGGCGCACTGTCTGTCGCCGGCTTCGCCGTGCGCCGCAGGAACGGAGAATTCCGATGACCGCCACGTCGCCCTCGACGCCCGCCGCCCGCCGCGCCCGGAAGGCGCCCGCCGACCAGGTCTCGCCCCACCTCTACGGCCTTCGGCGTACGACGACGCTCGCGATCAACCTGCTCGCCATCGCCTTCGCCCTCTTCATCCTCGGCCCGCTGGTCTGGCTGGCCTTCAGCGCCACCAAGTCCCAGGCCGAGATCTACGACAGCTTCGGGTTCTGGTTCGCCGGCCCCTTCCGGCTGTGGCACAACCTGTCCGCCCTGGGTCAGAACGTCAGCGGCACCGGCATCTTCGTGCACTGGCTGGGCAACACCCTGCTCTACGCGATCGCGGGCGCCGTCGGCGCGACGGTCCTCTCCGCGCTCGCCGGATACGGCTTCTCCCGCTACCGCTTCCGCGGCGCGAACACCCTGTTCCTGGTGGTGATGGCGACCCTGCTGGTACCGCTGACGGCCATCGCGCTGCCGCTGTTCCTCTTCTACTCCAAGGTCGGCCTGGTCAACTCGATCTGGGGGATGATCCTGCCCAGCATGGTCTCGCCAATCGGGATCTACCTGATGCGCACCTTCATCGACGCCTCGGTGCCCAAGGAGCTGATCGAGGCAGCCCGGCTCGACGGTGCCTCCGAGCTGTGGATCTTCTGGCGGATCGGCCTGCCGTTGGCCTTCCCGGGCCTGATGACGGTGCTGCTGATCTCGATCGTGGCGATCTGGAACAACTACTTCCTGCCGCTGATCATCTTCAGCAAGAGCGGCCTCTACCCGCTCACCGTCGGGCTCTCCGCGATCTCGCAGGCCGCCGAGACCGGCACCAAGGCCGAGCTCGTCCCGGTGCTCATCACCGGCGGCCTGGTCACGGTGGTGCCGCTGATCGCGCTCTTCCTGCTGCTCGAGCGCTACTTCCGCGGCGGCATGCTGCAGGGCAGTGTCACCGGCTGAGGTGGCGCCGGCGCTCCCGCGACACGACGAACCTGGCGAATCCGCTCCGACATCGACGGTGTCGGAGCGGATTCGTCGTCCCGACGGCACGGCACACGGCAGGATGAGGGCATGGTGGGCAATGCGCAGGGCGGCCAGATGAAGGGGCCGGCCAGGCTCCGCGACGTCGCCGAGCGGGCGGGCGTCTCCATCCGCACCGTCTCCAACGTCGTCAACGGCTACGCGCCGGTCTCGGACCAGAAGCGCCGGCTCGTGGAGGCGGCGGTGGCCGAGCTGGGATATCGGCCCAACGTCTTGGCCCGCAACCTCAAGAACGGCCGCAGCGGGCTGATCGCGCTGGTGGTGCCCGAGCTGGACGTGCCGTACTTCTCCGAGCTGGCGCGCGCCGTCGTGACCAAGGCGCGCGAGTTCGGCTACACCGTGGTGGTCGACCAGACCGACGCGGAGCCCGACCGCGAGCGCGAGCTGATCCAGGGGGAGGGCGACGCGGCGCTCTTCGACGCCGTCATCCTCAGCCCGCTGGCGCTCTCGCAGAAGGACCTGCCGAAGCGCGACCCGAAGCACCCGCTCGTGCTGCTGGGCGAGCGGATCGCCGACAGCGAGTTCGACCACGTCACCATCGACAACGTCGCCGCGGCCCGCGATGCGACGGCCCATCTCTTCGACCTCGGCCGGCGCCGCATCGCCGCGATCGGCGACCAGCCCTACGAGACCGGCGAGACCGCACAGCTGCGCACCCGCGGATTCGAGCTCGCGCACGCGGAGCGCGGCGTCTCCGTGGACCGGTCGCTGCTCGTCCCTCGCCGTACCTTCCACTTCGCCGACGGGGCCGATGCCATGGAGGAGCTGCTCCGCCACCCGGGCGGACGGCCGGATGCCGTGTTCTGCTACAACGACCTGGTCGCCATCGGCGCCGTCCGGACGCTGCTCTCACACGGTCTGCGGGTCCCGGAGGACGTCGCCGTGGTCGGCTTCGACGACATCGAGGCGGCGCGCTACCAGACGCCCTCGCTCACCACGATCGCGCCGGACCGCCGGCAGATCGCGCGGCTGGCGGTCGAGCGGGTCATCGCCCGTCTGGGCGGCGCGGCCGAGGAGGAGCCGGCGGAGTTCTACGCGGACTACGAGCTGGTGGTCCGGGAGAGCACCACCGGCACGACCCGGTAGCCGGGCGGCGTGCCGCCCGGCCACCGCGTCAGTCGCGTCAGTCGCGGACGACGTCGATGGCGCCGCGGCCCACGACGCGGCCGTCCGCGTGCAGCAGCACGTGCAGCCGCGCCGACGACGTACCGGCGGGCAGCTCGGCCTGCAGGCGCACGCTCTTGCTCAGCACGAACGGCTCCACCTGTACGGCGTCGACATCGCCGCGCGGCGTCGTGGGCTCGAGACCGAAGACCGGTCCCCAGGCGCTGCTGACGGTGATCTCGAGCGGGTCGCTGCCATGGTGCGAGACGGCGACCTCGAGGTCCACGGTGCCGTCGGCGCTGACGATGTCGCGGCCCGGAGCGACGGGGGAGACCCCGAACACGGGCACGGTCTCGGCGTTGGCGTGCTGCGGCGGCCGGCCGCCGTGGTCCTTCATCGTGCGGTTGCAGTCGACGATGCCCGCCGACTCGTGCTCGATGTCGTTGAGCTCGGTCCACACCCAGCCGGCGATGCTGTCATGGCGACGCAGCTCCTGGGTCTGCCAGTGCAGGTTCCAGCCGCGATCGATCGAGGTCCAGCCGCCGCCGAACTCGCTGTTGACGAACGGTACGTCCCGCGGCACGGGGCCCTCGACCATCAGTCGCTTGTGCACGATGGTGTCGACGGCGATCGCGACCGGGAAGGTCGGCTCGTCGTCGGCGACCAGATCGGCCACCTTCCGGGCCCAGCCCGCGGGGTGCTCGTCGTACACGTGCCAGTCGATCAGGTCGGACTCCAGGTGCGTCCAACCCGAGTTGTCGACGACGGGACGGGTGGGGTCGAGCGCCTTGAGCGAGCGGTAGTCGTTGCGGACCACCTCCTGCTTGGCGGGATCCTCCGGCAACGCCCAGTCCAGGCCCCACTCCTCGTTGTACAGCCCCCACACCACGATGCTCGGGTGGTTGCCGTCGCGCGCGACCATCGGCTCGATCTGGGCGCTGAACGCGGCCGCGGCGGCGGTGGAGAAGCGACCGGTCGACGCCGGCTCGGCCCACACGAGCATGCCGAGGCGGTCGGCGTGGTGGTGGAACCGCGGGTCCTCGAGCTTGAGGTGCTTGCGGACCAGGTTGAAGCCGGCGTCACGGGCGATCTCCAGGTCGCGGACGAAGGCCTCGTCGGTCGGCGCGGTGATGCCGGTGGTGGGCCAGTAGCCCTGGTCGAGCACGCCGCGCAGCGAGATCCGCCGGCCGTTGAGGAGGATCTGGCCACCCCGGGTCTCGATGCTGCGCAGGCCGGTGGTGCCCACCACGACGTCCTCGCCGTCGGCCGAGACGACCGTCGCCCGGACGCGGTACAGGTGCGGGTCGGCGGGTGACCACAGGCGGGGCTCGTCGATGGTGAGCGGGACGCCCGCCCGCAGGGCGGCGGCGTCTCCCGTCCAGGTCGCGACGGCGCCTTCGCCGGTGCCCTCGACGGCGAGCGAGATCGACGCGTGGTCGGCGTACGCACCCGCGACCGTGCCCGAGACGCGGATGCCGTCGAGCTCGGCGGTGGGGACCAGTCGCAGTTCGCTGAGGTGGGTCGAGGGTCGCGCCTCCAGCCAGACGGGCTGCCAGATCCCGCTGGAGGCGGTGAAGGCGCAGCTGTCGTAGTCGTCGCGCGGGGTGCTGCGCTGCTTGCCGTGGGCGATGTGCAGCTTGTCGGCCGGTGCGTGCACGGCCACCACGAGCGCGTGCTGCTCGATGCCGTCCTCGAGGGCGTCGGTGACGTCGAGCTCGAAGGGCGTCGAGCCGCCGACGTGGCTGCCGACCTCCGTCCCGTCGACCCAGACCCGGGCCTCGTGGTGGACGGCGCCGAAGTGCAGCACCACCCGCTCGCCGCGCCAGGCCTCCTCGACCGCGAACGTCCGCCGGTACGCCGCGTGCTCGAGCCAGTGGGCCTCCACGCCCGACGCCGGGGTCTCCCAGGCGAACGGCACCTGGATCGACTCCTCCCAGCCCTCGTCTGCGGCAGGGTCGGCGATCATGCCGCGGTGGAAGGACCACGTCCCGTTGAGCGGCAGCCACCGGTGCGAGCGGTCGAACTGGGGGCGCGGGTACTCGGGGCGCGGGATCTCCGCGGACGAACCCACGCCTGCCGTGGCCCCAGAGGTGATCGTCATGGTCAGGTCCTTCACTCGTGTGCGGCGGGCTGGAGGTTGGAAGATAGCAGCATTTTTGCAACGTTGCAGCACTCTACTGAGTCGAGCACGGAAGAGCCCTCCGTGCGGCCCTTGCGGGCCTGCGGAGAGCGGTCCTACAGTGCGAGGCGTTCAACTCTGCAACGCTGCAATTTCGCTGGTTCCCCTCGCAACGACGCGACGACGGAGGTCACGAATGACACGACAGCACTACCTGGCGCGACGCCTATCGATGATCGGTGCCGCACTCCTGCTCGCCTTCGGGGGAGCGCTGCTCGCCCCAGGCCCGGCCACGGCCGCCACCACCTCGGGTGGCGTCCTCTACGCTCCCAGCACAGCGTCCGGCTCGACCGAGGACGCGAGCTATCCCCGCGTCATCCGGCTGGCGCACAACGGCTCGGCCAACGGCACCCTGCTCGCCACGTTCTCGCACTCGGGAACAGGCGTCACCAAGGCCAACTTCCCGATCTACCGCTCGACCGACGGGGGTGTCACCTGGTCCTCCTCGCCGATCAGCACGGTGACCGACACCCAGCACGGCTGGGACCTGGACGGGCCGACGCTCTACGAGCTGCCGCAGGCCGAGGGCAGCCTGCCCGCAGGCACCCTGCTCGCGGCCGGGACCGCGTGGAACCACGGTGACTACACCCAGCAGGCCGTCGAGGTCTTCGTCTCCACGAACCAGGGTGCGAGCTGGAGCTACCGCAGCTCGTGCGCGTCCGAGTCGGGGCTGGCCAACTCCACCGGCCACGGCATCTGGGAGCCGGAGTTCGACGTGGCCGCCAACGGCGACCTGGTCTGCTACTTCTCCGACGAGCGGCCCTCGACCAACGGCTACGCCCAGGTCCTGGCTCACGTGGTCTCGACCAACGGCGCCACGAGCTGGGGCAGCGAGGTCTACGACGTCGCCGTCCAGAACGGTGTCGAGCGACCCGGCATGGCGACCGTCGTCAACCTGCCCAACGGCACCTACGCGATGACCTACGAGGACTGCAAGGCGGGCTACGACCCCGACCAGGCCTGCGACGTCTACCTCAAGACCACCTCGAACGCGGAGTCGTGGAACCCCTCCAGCCTCGGCACCCGCATCCAGACCAGCGACGGCAGGTTCCTGCTGCACACGCCGTACCTGACCTGGTCCCCGGCGGGTGGGGCCAACGGCACCCTGATCGCCTCGGGACAGCGGGTGGTGGCCGGCACCGACGGCTCGCTGGTCGAGCAGCCGGAGAGCGGACACGTGCTCCTGGTCAACCACTCCCTCGGCACCGGATCGTGGGACGAGATCACCACGCCGGTGACGACGTCGCCGACGGGCGGATACGACGCCGGCGAGACGGCCTGCGCCGGCTACAGCTCACCGCTCCTGGCGGCGTCCACGGGCAACAGCTTCCTGATGATGGCCGGCGTGCACGTCTCCACGGGCAAGTGCGAGACCTCGTTCGGTACGGCGACGCTGCCCACGGCCCAGGGAACGATCACCGGACCCGGCACCACCGGCAAGTGCGTGGACGTGAACACCAACACCTCGGTGAAGGGGAACGCCGTCCAGCTCTACACCTGTGGGATCGCGACCGGGCAGCAGTGGGCGTTGGAGACCGACGGCACCGTCCGCGCCTACGACAAGTGCCTCGACATCGTCGGCAACGGCACCGCGAACGGCGCGAAGGTCGAGCTCTGGGACTGCAACGGGGTCGGCGGCCAGCAGTGGGTGGCGCGCAGTGACGGCTCCCTCTACAACCCGCAGTCGGGTCGGTGCCTCGACGACCCCGCGGCCGTGACCACCGACGGGACCCAGCTGCAGATCTACGACTGCAACGGGCTGTTCACCCAGCAGTGGCACGTGCCGACCGCGTGAGGGTTCGTCGGGCAGTCGCCGGCTGAGCACTCCGGGGTAGGCCCGAACACGACCGAGCACGACCGAGCACAACCGAGCACGACCGAACACACAGCGGAGCCCGGGCCGATCGGCCCGGGCTCCGTCGTCGCGGGCGCGACGTTGCCTGCCCGGGTTCGCCGGGAGGTCCGGTCAGATCGCGAAGATCGTCCATCCCGCAGCGGCCGACTCCCCGGGCGCCAGCACGATCAGCCCTGCCTCGGAGTTGAACGCGTCCGGTGCGCAGGTCATCGGCTCCACGGCAAGGCCGATCCGGCTGATGTCGGGCGCGTCCGGTCGGTCGGCGGTATGGATCTGCACCCACGGGCTCGCCTCGTCCCAGGCCAGCCCCACGCCGGTGCCCTCGGCCGTGGTGAGGCGGACGGTCGCGAGACCGCGCCGATCGCGGTCCAGTGCGGTGAAGGCGTGGTCGATGAAGGTGGCGCCGATGCGGCGCGCCGAACGGAAGTCGAAGGTTCCGTCGGTCGCGACGCTCTCGACGTACTGGGGGATCAGCCGGTCCTCGTCGACGACCAGGAACCGCTCCGCCGGCAGCTCGAGGGTCCAGTCGTCGACCCGACCCCTGCCGGCGACGAGGTAGGGATGACCGGACAGCCCGACCGGTGCGCGGGTGGTGCTGTCGTTGCGCGCCGAGATACGGGTGTGCAGGCCGTCGTCGGTGAGGGTGTGGTGCACCGTGACCGGCACCCGCCACGGGTACCCGGTCTGCGGCTCGATCGTGGCGGTCAGGACGACCTCCGTCGCCGACTGTTCGGCGATCGCGAAGTCGAGCCAGATCGCCAGACCGTGCAACGCGTGACAGCGGGCCGGCTCGGTCAGCGGGAGCCGGTGGGCGACGCCGTCGAAGGTGTAGCGGCCGTCGACGACGCGGTTGGGCCAGGGCGCCAGCGCGGCACCGCGGTACGCCGGCCGGACCTCGTCCGCATCGAAGGGGACGACCAGGTCCCGGCCGTCGTGTCGCAGTGCGCGCAGCGAGGCGCCGACGCTGGCGATGTGCGCGGTGTACCGGCCGTGTCGGAGCTCGACCTGCGCGCCGGACATGGGTCGACGATCGGTCATCGGCTGTGCTGCTCCTGCTCACGACGCGCGCCGGCCGACGGTGTGACGGTGAAGATCCGAGGTGGGGTGAAACCGTGCTCGGCGAAGGCCCGGGTGACCCGGTCGCCGATCTCGTCGGCGACCTCGGTGCGCACCAGTGCGATCGCCGACCCGCCGAACCCGCCGCCCGTCATCCGGGCGCCGATCGCACCGGCGTCCATCGCCGTGGTGACGGCCAGGTCGAGCTCGGGGACGCTGATCTCGAAGTCGTCGCGCATCGAGGCGTGCGAGGCCACCAGAAGCTCGCCGATGCCGGTCGCACCGGTCGTCCCGAGCACCTCGACGGTGTCCAGCACGCGTTGGTTCTCCGTCACGATGTGGCGCGCTCGTCGGAACGTCTCGTCGTCGAGGACGGCGCGCGCGGCGTCGAGGTCGGCCACTGCCACGTCCCGCAGTGCGCTCACCCCGAGCGCCGAGGCCGCAGCCTCGCAGGAGGCCCGGCGCGAGGCGTACCCGCCGCCGGCATGCGCGTGGGTCACCCGGGTGTCGATCACGAGGACGCCCAGGCCGGCGTCCTCCAGGCCGAGCGGCACGTTCCGGCTCGTGGCGTCGCGACAGTCCAGGAAGAGTGCCGCATCGCGCTCGGTGAGCAGCGATGCGGACTGGTCCAGGATCCCGGTGGGCGCACCGACCACCTCGTTCTCGGCCAGCTGGGCGGCCCGGACGAGGGTGGTCCCGTCCAGCCCCAGCTTCCAGCTGTCGTTGAGGGCGACGGCCAGCGAGCACTCCAGCGCGGCCGAGGAGGAGAGCCCCGCACCCGTGGGCACCTCGGAGACGAAGTAGGCGTCGAAGCCGGCCACCTCCCGCAGGTCGCCACCGACCCGGCCCAGCGCCCAGGCGGTGCCCAGCGGGTAGGCCGACCAGCCGGAGACCGAGGTGGGCCCGAGGTCGTCCAGGGAGATCTCGGCGTCCTCGTCGAATCCTTCGGAGGCCACCCGGGCCCGGCGGTCGGGGCGCAGCGCCAGGGCGACGTACGTGCGCTGGTCGATCGCGAAGGGCAGGACGAACCCCTCGTTGTAGTCGGTGTGTTCCCCGATCAGGTTCACCCGCCCCGGGGCCGACCAGACGCCGTCGGGTCGGTGGCCGAAGCGGTCGGCGAAGCCGGCGACCACGCGGTCGAGCGGGGTGGAACTCATACGGGGTTCTCCTGGTCGGCGCGAGCGATCGCCTCGCGGATCCGTTCGGCCTGGGTCTCGGGTGCGATGTCGGCCACCCAGGCACCCATCGCCGCCTCGCTTCCGGCGAGGTACTTCAGCTTGTCCGAGCCGCGTCGCGGCGAGGTCAACTGCAGGGTCAGCCGGATCTCGTCACGGTGGCTGTGCACCGGCGCCTGGTGCCACGCGGCGATGTAGGGGGTCGGCGTGTCGTAGAGCGCGTCGATGCCGCGCAGGAGCCGCAGGTAGAGCCCCGACAGCTCGTCGCGCTGCTCGGGGCCGGTGGCGGCGAAGTCGGGCACGTGCCGGTGCGGCATCAGGTGCACCTCGACCGGCCACCGGGCGGCGAAGGGCACGTACGCCGTCCAGTGCTCGCCCGCGAGCACGACCCGCTCGCTGCCCCGCTCGAAGTCGAGGACCTCGGCCAGCAGGCCGGCGCCGTACTGCTCGACGGAGTCGACCAGGCGGCGGGTTCGCGGGGTGATGTAGGGGTAGGCGTAGATCTGGCCGTGCGGGTGCTGCAGGGTCACACCGATCTCGCGGCCCCGGTTCTCGAAGGGGAACACCTGGGCGACCCCCGGAAGGGCCGACAGCGCGGCGGTGCGGTCGGCCCACGCCTCGATCACCGTGCGGGCCCGGGAGCGGCTGATGCTGCCGAAGGAGCCCTCCCGCTCGGGGCTGAAGCAGACCACCTCGCAGCGGCCGACGGCGGGCGCGGTGGCCCCCAGGCCGAGGGCCGGGAGCTCGGTGGCGCCCGTCGCCGGGCCGAAGCTGGGGGAGCGGTTCTCGAAGACGGCGACGTCGTAGTTCGACGGCACCTCGCTGGGATTGTCCGGTGCCTGCGGCGCCAGCGGGTCCAGCAGCGGCATCACGACCCGCCCCTGCCGGGCGGTGGCCACCGAGATCCACTCGCCGGTCAGCACGTCGAGCCGCATGTCGGCGGTGGGCGGTCGGGACTCGATCACCCGCAGGTCGGGGGCCCGGTCCGGCGGCAGCGTCGTGTCGGCGTCGTCGAAGTAGATCAGCTCGCGGCCGTCGGCCAGCGCATGGGTGCGCTTGATGATCGAACTCACGACCCAACGCTAGGAACTTTCGATACCGAAAGCAAGATGACTTTCGCATTGACAACCGACCGGACGACGTTGAACGATGCCCGGGTGCCTGTGCCCGACCAGTCCTCCGCGGCCGAACGACGGGCGCGGATGCTCACCGCCATCGAGCAGCGCGGCTTCGTCCGGGTGATCGACCTGAGCCGTCAGTTCGGGGTCTCCGCCGTCACCGTCCGTGCGGATCTCGATGCCCTCGAGGCGGAGGCGCACGTACGCCGGGTGCGCGGCGGTGCGATGCCGGCCGCCGCCGTACCCGAGCTGCAGGAGCGGCCCTACGAGGCCGGCCTGGAGACGCTCGGTGAGGACAAGCGCTCGATCGCGGCGCGGGCGGTCGAGGAGGTCCGTTCGGGGATGAGCGTGCTGCTCGATGTCGGCACCACCACCGCGGCGGTGGCGCGCGAGCTGCTGCGGCGCGAGGATCTCGAGGACCTGACGGTGATCACGAACGGCCTGCGCATCGCCCTGCTCCTCGAGCCGGCGGTCCCGCGGTTGCAGGTGGTGGTCACCGGCGGGACGCTGCGTCCGTTGCAGCACTCGCTGGTGGCGCCGCTCGCGGACGGGCTGCTCGCACGGCTCCACACCGACCTCGCCCTGATCGGCTGCAACGGCGTCGACGCTCGTGCGGGCGTCACCAACATCAACCTGCCCGAGGCCGAGGTCAAGCGAGCGATGATCGCCGCCGCCGCGCGGACGGTCGTCGTGGCCGACGGGTCGAAGGTCGGCCGGATCCACCTCGGTCAGGTGGCGCGCGCCGGCGACGTCGATCTGCTCGTCACCACCGCGTCCGCGCCGGCCGAGGCGCTCGCCGAGCTGCGCGCCGTCGACGGGCTGCGGACAGTCGTGGTGTCGGGGTGGGGTCAGTAGCGGAAGGTGCTGACCAGCCGGTCCAGGGTGGTGGCCATCCCGGCCAGCTCCGCGGCTGCCGCGGAGGTCCCCGCCGCACCCTGCTGAGTCTCCGCGGCAGCCCCAGCAACCTTGGTGATATCCGCAGCGATCCCGTTCGCACCCGTCGCAGCCTCGGTCACCGAACGAGCGATCTCATTGGTCGTAGCAGTCTGCTCCTCCACCGCCGAGGCAATCGTCCCGGTGATGTCATTGATCTGCCCGATCACCGCCGTGATCTGAGTAATCGCCTCCACCGCATTGGTCGTATCACCCTGGATCGCCTCGATCCGACGCCCGATCTCCTCAGTCGCCTTCGCGGTCTCCCCAGCCAACTCCTTGACCTCGTTGGCCACCACCGCGAACCCCTTGCCCGCATCCCCAGCCCGAGCCGCCTCGATCGTGGCATTCAACGCCAACAAATTGGTCTGCTGCGCAATCGAGGTGATCACCTTGATCACCTGCCCGATCTCCGCACTGGAGACCCCCAAGGAATCGATCGTGCCCCGCGCCGTGGTCGCCACCTGCACCGCATCCGCAGCCACCGTCGAAGCATCAGTCGCGTTACGAGCGATCTCCCGGATCGAGGACGACATCTCCTCGGCCGCCGTGGCGACCGTGGCGATATTGACCGAGACCTGCTCCGCCGCCGCCGAGACATTCCCCGCCAGATCCGAGGCCTGCCCCGTCCCCCGCGTCATCTCCCCCGACACAGCCGTCAACTCCTCAGCCGCAGCCGCCATCGACGTCGAGGTCTGCCCGATCTGAGCGATGCTGCCCCGCAACGCCCCCGCCAACCGCCGCAACGCATCCGCAACCTGACCCAGACCATCCTCCCCCGAAACCTCCAACTCACCAGTCAGATCACCAGCGGCCAACCCCTGGGCATAGGTCAACATCACCGCCACCCGCTGCGCATCCTCACTGGCCTTCGCCGCGACCTGCGCAGCACGAGCCCGCTCCTGCTCCGCCGCCGCCAACTCCCGAGCCCGCTGCTCAGCCTGCGCCGCATCAGCCGCCGCCCGCTGCTCAGCCTCCACCGCAGCCTCACGATCCCGCCGCTCCGCCTCGACCCGGGCCTCCCCAGCCACCCGCTCAGCCTCCGCAGCAGCCCGCTCCTCGGCCTGCCGAGCCTCCAACTCAGCCCGCTCCACCGCAGCCCGCTGCTCAGCCACCAACCGAGCCTCCCGCTCAGCCTGCGCCACCGCAGCAGCCTCATCAGCAGCATCCAACGACGAGATCACCGCATCGATCGAGGTCGCGATCGACCCGATCTCATCAACATTGCGATGCACCACCCGCTTCGAACGATCACCCGAAGCAATCGCCCGCAACACCACCACCACACGACCCAACGGCCCCGCAATCGACCGAATGATCAACCACGCCACCACCAAGAACAACACCGCACCCACCAACGCCACCAACGCCAAACTCAACCGCAACGAGCTCAGCTTTCCGTCGATGCCGGCCGACCGGGCGTCCAGCACCTGGTTCGCGAGCTTCGACACCCGCTGGAACCCGTCGTCGACCTTGGTGTACATGGCGTTGCCGCCGATCATCGCCGTCCGCGCCGACGCCAGGGTGTGGCCGGCCTGCAGCTGCGCGACCGCCTTGACCTCGATGTCGTCGTGGTAGGCGACGACGAGCTTCTTCAGCGACTGCAGTCCCGCGACCATCGCCGCGGCGTCGTCACCGGGGGTGGTCTGGGCGGCGGCGATCGCCGCGTCGAGGTGCTGGGTGGTCGCCGCGTAGTCGCTGGCGAGGTCGTCGATCATCTCCGCGACGGTGCCCGGCGACTCGGACTCGATCGGGGTCGCGCTCAGTGACGATTGGACGTCGTCGTCGCTGGAGACCCAGGTCGTGTACCCGGCACTCATCTCGGTCATCGCCTTGGTGGTGGCGGTGTTCTCCCGGACGGCGCCGATCGAGGGACCGACCCGCAGGAGTCCGATCGCCGACATGATCAGGAACACCGCGATGGCGATCGCGGCCATCGCCCACAGCTTCTGCTTGATCGTCACCGTGGTGAGGAGGCCACCCGCGCCGCGCCGTCGTGGGCCCTCCGACCCCTCGGGGCGCCGCTCGAGCCGGTCGGTCGGGGGCGTGGTCGGGCGCTCGGTCTCGCGCTCGAAGGCCAGCGTGGCCATGAGGGTCCTCCATCGGGTGTCCAGGGATTGCTCCTGGCTATCGGCCGCTCAGCGCCGGAGCGGAGCCAGTACGGCGTCGATCACACCCGGAGTCCTCAGGCCAGGATCGCCCTGGTCACCGCCGCCTGCTCGGCGAGCACCCCGCTGATGCTCTGCTGGGTCTGGTTGATCTCCTGGACCGAGGAGTCGATCCGGCGCAGCGAGTCGATCAGGCGGGTCACCTGGGACTGGATGGTGGAGACGTTGTGCTCGACGGTCGTCGTCGCCGCGGCGGTCTGGGAGGCCAGCTGCTTGACCTCGCCGGCGACGACGGCGAAGCCACGACCGGCGTCGCCCGCACGCGCCGCCTCGATGGTGGCGTTGAGCGCGAGCAGGTTGGTCTGCGAGGCGATCGTCTGGATGACCTTGACGATGTCGCCGATCTGCGCGCTCGCCACGCGCAGGTCCGCGATGTCCTGGTTGGCGCCGCCGACCAGGGCGCCACCCTGCTGGGCGACCGAGGTCGCCGCGACGACGTGCCGCTCGACCTCCTCGATCGAGAGGACGAGCTCCTGGCCGGCCCGGGAGAGGCGGCCGGCCGCCTCGAAGCGCTCGATGACCTGGCCGAGCAGGACGGCTGTGCTGCGCAGGGCGCTGCGGCGGCCCTCGGAGAGGACCAGGGTCCGGGTGGCGAAGAAGTCCATCGTGCCGACCACCTGGCCGCGCACGATGATCGGCAGGCAGACCCCCGACTTCACGCCGGCCCGGCCGGCGGCCGGCGCCCGGACGCAGTCGGTGAGCTCGGCGAGGTCGGGCACGAAGACCAGGTCGCGTGCCTTCCAGGCGCGGCCGGAGAGACCCACGCCCTCGACGAACGAGGCCGTCTGGGTGACCCGGCGGAACTCCTCGTTGACGCTGCCGGACTCCTGGACGAAGTGCAGCGCACGGTCACGGTCGTCGATGCGCCAGTACGACGCGTAGTCCCAGCCGAAGTCGCGCCGGATCGTCTCCAGCGCGAGCGACATCCCGTGCTCGGCACTGGTCGCCTGCGAGATCTCCTGCAGCACCGTGGTGACGGCGGCGATGTCCTGGGCGGAACGCTCCTGATCGGCACTGCTGGCGAGCCGGTCGATCGTCTGGGACACCAGGGTGCCGACGGTGCGCAGCGCGGCCAGGCGCTCCTGCGAGGGCTCGAGGCGCTCGGTGGTGAAGAAGTCCATCGTGCCGGCCACCTCGCCGGCGACGACGATCGGCATGCAGATGCCGCTGCGGACGCCGGCCCGTTGGGCGGCGGGCGCCCGGACGCAGTCGGTGAGCTGGCCGAGGTCGGCCACGAAGATCAGGTCGCGCGCACGCCAGGCCCGGCCGGAGAGGCCGATGCCCTCGGCGAACGAGGCGGCGCGCGTGACGCGGCGGAACTCCTCCCCGGCGTCGCCGGACTCCTGGGCGAACACCAGGGCGCGATCCTTCTCGCTCAGCGTCCAGTACGACGCGTAGGCCCACCCGAACTGCTCGCGGACGGTCCGCAGCGTCGTGTCGACGGCCTCGTCCACCGTCCGCGCGCCTCGCAGGGCCTCGACGACCGCGGTGATGGCCCAGGTGTTCTGGCGTGCCTCGGCGACGGTGGCATCCTCCGTCGGCTCGGTGAAGGACCGCGGGCTCGGTACTGCCAGGTTGACGCTCACTGTGCTCCTCGGGGGATTGCCTGGGGGAAAGCCGCGACCGGGCCGCGACGTGCCGTTCGGGCTCGTCGCGACGATCACTTCGTGAGCGTGCTTCTTGGGTACCGGTGCCGAGTCACGCGAAGACTGTGGGAAGACCTCGTCGAGGTAAGTCGGGCGTGTGCGGGTAGCAGGTGGCCGATCGGCCGGGTCGGCAAACGTGTGAGTCGTTTCAAGATTCAACGATCCGGGTGCTCCCGGGTGCGCGATCCCAGCCGCTGGCTCAGTGATCGGGCGCAACGCGCCAGCTCGTCCGGGTGGGGAGGGCCGGCGACATCGGTCGGGTAGGTGACCGCGAGCCCGGCGACAGGATGGTCGTTGTGGTCGAGCACCGGCATCGCGATGCTTGCCATCCCGAGGGTCACCTCGCCGTCCTCGACGGCGAACCCGCGGCGGCGCTGCTCGGCGAGTACGGCGCGCAGCGCGCTGGGGGACTGCGGGCCCCGGCCGGTGCGGTCGGCGAACGCGGCCCGATCCGGGTAGAGCGCCCGCACCTGGCTCGCGGGCAGGCCGCCGAGGATGGCCCGGCCGCTCGCGGTCAGGTGGGCCGGCAGCCGCACGCCGACGTCGGTCACCAGGGGCGGGCGACCGGGCGCGCGCTCCTCGACGACGTACAGGACGTCCCGGCCGTGCAGGACGGCGAGGTGCGCGCTGTGCCCGATCATGTCGACCAGCTGGGCGAGTGGCCGACGGGCGATCCGCTGCAGCGGTGCCTGACGGATGTAACCGCTGCCCGCCTCGAACGCCGCGACGCCGAGGCCGTACCGCCGCTCGTCGGCGAGATGCACGACGAAGCCCTCCTCGATCATCGCGTTGACCAGGTGGTACGCCGTGCTCCGCGGCAGCTCGCACGCCCGCATCAGCGCCTCGAGGGGGACCGGGTCGGCCTGGGTGGCGAGGAACCGCAGCACGCGCAGCGCCCGCGTCGCGGCCGGGACCTGACTCATGGGTCCGAGGGTGCCACGGTCGGAGCCGCCGGTCTCGGATCCCAGACAGTCCTTTGTCTCGGATACGAGACGGCAAGGCCTCTTCGGCTCTGGTGCCACGCCGGCGACGGGCATGGAATGTCAGCATGGTCGAACACATCACCGTCGGCGTCGGGCCGCTCGCGATCGCCGACGTCGTGGCGGTCGCCCGCCGAGGCGCCACCGTCGAGCTGAGCGCCGAGGCCCTCACCGCGATCGACGCCGCCCGCACCGTCGTCGACGCTCTCGCCGCCTCCGCCACGCCGGTCTACGGCGTCTCCACCGGGTTCGGCGCCCTCGCCACCCGGCACATCCCCGGGGACCTGCGCGCCCAGCTGCAGCGCTCGTTGGTGCGCTCGCACGCCGCCGGCTCGGGTCCGGCCGTCGAGCGCGAGGTCGTCCGCGCCCTCATGCTGCTGCGGCTCTCCACGCTGGCCACGGGCCGGACCGGCGTACGACGGGCGACAGCGGAGCTGATGGCGGCGCTCCTCTCGGCCGGCATCACCCCGGTGGTCCACGAGTATGGTTCCCTCGGCTGCTCCGGCGACCTCGCCCCGCTGGCCCACTGCGCGCTGGTCCTGATGGGGGAGGGCGAGGTGCTCGACGCCGGGGGCACGCGCCTGCCGGCCGCCCAGGCCCTGGCAGCGGCGGGTCTGGCACCGGTCGAGCTGGCCGAGAAGGAGGGGCTCGCGCTGATCAACGGCACCGACGGCATGCTCGGCATGCTGGCGCTGGCGATCGACGACCTGACCGAGCTGCTCAAGGTCGCCGACGTCACGGCCGCGATGTCGGTGGAGGGTCAGCTCGGCACCGACCGGGTGTTCGCGCCCGAGCTGCAGGCGATCCGTCCCCACCCCGGCCAAGCGGCCTCCGCTGCCAACCTGACGGCGCTGCTGCGCGACTCGGGGGTGGTGGCCTCCCACCGCGGCCCGGACTGCCACCGCGTCCAGGACGCCTACTCGCTGCGCTGCTCGCCGCAGGTGCACGGCGCCGCCCGCGACACGCTCGCCCACGCCGTCGCCGTCGCCGGACGCGAGCTCGCCGCTGCGATCGACAACCCGGTGGTGCTGGTCCCGACAGGGTCGGACGAAGCCGGCCGGGTCGAGTCCAACGGCAACTTCCACGGTGCGCCGATCGCCTACGTGCTGGACTTCCTGGCGATCGTGGCCGCCGACGTCGCCTCGATCGCCGAGCGGCGTACCGATCGCTTCCTCGACACCGCGCGCAGCCACGGCCTGCCGCCGTTCCTGGCCGACGACCCCGGCGTGGACTCCGGCCTGATGATCGCCCAGTACACCCAGGCCGCGATCGTCTCCGAGCTCAAGCGGCTGGCCCATCCCGCGTCGGTCGACTCCATCCCCAGCAGCGCGATGCAGGAGGACCACGTCTCGATGGGCTGGTCGGCGGCGCGCAAGCTCCGCCGGTCGGTCGACGGCCTCGCCCGGGTGTTGGGCATCGAGCTGATGACGGCGGCCCGGGCGCTCGACCTGCGCCGTCCGCTCGAGCCGTCGCCCGCGACGGGCGCCGTCGTCGCGCTGCTGCGCGGGGCCGGCGTCGCCGGTCCCGGGCCCGACCGCTTCCTCGCCCCCGACATCGACACCGCCTACCAGCTCGTCGTGGACCGCCGGGTGACGGCCGCCGCCACGAGCGTGATCGGAGAGCTCGCATGACCACCTCGACAGGCTCCACGAACCAGCGACTGCCCATCCACGCGGCCACCGGCTCGGACCTGAGCGCGAAGTCGTGGCAGACCGAGGCACCCCTGCGGATGCTGATGAACAACCTCGACCCCGAGGTCGCCGAGCGCCCCGAGGACCTCGTCGTCTACGGCGGCACCGGCAGGGCGGCCCGCAGCTGGGAGGCGTACGACGCGCTCGTGCGCACCCTGCGCGACCTCGAGCCCGACGAGACCATGCTGGTGCAGAGCGGCAAGCCGGTCGGCGTGATGCGCACCCACGAGTGGGCACCGCGCGTCCTGATCGCCAACTCCAACCTGGTCGGCGACTGGGCGAACTGGGAGGAGTTCCGCCGGCTGGAGGAGCTCGGCCTGACGATGTACGGCCAGATGACGGCCGGCTCGTGGATCTACATCGGCACCCAGGGCATCCTCCAGGGCACGTTCGAGACGTTCGCCGCCGTCGCCGACAAGAGGTTCGGCGGCACGCTGGCCGGCACCATCACCGTGACCGCGGGGCTGGGTGGCATGGGTGGTGCCCAGCCGCTGGCGGTGACCATGAACGACGGCGTGGCGATCTGCGTCGACGTCGACGAGTCCCGGATCACCCGCCGCATCGAGCACCGCTACCTCGACGTACGGGCCGACTCGCTCGACCACGCCCTGGCGCTGGCCACCGAGGCCCGGGACGCCCGCCGCGGCCTGTCGATCGGGCTGCTCGGCAACGCCGCCGAGGTCCTCCCCGAGCTGCTGGCGCGCCGCGCCCCGATCGACATCGTCACCGACCAGACCTCGGCCCACGACCCGTTGTCCTACCTGCCGGCGGGGGTGCCGTTCGAGGAGTGGCACGAGCGGGCCGCCAGCGACCCGGAGGCGTTCACGCAACAGGCCCGCGCCTCGATGGCCGCTCACGTGCGGGCGATGGTGGAGTTCCAGGACGCCGGCGCCGAGGTCTTCGACTACGGCAACTCGATCCGCGACGAGGCTCGCAAGGGCGGCTACGACCGGGCGTTCGAGTTCCCCGGGTTCGTGCCGGCGTACATCCGCCCGCTGTTCTGCGAGGGCAAGGGCCCCTTCCGGTGGGCGGCGCTGTCGGGCGATCCCGAGGACATCCGCAGGACCGACGAGGCGATCCTCGAGCTCTTCGGTGACAACGAGCGCCTGTGCAGGTGGATCACCATGGCGCAGGAGCGCGTCCACTTCCAGGGCCTGCCGGCGCGGATCTGCTGGCTCGGGTACGGCGAGCGCCATCTCGCCGGCCTGAGGTTCAACGAGATGGTGCGCAACGGCGAGCTCAAGGCGCCGATCGTGATCGGCCGCGACCACCTCGACTGCGGGTCCGTGGCCTCGCCGTACCGGGAGACCGAGGCGATGCTGGACGGCTCCGACGCGATCGCCGACTGGGCGCTCCTGAACGCGCTGGTCAACACCGCCTCCGGCGCGACGTGGGTCTCGATCCATCATGGCGGCGGCGTCGGGATGGGCCGCTCGATCCACGCAGGCCAGGTCTGCGTCGCCGACGGCACCGACCTGGCAGCGCAGAAGATCGAGCGGGTGCTGACCAACGACCCGGGGATGGGCGTGATCAGGCATGTCGACGCCGGCTACGACCGGGCCGCCGAGGTCGCGGCCGAGCGAGGTGTCCGGATCCCGGTCAGGGAGGGGTGACCCGATGGCGGACTTCGAGGGGATGTGGCGTGACCTCGCCCCCGTCGGGCGCTCGGCGTCCTCGGGCGGGTACTTCCGCCAGCCCTGGCTCTCCGCGGAGCTCGAGCTTCGCGCGTGGTTCCGCGAGGCGGCGGCCGAGCGCGGGCTCGACCTCGAGGAGGACCCGTTCGGGAACCTGGTCGCATGGTGGCACCCGGCAGCGAGGGACACCGGTGCCGACCGGGTGCTGACCGGATCGCACCTCGACTCGGTGCTCGACGGCGGCGCGTTCGACGGGCCGCTGGGGGTCGTGTCGGCCTTCGCGGCGATCGACCTGCTGCGGGAGCGTGGCGTGCTGCCGGCGCGGTCGCTCGGGGTGGCGGCGTTCGTCGAGGAGGAGGGCTCGCGCTTCGGCCGTGCCTGCCTCGGCTCCCGGCTCGCGGTCGGCACCGCCTCCTGGGACGACGCCCGCGAGCTCACCGACCGCGACGGCGTCCGGCTGGGCGACGTGGTCGAGGGCGCCGCGGACGGCGCTCGCTCGACGCTGCTCGACGGTGTCGGCAGCTATGTCGAGCTCCACGTCGAGCAGGGCCGTGGCCTGGTCGATCGCGACGCGGCGGTCGGGGTCGGTGGTGGCATCTGGCCGCACGGCCGCTTCCGGTACGACGTCGCAGGTCGCGCCGACCATGCCGGCACCACCCGGATGGAGGATCGCGCCGACCCCATGCTGACCTATGCGATGACGGTGCTGGCGGCGAACAAGCAGGCCCGGCTGACCGGCGCTCGGAGCACCTTCGGGCGGGTCGAGGTCCGTCCGAACGGCACCAACGCGGTGCCCTCCCACGTCACCGCCTGGCTCGATGCCCGCGCGGAGTCCGACGAGGCGCTGGCCGCCCTGGTCGCAGGGATCGAGCGCCAAGCCGTCGACCGGGCCGAGCGGGACGGCACCTCGCTCACCGTCACCGCGGAGTCGGTCAGCCGCGCCGTGACCTTCGACGTACGGCTCCGGGACCGGGTGGCCACCGCCCTGGCTCCGGGAGGGACCGCGCCGGTCCTGCCGACGCAGGCGGGCCACGACGCCGGCGTCCTGCAGGAAGCGGGGCTGCCCTCGGCGATGCTCTTCGTGCGCAACCCGACCGGCGTCTCGCACGCGCCGCAGGAGACGGCCGCGACGGCCGACTGCCTCGCCGGCGTGCAGGCGCTCGCCGACGTGCTCGCCGGGCTCGTCCGGTGAGCCGTTACGTGCTCGAGCGCGCCTGGGTGGGCGGCCGGGTGCGTGACGGCGTCGTGGTGGAGGTCGAGCAGGGCCGGTTCACCCGGGTCGTCCCCGACGCGGCGCCTGAGCAGAGCACGGGCGCCGTCCGGGTGGACGGCCTGAGCCTGCCCGGCTTCGCCAACACCCACAGCCACGCCTTCCATCGCGCCCTGCGCGGTCGCACCCAGGCCGACCGCGGCACCTTCTGGACCTGGCGCGAGCGGATGTACGCCGTGGCCGAGTGGCTCGACCCCGACTCCTACCGGCGGTTGGCCCGCGCGGTCTTCGGGGAGATGGTGGCCGCCGGCTACACCGCAGTGGGGGAGTTCCACTACCTGCACCACCAGGGTGACGGCACCCCCTACGCCGACCCGAACGCGATGGGTGAGGCGCTCCTGGCGGCGGCCCGCGACGCCGGCATCAGGATCACGCTGCTCGACACGCTCTACCTCTCCAGCGGGTTCGGCGCGTCGCCCCAGGGTGTCCAGCGACGCTTCAGCGACGGCAGCACGCAGGCCTGGCAGGACCGGGTCGAGGCCCTACGCGCCTCCCTCGATGCCCGAGCCGCCCCGGACGTGCGGCTGGGGGTCGCCGCCCACTCGGTGCGAGCCGTCCCCCGCGCCGCGCTGCAGGCCTTCGCGCCGTACGTCGCAGCGGGCGTGCCGGTGCACGTCCACGTCTCCGAGCAGGTCAGGGAGAACGAGGACTGCCGGGCGGCGTACGGCCTGACGCCCACCGGCCTGCTCGCCGAGCACGGCATGCTGGGACCGATGACCAGCGTCGTGCACGCCACCCACCTGACGGCCACCGACGTCCGGCTGCTCGGGGAGGCGGGTGTGTTCGCCTCCTTCTGCCCGACCACCGAGCGCGACCTCGCCGACGGGATCGGGCCCAGTCGCGAGCTGCGGGAGGCCGGCGCCGTGATCACGCTCGGCTCGGACAGCCACGCGGTGATCGACGCCTTCGAGGAGATGCGCGCGCTGGAGCTCGACGAGCGCCTGGCCACCCGCGAGCGCGGCCACTGGAGCGCCGCCGAGCTGCTGTGCGCCGCCACGGTCGACGGACACCGCAGCCTCGGCTTCGACGACGCCGGTGAGATAGCGGTCGGACGGCGCGCCGATCTGGTGACGGTCGACCCTGACTCGCCGCGGACCGCCGGCACGGGCGGCGACGAGCACGGCGCCGTGTTCGCTGCCGGTGCCGCCGACGTCGTCGGGGTGATGATCGAGGGCCGGATCGTGTTCGACGGCGACCATCGCGCGGTCGGGGCGGCCCTGGGCGAGGCGATCGGGGCGATCGAGAGGATCGGGGCGATCGGGGCATGAGCGAGGACCACCGCACCCTGCTGATCACCGGCATCGGCGAGCTGGTCACCAACGACCCGGCCGCGGAGGACCTGCTCGGGATCCGCGCCGGCGCCGCGCTCGTCGTCGAGGACGGCCTGATCGCCTGGATCGGCGACGCCGCCCGGGCGCCGGCCGCCGACGCGGTCGTCGACGCCGGCGGACGTGCCGTGCTGCCCGGCTTCGTGGACAGCCACAGCCACCTGGTCTTCGCGGGGGACCGGGCGGCCGAGTTCGCGGCGCGGATGACCGGCGAGCACTACTCCGCCGGTGGCATCCGCACCACCGTCGCTGCCACCCGGGCCGCGAGCGACGACGAGCTCGCGGCGGGCGTGGCGCGGCACGTCGGCGAGATGCGCCGGCAGGGCACCACCACCGTGGAGATCAAGTCCGGCTACGGGCTCACCGTCGCCGACGAGGAGCGCTCGCTGCGGATCGCGCGACGGCTCACCTCCGAGACCACCTTCCTCGGGGCGCACGTGGTGCCGCCGGAGTACGCCGAGGACCCCGCGGCCTACGTCGAGCTCGTCACCGGGCCGATGCTGGCGGCCGCGGCGCCGTACGCGACCTGGATCGACGCGTTCTGCGAGCGCGGTGCGTTCGACGCCGACCAGGCCCGCACGGTGCTCCGGGCGGGCGCCGCGGCCGGGCTGCGCGGGCGGCTGCATGCCAACCAGCTCGGGCCGGGTCCGGGCGCGCTGCTGGCCGCCGAGCTGGGGCTGGTGGCCGTCGACCACTGCACCCACCTCGGCGACGAGGACGTCCATGCGCTCCGGGAGGCCGGCACCATCGCCACGCTGCTGCCCGGCGTGGAGTTCTCCACCCGGCAGCCGTATCCGGATGCGCGCCGCCTGCTCGACGCCGGCGTACGGGTAGCGCTCGCCAGCGACTGCAACCCCGGCTCGTGCTACACCAGCTCGCTGCCGCTGTGCATCGCCCTCGCCGTCCGGGAGATGGGGATGAGTCCGGCCGAGGCCGTGTACGCGGCCACCGCCGGGGGTGCTGCGGCGCTGGGCCGGTCCGACGTCGGAGCGCTGGTGCCCGGAGCGCGCGCCGACCTCGTCCTGCTAAACGCGCCCAGCCACGTGCACCTGGCCTACCGGCCCGGGGTACCGCTGGTGCAGAGCGTCTGGGTCGGCGGCCGCGCTCAGCTGTAACGCGGTGTCCGGCACTGTTCTGCGGTGCTGCGACACCGCGGAACAGAGCCGGACACCGCGTTACAAGGCGATGTCGTGACCCGATGCCGCCTCAGTGGGTCGACGGCTCGGTCTTCACCTCCCGGCGGTCCTCGGACCACATCGTGTGGAAGGTGCCCTCCTTGTCCACACGCTGGTAGGTGTGCGCCCCGAAGAAGTCGCGCTGCCCCTGGATCAGGGCCGCGGGCAGCCGCTCGGAGGCCAGCGAGTCGAAGTACGACAGCGCGGAGGAGAACCCCGGAGCAGGTACGCCGGAGGCCGCCGCGATCCCGACGATGCGACGCCACGCGGCCTCGCCCTCCGCCACCGCGTCGGCGAAATAGGGGTCGGCGAGCAGCGACTCGAGCTCCGGGTTCTTCGCGTACGCCTCCACGATCCGGTTGAGGAACTGTGCGCGGATGATGCAGCCGGCGCGCCAGATCTTCGCGATGGCGCCCAGGTCGATGTCCCAGTCGAACTCCTTCGCCCCGGCCACGATCAGGTCGAAGCCCTGGGCATAGGCGACCACCTTGGAGGCGTAGAGGGCGGCGCGGACGTCGTCCTCGAAGCCCTCGGGCGCCTCGACGGGCTCCGGGCGGGTCTTCACGCTGGCTCGCACTGCCGCGCGCTGGGTGGGCTTGCTCGAGACGGCGCGGGCGAAGACGGCCTCGCCGATGCCGGAGACGGGGATGCCGAGGCCCACCGCGTTCTGGACCGTCCACACGCCCGTGCCCTTGGAACCCGCCGCGTCGAGGATCACGTCCACCAGTGGCTTGTGCGTCTCCGCGTCGGTCTGGGAGAGCACCTCGGCGGTGATCTCGATGAGGTAGGACTGCAGGTCGCCGTCGTTCCAGGACCGGAAGACGTCGACCAGCTCGGTCACGTCGTGGCGACCCACCCGGCGCAGCAGGTCGTAGGCCTCGGCGATCAGCTGCATGTCGGCGTACTCGATGCCGTTGTGCACCATCTTGACGAAGTGGCCGGCGCCGTCGGTGCCGACGTGGGTCACGCACGGCTCGCCCTCGGCCACCGCGGCGATCGAGCGCAGGATCGGACCGAGCGTCTCCCACGCCTCGGCGGAGCCGCCCGGCATGATCGACGGCCCGTGCAGCGCGCCCTCCTCGCCGCCGGAGATGCCGGTGCCGACGAAGTTGAGCCCGCGCTCGCGCAGCTCCCGCTCACGCCGGATGGTGTCGTGGAAGTTGGCGTTGCCGCCGTCGACGATGATGTCGCCCGGCTCGAACCGGTCGGCCAGCTGCTCGATGACCGCGTCGGTGCCCTTGCCGGCCTGCACCATGATGATCGCGGTGCGCGGCGTGCGCAGGGAGGCGACGAAGTCGTCGATGGACTCCGAGGCGACGAAGCCGAGGTCGCCGTGCTCGTTCATCAGCTCCTCGGTGCGGGCGTAGGTGCGGTTGTAGACGGCGACGGTGTTGCCCTCCCGCGAGGCCAGGTTCCGGGCCAGGTTGGACCCCATCACCGCCAGCCCGACCACGCCGATGTTCGCCTGACCGCCCGTGCCGTTCGTCTTCTCCGCCATGTCGCAGCTCTTCTCGTGCTCGGTGTTCGGCGACGCGGCCCGCCGGCCTGGAGGGATGCCCCTCGCCTCGCCCTTCTCCTCCAGCGTTGCAGAGCGGGCGCCGGGAATCCATGGTCGGCCGCTCGCAGCCGGTACGGCGAGCCCGGCCGACTGAACTGCGCCCCGTGCGGTCACTGGTGGGCATGACCACCGTGAGCCGCACCTTCACCGTCGAGCCGTCCCCGTCCGTCGTGATCGCCTACCTCCAGGACTTCGGCAACGCCGAGCAGTGGGACCCGGGAACCGAGCGGTGCACCCGCCTCGACTCCGGTCCGGTCCGGGTGGGGAGCCGGTGGCACAACGTGTCCAAGATCGCGGGCATGACCACCGAGCTGGACTACGAGCTCACCGAGCTGGCGGGGGACCGGATCGTCTTCGTCGGCCGCAACGACTCCGCTACCTCGACCGACACCATCACGGTGGCGCCGCACGGGACCGGCAGCGAGGTCACCTACGAGGCGGTCATCGAGATGAAGGGCGCGGCCAAGCTGGCGGCGCCGCTGGTGAAGCTGGTCTTCGAGAAGATCGGCAGCGACACCGAGGAGGACCTGACCAACGTCCTCAACGGGTTGGTGGGCTGAACCGCTGTCGGGCGGTTGTGACCCCTGGGGGTCACAACCGCACGATGTCGGGCAAAGCATCGCCCCCCAACCTGCGGTTCTGACCCCTGGGGGTCACAACCATCGCTCAGCCCCGCAGCGCCTCGGCGATCGGCGTCGCGCCGTTGCGGAACCCGATGGTGCGACCCACCGTGCTGTCGTCGGCCAGGGTGGCCGCCACGACGGCAGCGACGTCGGCACGGCTCACCGAGGTGTCGCCGTCGTCGTCGGCGGTGATCACGTCGATCCGGCCGGTCGGCTCGTCGAGGGTCAGACGGCCCGGGCCGAGCACGGTGAAGGCGAGCGAGGTCGAGCGCAGGTGGTCGTCGGCTGCCGCCTTCGCCTCGGCGTAGGCGAAGAACGAGTCGTCCGGGGGTACGCCGTGGTCGTGCCGTGCCCCGAGATAGGACACCATCACGTAGCGCTGCACGGCAGCCGCGACGGCAGCATCCATGCTGCGGATCGCCGCGTCCCTGTCCACGGCGTACGTGCGCGCGGCATCGCCGCCGCCGGCGCCCGCCGACCAGACCACCGCGTCGTGTCCGCGGAGGAGGTCGGCGAGGCCCTCCACGTCGAGCGTCTCCACGTCGGCCACCACCGGGTGTGCGCCGGTCGCCGCGACCTCGGCCTCCTGTGCCGGGTTGCGGAACACGCTGGTGACCTCGTCACCGCGCTCGACCAGCAGCGGCGCCAACCGCAGGGCCACCTTGCCGTGCCCACCCAGGACCAGGATCTTCGCCATGCTTCCTCACTCTCGTGTCGTCGCTCGTGCCGTCCCCTCCTGGCGACGGTAGCCCGTTCGCCTAGGCTCGGCGGATGAGCCGGTCGGAGCGGACCCCCGACGGTCACCACGTCGTGATCGACGGGCGGAAGTGGCGCGCCACGGACCCCGAGATCCCCGCTCAGCGTCGCGATGAGCTCACCCGCGTCCTGATGGCGTGGCGGCGCGAGGTGCGCCGTACGAAGGGGACCGCCGCCGAGGGGGCCGCCCGCCGGGGCGTGCAGGCCGCGAAGGTCGCCCTCGGCGAGCGCGGCACCCCCTGGTGGGAGCAGTCCCGAGCGGAGCGGCAGGAGAGGTGGAGCGCACCCGTGCCGGCGCCCGGCGAGCGGCCGGCCGGACCCGATCCGACGCCGAGCTGAGCAGCGCCGAGCGGTGGTGATCCCGGCGTCGGGTACCGGACCGGCGACAGACGTCCCACACGAGGAGCGCAGATGCGAGCAGTGACCTGGCAGGGCCCGAAGCAGATCAGCGTCGAGCAGGTGCCGGACCCGACGATCGACCAACCCACCGACGCGATCATCCGCGTCACCACGACCGGGCTGTGCGGCTCCGACCTGCACCTCTACGAGCCGCTCTCGCCGTTCATGACGCCGGGCGACATCGTCGGCCACGAGCCGATGGGCATCGTCGAGGAGGTGGGACCCGGCGTGACCAACCTCCAGCGCGGCGACCGTGTCGTGATCCCGTTCAACGTCAGCTGCGGCGACTGCTGGATGTGCGGCCAGGGCCTGCAGAGCCAGTGCGAGACCACCCAGAACCGGGAGCACGGCACCGGCGCGAGCCTGCTGGGCTACAGCATGCTCTACGGCCAGGTGCCCGGCGGCCAGGCGGAGTTCCTGCGGGTTCCCTACGCCTCCTACGGTGCGATCAAGGTGCCCGAGGGCCCCTCCGACGACCGGTTCGTGTTCCTCTCCGACGTGCTGCCCACCGCCTGGCAGGCCGTCGAGTACGCCGGGGTCTCGGGCTCCGACCAGACGCTGCTCGTGATGGGTGCCGGCCCGATCGGGGACATGGCCGCCCGGATCGCTCTGCACCGCGGCGTTAACGTGATCGTCGCCGACCGGGTGGCCGAACGGCTCGCCCGGGTCGCCGCCCGCGGCGCCGAGGTGATCAACGTGGACGAGGTCGGCAAGGACTTCGCCGACGAGGTCCGCGCCCGCACCCACGGCCGCGGTGCCGACGCGGTGATCGACGCCGTCGGGATGGAGGCGCACGGCTCGCCGTTCGTCGAGATGACCCAGAAGGTCGTCGGGCTGCTGCCCGACGCGATCGCGCAGCCGTTCATGAAGAAGGCCGGGATCGATCGGCTCGCCGCGCTCACAGCCGCCTTCGAGGCCGTACGTCGCGGCGGGACCGTGTCGATCTCCGGCGTCTACGGCGGTGCCGTGGATCCGATCCCGATGATGCAGCTGTTCGACAAGCAGGTGCAGCTGCGGATGGGGCAGGCCAACGTCCGCCGGTGGAGCGACGACATCCTCAAGCTGCTCGAGCAGGACGAGGACGTCCTCGGGGTGGAGTCGTTCGCGACCCATCACCTGTCCCTGGACGAGGCGCCGCAGGCCTACGCCGACTTCCGGGCCAAGAAGGACGGCATGGTCAAGGTCGTCTTCAACCCGTGAGGGGGAGCGGTCAGCGCCGGGTCGGGCTGACCGGTCCGCGTCGGGGCGTCGGCACGACGGTGTCGTCGCCCCCGGCCACCTCGGTGCCGGCGGCCGCGCGCGATCGCCAGGTCCAGTCGGTCGGCAGGGTGATGCCGTCCAGGCCGATCGCCTGATAGATCAGCCGGTAGGCCTCGGGGTTGCTGCGCCGCTGCTGGTCGAACATCCGGTGGAGGTTTGCCCACAGCGGGATGCTGTTCGGCGAGCCGAGATACTCACCCTCGCCGGTGCCCGGCAGCACGTTGGGGTGCAGCCCGGAGGCGGAGAGCAGCCGGCGGGGCCGGGCGTCCATGATCATCACGATCGACTCGATGCCGTTGGCCAGGGCGGCGGTGACGATGCCGTGGTAGAGCGCGGCCGAGCACAGCGTCGTGCGGCCGGGCGCGCGCCGTACGGCGATGGTCGCGACGTCCCAGGTCCGGTCGGGGTCGATGCCGGCGGCGCGGGCCGAGCGGATGCCGTCCACGCCCCAGGGCGGCCGGGCGGTGTCGTTGAGCGTCTTGAGGCCGGCGGGGCCGGGCGCGATGAAGCGCGTGGTCGCCAACGCCCAGCCGTTCTCGTCGAGCACCGTCATGAAGCCGGTCTGGGCGTCGTAGGCGCCGTACTCCCGCTCGAACTCCTCGGCGGTGTTGCCGTAGGTGCTGAGGAACACTTGGGCCTCGCAGGCCAAGGCTGCTTCGAGCTCGTCTCCGACCGGGTCGAGGACGAAGCGCAGAGGTGTGCCGGTCATCCAGATCTCCCTGTCTCGGATCGCCACGTCACGGTAGTGCATCTCCGGGTGGGTCCGTCGGCGGATGCGAGGACTGCCGCCCGATGCGCACCCGGGTGGAGCGCGACGGTGCGGGCGTCAGCGGATGGGAGAGCGCCTCCGGGCCGGTGTCCTCGCAACCGTCGGCGTGCTCCTGGGTCGTCCGGGGGCTGTCGGTGTACTCGGGGGCGTCCGGGATGTCCTGGGAGTGCTCGGCGTCCTCGGCGTCCTCGGCGTCCTCGGCGTCACCCGGCCCCGCGGCGCCGGCGGCCCACTCCCGCACCCACCGCTCCACCTCGGCGGCCGGCATCGGCCGGGAGAGGTGGTAGCCCTGGAGGCTGTCGACACCCATCGCGACGAGCGTGGCCAGGTCGGTGGCGTTCTCCACGCCCTCGGCGACGATGCGCATGTCGAGGGCGTGCGCGAGCTGGATCGTGGAGGCGACGATCATCCGGCTCCGGTCGTCGGTGGAGACGTCGTGGACCAGCGACCGATCGACCTTCAGCTCCTGCACCGGCAGGTTGCGCAGGTAGGTGAGCGAGGAGAACCCGGTGCCGTAGTCGTCGATGGAGACCTGGATCCCGTGCTCGCGCACCTCGAGCAGGATGTCGCGGGCGCGCTGGGGATCGGCCAGGAACGAGTCCTCGGTGACCTCCAGGACCAGCCGGTCGGCGGGCACGTCCCACTCCCGCAGGGCGTGGTAGAGGCGAGGGAGGAAGGTCTGGCTGAGCAGCTCGGGGGGAGCGCAGTTGATGGCCAGGCGCAGGTCCAGCCCGGCCGCCAGCAGCCGGTGCAGGTCGCGGACCGCCTGCCAGGCGATCGCGTCCGACAGCAGACCCATCAGGCCGACCCGGCGTGCGGCCGGCAGGAAGGCGATCGGGCTGAGCAGGCCCTGGGTCGGATGCCGCCACCGCACCAGCGCCTCCAGGGCGTGGACCTGCATCGTGGTGGTGTCGACCTGCGGCTGGTACCAGACCTCGATCTGCTCGTCGGCGATCCCGCGGCGCAGGTCCTCGGCGAGCTCGAGCCGGGACCGGGAGAACTCGTCGAGGTGGGCGTCGTAGAGTGCCGCGCCGGCGCGCGAGCTCTTCGCCTGGTACATCGCGACGTCGGCGCGCCGGAGCACCTCGCCGCTGTCGGTGTCACTGTCCTTGACCACCGTGATCCCGATCGAGCCGGCCGGGGAGATCTCGATCCCGTCGACCATGATCGGCTCGGCCAGCTCGCGCAGCACCCGGTGGGCCGTCTCGACCAGGGCGATCTCGTCCACCGTCTCCAGCAGGATCGCGAACTCGTCGCCGCCGAGGCGGGCCACCAGGCCGTCGCCCGCGACGGCCTCCTGCATGCGCACCGCGACGAACGTCAACACCACGTCGCCCGCGTGGTGCCCCAGGGCGTCGTTGATCTCCTTGAACCCGTCCAGGTCCAGCAGCATCAGGCTCAACGGGCGCCGCTCGGCCAGGCACCGGGTCAGGTGGGCCCGGACCGCCCGGCGGTTGGGCAGCTTGGTCAGGTCGTCGGTCTGCGAGAGCGCGAACGCCTCGGTGGCCCGGTTGGCGTCGCGCAGCGCGAGCACCATCCGCGCCCCGACGGCTGCCAGGGTCACGACAGCGGGCGGCACGGTGTAGAAGGCGAGGGTGTCGTCGGGCCGGATCGTGAGGACGGCCAGGGCGACCGCCCCCGCTGTCACCAGCAGGCGGGTGCCGGCCAGCTTCGGGATCGTGCGCAGCACGCGCTGCTCGGGACGGCAGGCCGCCGCGACCAGCAGGGCCCAGGCACCGCCCCACAGCGCGTTGCTGGTGTTGCCGAAGTCGTAGGTCGGGGCCGAGACCTGCAGGGCGAAGCCCGAGTCCGCGCAGGCGAGCAGCACGAACGCGGCGCCGAGCATCAGCGACTTGCGCTGGTCAGTGCGGGTCTGCAGCAGCGCCTGGCCGAGCACCACCATCGACAGCGCGAGGTCGGCGAGCGGGTACATCAGCGCGAGCAGCAGCGGCAGCCCCTCCTCGCCCGAGGCCAGCTTGATCGGTGTTACCAGCAGGAGCGAGGCCAGGCACGACATCGCGCCGCAGATCACCGCCACGTCGAGCCAGCTGCGGGTCAGGCGGCTCTGCTTCCTGTCCACGTCGAGGATCAGGTAGCCGACCAGGCCCAGGTAGGAGGCCAGGAAGAGCCATTCGCCGGGCGCTGGGAAGTTCTGCTGCTCCTCCAGGCTCGCCGCATTGACCACCAGCGAGCCCAGCGACCAGACCGTCACCGTGACCGCCAGCATCAGCAGCGGGATCCGGCGGGTGGGATAGAGGCGGGCGGCCAGGACCAGCCGGACCACCAGGAGCGGGAAGAAGGCCGTCAGCGTCGTCAGCAGGATCGCCTGCGCGGTCTGGTACGACGCCGTCTCGGCGATCTGGTTGGCAGCCAGGCCGCCGACCAGCACCACCCAGGAGAGCCGGCCGATGGTGCGGTGCGCGGCGGCGGTGCGCCGGCGCGTGCCGGCGACCGTGCCGGACGCGGGATGCGTGCTCGGCACGGAGGTCTCGGTCTCCTTGGCGCGGCGCTCCATGTGTCCCCTTACCCAGAGCTGGCGTCTTGTCGGCATTTCGGTTGCCGGTGCGTCGGTCGACGACCCGGTCGGTGCGGTGGCCCGGCGCTCGGTCCGGCGGCGGTCGTTCAGGGCAGATCGTCCTTCAGGCTCATCAGGAGCAGGTCGACATCGGTGGCCGTCGTGCGCGGGTTGACGAAGCAGAGTCGCAGCACCGGCTCGTCGCCGAAGGTGGTCGGCGTGACCAGCCCGAGGCCGCTGCGGCGCGCCGCCTGCGACCACTGCTCGTACTCGGCCGCACCCCATCCCGTACGGCGGAACAGCACCACCGACAGCTGCGGCGCGGTGGCCAGCTCCAGCGTCGGGCTGGCCTCGATCTGCTTGGCGGCGTAGCCGGCGGTCGTGAGGCATTGCTCGACAGCGTCGACGTACGCGTCGGTGCCGTTGGCCAGCAGGGAGGCCCACAGCGGCAGCCCCCGCGCGCGCCGGGTCAGGTGCACGGCGTAGTCGGCCGGGTTGTCCGCGGCCTCGTGGGCCGCCTCGAGGTACTCGGCCCGCTGGCGGTGGGCCGCGCGGGCACGGTGGGGATCGCGGTAGAGGATCGCCGCACACTCGTAGGGCGTGAAGAGCCACTTGTGCGGATCGATCGTGATGGAGTCGGCGCGCTCGATGCCGGCGAACGCCTCGCGATGGCAGGGCGAGAGCATGGCTGCGCCCCCGTAGGCGGCGTCGACGTGCAGCCAGACCTCCCGCTCGGCGCAGAGGGCCGCGATCTCGGCCAGCGCGTCCACCGCGCCGGTGTTCGTGGCACCGGCACTCGCGACCACGGCGACGACGTCGTCGGGGTCGTGCGCGTCGAGGACCGGAGCGAGATCGGCGGCGCGCAGCCGGCCGTCGGCCGTACCGGCCGGCACGACCTCGCATCCCATGATCGCGGCGGCGGCTCGCACCGAGGCGTGCGCCGAGGCGGACATCACGATGACGCCGGGCGGCGCGCCCGCCGCCGTACGGCGCCCGTGCCGGGCCGCGACAAGGGCGCTGAGGTTCGCCAGCGAGCCGCCGCTGACGAACGCTCCGTGCGCCTCGGCGGGGTAGCCGAGGAACGCGCACAGCCACCCGAGAGCCGCCCGCTCGGCCGTCACGACCGTCCCCGCCTCCAGCTCGCTGCCGCCGTACACCGATGCCGCCGAGAGGGCCGCGTCGGTCAGGACCGCGGCAGGCGTGGGAGCGCCCCCGACGAAGGCGAGGTAGCGCGGGTGGTCGGTGGCGAAGGCCGTGGGCAGGACGGCGTCGCGGACCCAGGCCCACGCCGCGTCGGTACCGATGCCCTCGCTCGCCAGCGCGGGCAGCGGCTCGGCTCCCGTCCCGGGCTCGCCGGCGCGGCCGTACGCAGGCACGGCTGAGGGATCGGACAACCGCGCGGCCGTCCACGCAGCGATGTCGTTGAGCGCTTCGCGATCCTGCGCGACGAACTCGTGCACATCGGCCTATCGGCACTCTCGGGGCAGGCCTGAGCCGTTCTATGCCGACCCGTCACCTTTCGCAGGTCGAGACGTCACCTATCGCGGGTCGAGTGTCCGGGCGATGGCCTCTCGACCCCCGATACGTGACGTCTCGGGGTTGGGTCACCGGGCCGAGCGCGCGTAAGCGGCCGGCGTGGTGCCGAGCAGCCGACGGAAGTGCCGGGTCAGATGCGCCTGGTCGTAGAAGCCGACCTCGGCGGCGACGACCGACGGTGCGGTGCCCGAGAGCAGCAGCCGGCGGGCGTGGTCGAGGCGGCGACCGGTCAGGTAGCGGTACGGCGCGATCCCGTAGGACCGGCCGAAGGAGCGGACCAGGTGCGTCGGGTGGGCACCCAGCTCCGCTGCGAGGTCGGCCAGCACGACCTCCCCGGCGAGCCGCTCGTCGAGGAGGCGACGCAGCCGGGCGGCGAGCGGCCGGTCGCTCGCCGCCGGACCGGCCCGGCGCGGGCGACGGTCGAGCCGTTCGTGCAGGGCGTCGGCGACCAGGGCCAGCCGCGCCTCGGCCTCGAACCGGTCGTGCCGGCGGCCGAGCGCGTCGTCCAGGCCGCGCACCGCCGCCAGCAGATCGCCGTCGCGCCACCCGGGCCGATCGACGGCAGCGCCGATCCGTTCGGCACCGAGGACCTCCTCCTCCAGGTAGATCACCCGCTTGCGGAAGCCGGCGCTGGTGGCGTTGTGCCCGTCGTGCGGCACGTGCGGCGGCAGCAGCGTCACCAGGGAGGGCATCGCGCCGTGGTCGTGCCGGCCGAGCTCGAACCCGATGGTGCCGCTGTCGACCACGAGCAGGGTCCAGGTGCCGTGCGTGTGCGGCGGGTAGGCGTGCCGCGGGAAGTGCGCATGCAGCACCTCGGCAACGCCGGCGATCTCCGGGCGCCAGGCCCTGATCGTCGCGGCGGAGCCCATGTCAAGAACGTACAAGACCGCTCCGCCCCTGCCCACGAGGATCGGGGCATGGGCAGCTACCCCTTCGACACCAAGATCGCCGTCGTCCTGCGCGAGGACCTTGCCCCGTGGCAGCGGGTGAACGCCGCCTCCTACCTGATCGGTGCCATCACCCACGCCTTCCCGCAGCTGGTGGGAGCCGGCTACGAGGACGCCGACGGGACGCCGTACCTGGCCACGCTCGGGCAGCCGCTCTTCGTCTTCGAGGGCGGCAAGGAGACCCTGGCCGAGATCCGCGAGCGAGCCGTACGCCGGGAACTCGCGCTCAGCGTCTTCACCCACGACCTCTTCGGCACCGGCAACGACGAGGACAACCGCGCCGCGGTCCGCGCCGTACGCGGGGCCGACCTGGATCTGGTCGGGGTGGCGGTGCACGGAGCGAGCAACGCGGTCGACCGGGTGATGAAGGGCGCCCGCCGACATCCCTGACAGGCCGCCGGCCGGCCCGGGAGCCTGGCCACAACCTGCCCGCAACCTGCGCGCGCGGGCGTGTGCCGTCCGCTTCACGCGCTCGATCGTGGATCCGGCGGGACGTGGGTGCAGGATGTGCCGGTGAATGACGCGCAGGTAACGACCGCTACCGGCTCCGGGGAAGCGCTCGAGGGCGGTCCCGACAGGAGGCACCGCGACCTCGCGCTGGTCACCCTCGGGGCCCTGGGGGTCGTCTTCGGCGACATCGGTACCAGCCCGCTGTACTCGCTCAAGACGCTCTTCTCCATCGACGACCACGCCATCAAGCCCACGCCCGGCGACGTGTACGGCGTGATCAGCATGGTGGTCTGGTCGGTGACGCTGATCGTCTCGATCAAGTACATCGGCGTGATCATGCGGGCCGACAACGGCGGCGAGGGCGGCGTGATGGCGCTGGCCGGCATCGCCCGCCGCGCGATCGGTGCGAAGAGCCGGCGGGTCGGGGTCGTGATCGTCCTGGCGATCGTCGGCGCCAGCCTCTTCTTCGGCGACTCGGTGATCACCCCCGCGATCTCGGTCCTCTCCGCGGTGGAGGGGGTCAGCGTCGCGGCGCCGAGCCTGACCCACCTGGTGCTGCCGATCTCGATCACGATCCTGGTGGTGCTGTTCGCCACCCAGCGCTACGGGACCCACCGGGTCGGTGCGTTCTTCGGGCCGGCGATGCTGGTCTGGTTCACCGTCCTCGCACTGGCGGGGCTGCGGGTGGTGATCCCACACCCCGGCATCCTGCGCTCGCTATCGCCGACCTACGCGCTGGCCTTCATGATCGAGCACCCGCTCATCACCTTCATCGCGATGGGCGCGGTGGTGCTGTGCATCACCGGTGCGGAGGCCCTGTACGCCGACATGGGCCACTTCGGCCGGCGTCCGATCGCCCTGGCCTGGTTCGTGTTCGTCTTCCCCGCGCTCGTGCTCACCTACATGGGTCAGGGCGAGCTGATCCTGCGCGATCCCAGCGCGATCTCGAACCCGTTCTTCCTCCTGGTGCCGGGCTGGGCACAGGTACCGATGGTCGTGATGGCCACGATCGCCACGGTGATCGCCTCCCAGGCGGTGATCTCGGGAGCGTTCTCGGTCTCGCGCCAGGCCACCCAGCTGGGGCTGCTGCCGTCCCTGACCGTGCGGCAGACCTCGGAGGGATCGGCCGGTCAGGTCTACCTGCCGGTGATCAACGCGGTGCTCTTCGTCGGCGTGCTGGCGCTGATGCTGGTCTTCCGCAGCTCGGACCGGCTGGCCACGGCGTACGGGGTGTCCGTCACCGGCGCGCTGCTCATTGACACGATCCTGATGCTGGTCGTCGCGCGGCTGCAGTGGAAGTGGGCGACCTGGCGCCTGGTGCTGTTCGCGATCATCTTCGGCGGGATGGAGCTCAGCTTCCTGATCGGCAACCTGAACAAGATCCCGCACGGCGGCTGGCTGCCGCTGCTCATCGCGACGGTGATGTTCACGCTGATGAGCACCTGGTACCGCGGCCGGGAGATCGTGACCGACAGCCGGGTGCACAAGGAGGGCCGGCTGGTCGACTTCGTGCAGGACCTGCACGAGCATCCGGTGCATCGCGTGCCCGGGATGGCTGTCTTCCCGCACCCCTCCAAGGAGACGACGCCGCTGGCGATGCGCGCCAACGTCGATCACATCGGTGTGCTGCACGAGCGAGTCGTCATCTTCACGGCGATCCCGCAGACGGTGCCGCACGTGCCCGTGCACAAGGCCTTCGCCTTCGACCCGCTCGGCTTCACCGGCGACGGCATCATGCACGTGACGATGCGCTACGGCTTCTTCGACCGCCCCGACATCCCCGCGGCCCTGCACGCCCACCTGCACGACTCCGGCTGGGAGTTCATCCCCGACCTGGAGCAGGTGACCTACTTCCTCTCCCGGGCGAACCTGGCCCCGCAGGCGCACCACGGCAAGCTGCCGCGGTGGCGCAAGGCGCTGTTCGTGCTGATGGCCCGCAACGCCGCCAACCCGGCGGAGTACTTCAACCTGCCCTCGGAGCGGGTCGTGGTGATGGGCTCGCAGATCGACCTGTGAGCCGCCGGAGTGCCCGGCCGGCGGAACGGCCGGGCGAACCGGCGAGCGGTCAGTACGTCCCCTTGATCACGAAGAACGACCCGCGGATCGTGCCGGCGAGCTTCGACTTCTGCCGGGCGAACTTGAACCCCGCCTCGGCGAGCTCCTCGGGCACCTCCATCCCCTCGGCGAGCTTGAAGCCGACCGCACGCTTGCCGGCGTCGGCCAGGGTGTAGAGGACGTTGACGATCAGGCCGGACTCGTAGATGACCTCGGGCCACTTGATGCCGTCCACCTCGATGTCGGCCACCTCCAGCGGTCGGGCCGCGAACTCCAGGCCGCGCTCCTCCTTCAGGATGCGCTCCACCCAGGCGAGCACCTCGGGCGCCTCCTGCGCGGGGACCGTCGTGTAGGTGTGGTCGTACTTGTTCTTGAAGTAGCGGGCCTCGTTGGCCCGCAGCCCGGCCAGGGCCTCGGCGACGGGGGAGGTCTCCAGACCGATCGTCGAGACGTCCTGGAAGTCGACTGCGTAAGACATGGGTGCTCCTCGTGGGCTGGTGGCAGGGCCAGCATGATGGTGTCGTCCTCACGACGATCGACGACCCGCGGATGTGACATCCCATCACAGAACCGGCCCGCGCCGGGGTGGGCGGTGGGCCCGGGTAGCGTCGGACGGCAGACGACGGGAGGACACCATGTTCCGCAACACCCTGGCCGCGACGACGGGCGCCGTCGCCGCGACCGCCCTGGTCGGCGGTGTGGCCAGCAAGGAGACCTCGGGTCCCTGGTACGGCGGCCTGCGCAAGCCGGCGATCCAACCTCCGGCCGCCGCGTTCCCCGTGGTCTGGACGGCGTT
Organism: Nocardioides sp. BP30; assembly: GCF_029873215.1. Classification (NCBI taxonomy): domain Bacteria; kingdom Bacillati; phylum Actinomycetota; class Actinomycetes; order Propionibacteriales; family Nocardioidaceae; genus Nocardioides; species Nocardioides lacus. The sequence continues at coordinate 3,291,173 of NZ_CP123620.1, read as the reverse complement.
GTACGCCGGTATCGCCGTCGCCTCCGCGGTGGCGCTGGAGAAGGCCGAGGCCACAACGGCCCGTTCCTACCGCCGGGCGCTCGGCGCGAACCTGGTGCTCAACGCCTCCTGGACCTGGGTCTTCTTCAAGGCCCACCGCATCGGGCCGGCCACCGGCGTCGCGGCCGCCCTCGCGCTGAGCAGCACCGACCTGGCGAGACGCGCCGGGAGGATCGACCGGCGTACGGGCTGGGGGCTGGCCCCGTACGCCGGGTGGTGCGGCTTCGCGACGGTGCTCACCGCAGCCATCGGGCGGGCCAACGCAGACCGGTGAGGCCTGCCGCGCTGCGGCCGGGCTAGGGCGGCGGCCCTACCGCGGACGCAGGTGTCGCGCCTTGGCCACGTTGTAGACGCCGTAGCAGGCGAAGCCGAGCGCTACCAGCACCAGCAGGGCGGTGCCGAAGGGCGCGCCGCGAAGTCGCTGCAGGGCGCGGTCCAGGCCGCCGGAACGGTTCGGATCCTCGGTGATCGCCGCCCACACGAACAGTCCACCGATGATTCCGAAGGCCACGCCGCGGGAGGTGTAGCCGGCGCGGGCCAGCACGGTGATGACCCTGCCCAGGTCTCCTCGGGTGCCCCGCGCATCGAGTTCCTTGCGCCAGCCGTCGCCGAGCCCCTTGGCGATGCTGTAGCAGCCGTATCCCGCGACCGCCACGCCGATGGCTCCCACGATCACCGGGCCGCCCGGCAGGCTCATCAACCGAGCGGTCCAGCCCTTGGTGTGGCTGCTGCTGCCGGCGCCGAGCGCGATCTTCGCCGTACTGATCGCGAAGGCGGCGAACACGATCGCCTTCGCCGCCGAGCCCAGTCCGCTGCGCACCCGGTCGGCGCCGTCCTTGTCCTCGTGCCCGCCCAGTGCCGTGGCGACCTCCCACAGCACGAGGGCGCAGAAGCCGACGAACGCGATCCAGAGCACCGTATGGCCGAGCGGCTGACGCGCGACCTCGCGCAACGCCCCCTGGCGGGAGACCGAGGCCGAACGACCGCCGGCGACGGCCACCTGCACGGCCAACCAGGCGAGCACGACGTAGACCAGGCCGTAGACCGCGAAGCCCATCCGCGCGCCCCACTCCATGACGGGATGGTCGCGGGCCTGCGCCGCGACCGCGTCCGCTCGATGAACGCTCATCGCCACCTCCTCGCGCGTCAGTGCCCGGTGCGGGTCCGGCGGACACCTGCCCGGGGATGCGGTTCGCAGACTACTGCTGTGACGCCGGTGGGGCGGCCCCGTAGGTTGGGCCCATGACCCGCCCCCTTCGGATCGGCGTCCAGCTGCAGCCGCAGCACGCCGACTACCAGCAGATCCGTGATGCCGTCCGCCAGGCCGAGGAGCTCGGCGCCGACGTCATCTTCACCTGGGACCACTTCTATCCGCTCTACGGCGAGCCCGAGGGCAAGCACTTCGAGGCCTGGACCACCCTCGCCGCGTGGGCCGAGCAGACCAGCAGGGCCGAGCTCGGCGTGCTGGTGACCTGCAACAGCTACCGCAATCCCGAGCTGCTGGCCGACATGGCCCGCACCGTCGACCACATCAGCGACGGCCGGCTCCTGCTCGGCATCGGCTCGGGATGGTTCGAGAAGGACTACACCGAGTACGGCTACGAGTTCGGTACCGCCGGTGGCCGGCTCAACGACCTCGCCGAGGCGCTTCCGCGGATCGAGTCGCGCTGGGCCAAGCTCAACCCTGCCCCGACCCGCAAGATCCCGGTGCTGATCGGTGGCGGCGGGGAGAAGAAGACGCTGAAGCTGGTCGCCCAGCACGCCGACATCTGGCACTCCTTCGCCGACGTCGACACGCTCAAGCACAAGCTCGGCGTGCTGGCCGGACACTGCGAGACGATCGGCCGCGACGCCTCGCAGATCGAGATCTCGGTCGCTGCCAGCGACCTCGACGGAGCCAAGGAGCTGCGCGACGCGGGCGCGGAGCTGATCACCGTCGGCGTCGGCGGCCCCGACTACGACCTGTCCACCCTGGAGAAGCTGATCGCCTGGCGCGACAGCTGAGCGACGTCGGCGGCTCGGGCCGTCGGTGACACGTCACAGGTGTCACCGACGCCGCTAACTGTCACGGTGACACTTTGCGGGCGCGACCGCCACGCTCAGCTGGTGCTGTGCCCCTCGGCGAGGCCGATGGGCTGGATGCGCATCCGCGCCTCGGCGCCGACGTCGCGCAGCGCGTTCACCGCCTCCTCGGCGCTGGTCACGCTGAGGCGTCGGGGGAGCGCGGTCGGCACGGCATCGAGCAGATCATCGACGGCCACTTCGTCCAGCCCGGTGATGTGACCGAGTCGCCGTGCGACGCGGGCTCGGTCGCCGCCGACCGACAGCAGTCGGACGTTCGTCGTCCCGGGCTGCCGGAAGCGTGCAGTGCCCGCGAGCCGTGGCTCCTCAGGTGGCCGATCGTGCTCCCCGGTGGTGACGTAACGCCACCAACCGGGCAGCTCGAAGAGCATCAGGCCGCCGGCGACGGCGAGCCCCAGCGCCCAGCCGAGCCACCCGTGCCAGTGATGGACAGCTGTCCCGACGGCGGTGAACGCGACGATGAAGCGGATACGTGCCCGCCAGAGCATCGCGCCCACAGCCGGTGCACCGTTCCTGCCCATGACCGCATTGTGCCTGAACGCGTCGGCCAGGACATGCCGTTCGCAGGGACGACCCACCGCCCCAGGACGAGACGTCCCCGCGGAGCAGCGGGCGCCGCGAGCGGCTAACGTGGCCACCCGCTGTCCGGGTCGACGTGGGGAGAGGGTGTGCGTGAGCTCGTCGCCGAGGCGTTCCTCGCCGGCGCAGGCGTGGCAGCCGGCGTGATCGGCACCGCCGGTGGGATCACCTCGCTGGTGGCCTATCCGGCGCTGCTCGCCGTCGGCATCCCGCCGCTCGCGGCCAACGTGACCAACTCGGTGGCGTTGCTGGGCAGCGGGATCAGCTCGGCCTTGCGTGCCGGGCCGGACGTCGTCGGTCGCGGTCACGCGATCCGTGCGTGGCTGCCGGCGTACGTCGCGCTGTCGCTGGCCGGCGCGGCGCTCCTGGTCCTCACCCCCGGACGGGTCTTCGACCGGATCGTGCCCTACCTGGTGGCGACCGGCGCGCTGGTGCTGCTGCTCCAGCCCGCGATCAGCCGTTGGCAGCGCGACAGTGGCCGTGCGTTGGCGCGGCCGATCGTGGCCGTGGCCGGGGGTGCGGTCGCTGTCTACAACGGCTATTTCGGTGCCGGGGCAGGCATCTTGCTGATCACGCTCCTGCTGCTCACCGTCGAGCCGGTGCTGCACCGGGCGAACTCGTTGAAGAACGTCATCCTGGTCGGCTCCGACGTGCTCCCGGCCGTCCTCTTCGCGGTCCTGGGCAGCGTGGTCTGGCATGCGATGTGGCCGCTCGCACTCGGGGCCGTCGTCGGTGGCCTGATCGGGCCGGCCGTCGCACGCCGGCTGCCCGCGGCGATCCTGCGGGTGCTGATCGCGCTGTGCGGCTTCGTGCTGGCGGGCTACCTGCTGACGCAGTGATGCCCAGCGTTCCTCACACCAGCCCGCGCAGCTTCGCGGTGATGGTCTGCTCGGCCGCCTTGACCACCGCTCGGGTGACCAGGTCACCGAGGTGATCGGAGTCGTCCAGGCCGGTCAGGAGGGAGCGTACGTCGAGGTTCTCGATCGCCTGCCGTAACACCTCGTCGGTCGGCAGGGCCCGGTCGACGATGCTGTCGGGCAGCGCCCGGATCGCCAGCTTCGCCAACGAGTTGAGGTCGCTCGCGTCGAGGGCCTGGTCGATCAGGTCGGCGGAGGGCGGCAGCGTCCCGGCGCTCTTCATCCGAGCGACGGCATCGAGCAGCCCCGCCTTCAGTGCCGCGACCTGGGCGTCGCTCGGGTCGTCGTGGTGCTGGGCCAGGTCGAGCGTCAGTGCCTCGCGGGAGGTGCCGAGCCGGCAGGCAGCGCCGTCCAGTCCCAGCAGCACCAGCTCCTGCCCGAGTGCGTCGAGGGTGGCCGGCGTGCTGGTCGCCGAGCGGGCGGCACACGGATCGGCCAGCGCGTTCGGCGCGTAGCCGCCGCCTCCGTTCGCGACCTGCACGACCAGCACGATCGCGACAAGGGCGAGGGCGAGCAGGGGCAGCGCGAGCCTCCGCAGGCGTACGTCGAGGCTCATCGCGGCCTCCGTCGTACGGAGAGGGGGACCAGTGCGAGCAGGGCCAGGGCGCCGGCGATCAGGAAGGAGTCGCGGAAGGCGCGCGTGGCCGCGCGACGTACCTGGTCGTCCAGATCCCGCTCGAGCCGGTCGGCCGCCGGCCGGTCGCCGGGCGCGATGTCGAGCGACGCGAAGGCGGGGCGCAGGTCGGGGACCTGGTCGTGCTGGTCGGCGAGCCGATCCCCGAGCGCCTGGGCGATCGCGACCTTGTCGCTCGCCTGCAGCGGCGCGTCGAGGACGAGCGCGGTAACCGCCTCCTGCGCCGGCCCCTGGGCGGCCTCCAGGCTGGCGGTGAAGACAGGCGTCAGGACGAGCAGCCCCGCAACCACCCCCAGATGCCGGGCGGCGATCGTCCAGCCGCCGTGCACCGCTCGGGGAAGCCGGTCACGCAGGGCGGCGGCGGTCAGCCTGTCGACCGTCATGCCGAGACCGAGCCCGACGAGCGCCTGCGGTGCGATGGTCCAGGCGAGGTGGGCTGAGGGCGGCAGCGCCAGGGCGACCAGCCCACCGGCGATGAGCAGGCTCCCGGCGGCCGCCTCGACCGTCGGCGAGGCGCGCAGGCCGCGCACCAGCGGCCGGGCGGCCGCAGCGGCCAGGGGGATGACCGAGACGGTCAGGGCTGCGGTGGCAGGGGAGTGGCGCCACCCCTCCACCAGCAGCAGCACCAGCAGGAACAGCGCCGCCGTCAGCGCGGCCGAGAGCAGCGCCAGGGCGAGGTTGGGCGCGAGCGCGGGTGGATGCCGCTGCGGAGTCGCCGTACGCACGGGGCGGATGCTGAGGGCAGCGGGTACGGCGAGGACCGCCACCGGCACCTGCACCACGAAGATCGCCTGCCACGAGATCGCCTGGGTGAGTAGACCCCCGACGACCGGGCCGGCTGCCGTCCCGACCACACCGGCGGCGATCCACCAGCCGACGCCGGTGCGCTCACCCTGCACGCTCACCAGCAGCTCCAGCGCTCCGACCAGCGCGAAGGCACCGCCGAGCGCCTGCGCCGAGCGCGCGGCGATGAGCAGCTCCATCGAGCCCGCGAGCGCGCACGCCGCCGAGGCGGCCGCGAAGAGCGCGATGCCGGCAGCGCAGCAGATCCGCTGGTCGAACCGCTCGCAGAGCCGGGCGGCCGGCACCGCGCACACCGCCAGCACCAGATTGAACGAGATCAGCACCCAGGCGATCTGCGGCACGCTCCCGTGCAGCTTCTGCAGGATCGCCGGTAGCGCGAGCGTGACCACCGCCGAGTCGGCGAGCACCAGTCCGACCGTCAGCGCGAGCAGGGGGACCCGGGAGCGACGCACGGCACCATCCTTCCCTGTGGGCGGGGACGGCATGCGCTTCGTCCGCGGAGTCGACCGTGGAGTGGAGCGCGCACCGGGTGCGCCGTTCGCTCCGCGGTCCGCGATCGCCTGGAACGGATCACGCGGAGCGAGCGAAGAACTCCTCGACGCGCTGCGTCCAGACCTGTGGGTCTCGGCACGCCGGGTCGCGCTCGACCCAGCGCCACAGGGCGTTCAGCGTGTCGCGGACGGGGACGGCCGGGTCCGGGGAGCGGATCAGCCAGCCGAAGCGGTCGTCGTCAGCGTCGAACGCGGCAGCCGCCTCGGCAAGCCACCCCCGATGCTCAGCCGGCCAGAGCGCGCCGAGGGCCATCGCTCCGGTCACCTCGGCGAGGGGGACGAAGCCGAGCTCTCGTGCGGCGGCGACGGTGACCGGCTCCTGATCCAGCGGCTCGCCACCACGGTCGGCACGCTTGAACGCGCAGTGCCGAGGCCGCGTACGCCCGCTTAGCGTCCGGCGCTGTGTCGTGTCGCATCATGACCGAGAGGGCGGCGCTGTCGTCCTGCGCGACGTAGAGCCTCTCGCACGGATCGCACAGCGCCCACGATGCCGGCAGGATGTGACCTTCCCCGTGGACCTCGAACGTCGCCAGGCGGGGGTCGAGCGGGTGCTCCCACCCGACGTCGGTGCTTCCGCAGAAGGCGCACGAGCGTCCAAGGCGGTTGGCCGAGCGCTCGTCGGGGTCGCGATGGCCCGCCGTCATCGGTCCACCACCTCGCCTCGGTGGAGCGGAGTGTCTGCGGCACGGGCCGAGACGTCGCGGGCCCAGCGGCGCCAGTTCCGGAAGAGCGCGCCGATGACGAGACCGATCCCGGCGCTGCGCAGCAGTCCCGGACCGCGAACGGTCAGCGCGGCACCAACGAGCAGCACGGCCAGCACAGGCAAGGCTCGCCACCAGGCGGCACGCTTCGACGGCTCGGCGATCACCGGCACACCGTAGCGTCCGGCGGTGGGACTCACGGTGAGAACCGAGAGCCACCGTGGCGGGTTCCTGGTGATTCCGCGGCGGCACGGGCGGGTCGTCTCCTACGGTGGCCCCAGCAGACGACGACAGAAAGGGGCCCGACGGCGTGGCTGACGACTTCCTCGTGGGTCAGGTGGCAGAGGTGGTCCTGCGCATCCCCGGCAACGACGTGCCGGGCGAGATCGTCGCTGACAGCCAGGGCGTTCCGGAGAGGTTCATCGCCTTCGGGGAGGAGCCGCTCGAGCCCGGTACGTCGGTGCTCGTCATCGGCATCCGCGGTCCCCGGCAGGTCGACGTCATCGCCTGCTAGGTCCGCAAGCCCAGCAACTCGACACGCTCGATCAGGAGCTCGATCAGAAGAAGGTGTTCCATGTTCGGATGGCACGTCCCCGCGCCCGACCAGGCGATGTTGATCTCCGGTGGCAAGAGCCGCGGTGACAACCGGTTGCCGTTCCGTATCGTCACCGGGCACGGCGCCTTCGTCGTACCGGTCTTCCGGCGCGTCTCCTACCTGACGCTGTCGCTGATGGAGGCGGTGATCGAGGAGGCGTGCGTGACCCAGCAGGGCATCGGCCTCGCGGTCAAGGGCGTGATCGCGTTCAAGGTCGGCTCGGACCACGCGAGCATCGCCGCGGCGGCCCAGCGGTTCCTCGCCGACCAGGACCGGATGAGCGTGCTGACCGGGCAGATCTTCGCCGGGCACCTGCGCTCGATCGTGGGCTCGATGACCGTCGAGGACATCATCCGCGAGCGGCAGAAGCTCGCCGAGCAGGTGCTCTCGGCCTCCAAGCTCGAGATGGCCAACCTCGGTCTGGTGGTGGACTCGCTGCAGATCCAGTCCATCGACGACCGCGGCAGCGGCTACATCAACTCCCTGGCGGCGCCGCACCAGGCGACGGTGCAGCAGGCCGCCAAGATCGCGCAGGCGCAGGCCGACCAGCTGGCAGCGGAGGCGCAGCAGCTCTCGGTGCAGAACCAGGCCGAGTACGCCCGGGCGACGGCGGTGAAGCAGGCCGAGTACCAGTCGCAGATCGACCAGGCGCAGGCCACCGCCGAGCAGGCCGGCCCGCTGGCGGCGGCGAAGGCGCAGCAGGCGGTGCTGGAGGAGCAGGCCAAGGTCGCGGCGAAGAACGCCGAGTTGCGCGAGGCCGAGCTGGTCGCGGAGGTCGTCAAGCCGGCCGAGGCGGAGGCCGAGCGGATCCGTACCCTCGCTCAGGCGGAGGCCGACCGCACCAAGATGTCGGCCGAGGCCTCCGCCGCCGAGGGCCGGATCGCGCTCGACCAGGCGATCATCGCCCAGCTCCCGCAGATGATGAAGGCGGCTGCGGACGGCCTGGCCAACGCCAACCTCACCATCCTCAACGGCACCGACGGGCTCAACGACGCGGTCGCCCAGCTCGCCGCGCAGGGGTCCACGATCCTGCAGACCGTGATGACCGGGCTGGCCTCCAGCTCCGGCTCGGGCTCCGGCTCGGGCCCGGCGGCGCTCGCCCCCGGCTCCGGCGCCTCGACCAACGGCACCACCGCGAACGAGAACGGGCAGGCCACGCCGCACGCCTGAGCCGGCGCTTGACCTCAAGCGCTTGAGGGAAGGTTTCGTCGTGCCATGACCACACAGCACGATGAGTTCCACACCGGCCGCCGCGTCCTCGTCACCGGAGGCAACGGCTACCTGGGCAGCTGGCTGACGGCGCGACTGCTGCAGTCGGGCGAGCGCGTCCGCGTGACGCTGCGCTCGCCGGACCGGGAGGCGGGTCTGCGGTCCGCCCTGGCCCGGGCGGGGGCGGACGACGGCGACCTCGAGATCGCTCTCGCCTCGCTGACCTCCGCCGATGGCTGGGCGGCGGCCGTGGCCGGCTGCGATGTCGTCCACCACGTGGCGACGCCCATGATCCAGCCCACCGACCCGGCCGAGGTGGTCGTACCCGCCCGCGACGGCGCGCTGCACGTGCTGCGGGCCGCCCGCGAGGCCGGCGTACGCCGGGTCGTGCTCACCTCCTCCTTCGCGGCGGTGGGTTACACGCCCAAGCCGGTGCGCGACTACACCGAGGACGACTGGACCGACCCGGAGACGCCGGGCCTGCCGGCGTACCCGATGGCCAAGACGGTCGCCGAGCGTGCCGCGTGGGACTTCGTCGAGCAGTACGCCGACGCGCCGGAGCTGGTCTCCCTCAACCCGACCTTCATCCTCGGGCCCGCCCTGACCGCCGAGGCGCGCTCCTCGCTGCAGCTGGTCCAGGGGCTGGCCTCGGGACATCTCACCACCGTGCCGAAGCAGCGGTTCGGGCTCGTCGACGTACGCGATGTGGCCGCCGCCCACGTCGCCGCCATGGACGTCTCCGAGGCCGCTGGCAGGCGCTACCTCCTGCTCGCCGACGGTCCCTCGCTGACCTATCGCGAGGTGGCACGGCTGGTGCACGAGGCCGCGAGCACCTCCGCGACCGTCACCGAGGCGCCGGGCGAGGAGCCCACCGCGTTGACGATCCACAACGACCGGGCGAAGGCCGAGCTCGCCTTCCGGCCGCGGCCCGTCGGCGAGACGATTGCGGAGACCGTCGCCAGCCTGCGCGAGCTCGGACTGATCGGCTGACGACGCGGTCTTGACTTCAAGCGCTTGAGGTCGTCTCTAGTGGACCCATGGCACTCACCATCCAGGCGGTCGCACGGCGTACGGGTCTCAGCGAGCCGACCCTGCGCTACTACGAGCAGGTGGGGCTCATCGGCCCGGTCCCGCGCGATGCGTCCAGCGGTCACCGCCGCTACCGGGAGGCGGACGTGGAGGCGCTCGGCGTGCTGGCGTGCCTGCGGGCGATGGGGATGAGCATCGAGGACATGCGGGTCTACCAGGCCAACCGGGTCGCCGGCCCGGACCGCGCCGGCGATCAGCGGGACCTGCTGCTGCAGCACGCGGAGCGGGTCGAGGAGGAGATCGCCACGCTGCGGGTCCACCTGCGCTACCTCCGGGCGAAGGCGGCGCTGTGGGATGCCCGCGCCGCCCGGGACGAGGAGGCGGAGGCGGTCGCCGACCGGCGGGTGCAGGCAGTGCTCCCCGAGCTGGAGGGGACGCTGCGCCGGGCCACGGCCTGACGCTGGACCCGACTCTCATGCGCGCAGTCCGGGCCCGAGGGCAGCGAGGAGCCGCCAACCCGCTGAAGGCGCCGTGAAGCCGACGTGAAGCCGCCCTGAAACCGCGCCCGCCTAGCGTCGGGGTCACGCCGTCAGACCGATCGGCGCCGTACCCGAGGAGCCCCCGATGAGCACCACCACGACCACCGTCGCGACCAGTCCAGGGTCGCGCACCTATCCGTCCCTGCGCGCGGCGTGGATCCCGCTGGCCGCGCTCTGTCTGGCCTTCTTCGTCGAGATGGTCGACAACACCCTCCTCTCGATCGCGCTGCCCACGATCGGGCGCGACCTCGGCAGCGGCACCACCGCGCTGCAGTGGGTCACCGGCGCCTACTCGCTGACCTTCGGCGGTCTGCTGCTGACCGCCGGCTCGGTGGCCGATCGCTTCGGTCGTCGCCGGGTGCTGCTGGTCGGGCTCGCCCTGTTCGGTCTGATCAGCCTCCTGGTGGTGGCGGTCGACACCTCCGGCGAGCTGATCGCGTTGCGGGCCGCCCTCGGCATCGCGGCGGCGGCCATGGCGCCGATCACCAACTCGCTGGTCTTCCGGCTCTTCGACGACAAGGCGCTGCGGATGCGCGCGATGACGGTGATGATCATCGTCGGCATGTCCGGCTTCATCCTCGGCCCGGTCCTCGGCGGCACCGCGCTCGCGCACATCCGCTGGGAGTGGCTGCTGGTCGTCAACGCTCCGATCGCGCTGATCGCCTGCATCGGCGTGTGGCGCGGCGTCGCCCCCGACGACCGCGACGGCCTGACCGACGACGCCCTGGACCTGCCTGGTGCCGCGCTGAGCGTGCTGACCATCGGCCTGGCGTGCTACGCCGCCACCTCCGGCGTCGACCATGGCTGGTCCTCGGCCGCCACCCTGGCGTCCATCGCCGGTGCCGTGCTCGCCGGACTCGCCTTCGTCTGGCACGAGCGCCGTACGGCGTCGCCGATGCTCGACCTCACCCTCTTCGCGAACGGCACCGTCCGGGGCGCCACCATCGCCCAGGCGGGCACGTCGATCGCGATGGCCAGCGTGATGTTCGGCCTGATCCTGCACTTCCAGTACGCCTACGGCTGGTCGCCGGTCCGCGCCGGTCTGGCGAACCTGCCGATGATCGCCACCATGCTGGTCGCCACGCCGTTCTCCGAAGGACTGATCAAGCGCTTCGGACACCGCATCGCGTGCGTCGTCGGTGGCGTTCTCCTCGCCGGTGCCCTGGCTGGCATGGCCTGGGGCGTCGAGCACGGCTACCTCGCGATCGCCATCTCGATGGTGGTCATGACCGCCGGACTGCGGACCGTGATGACGATCTGCGCGGTGGCGCTGGTCGACGCGATGCCGAGCAACCGCACCTCGATCGGCGCCGCCCTCAACGACACCGCCCAGGAGGTGGGCACCAGCGTCGGCACCGCCCTGGTCGGCACCCTGATCGCCGCGCTGGTCACCACCTCCCTGCCGACGGGCACCTGGAGCTCCGCCCTGGTGGCCAGCTTCTTCCACGGCGAGCGGGTGACCTACGCGGTCCTGGCCGCGGTCGTGGGGGTGATCGCGATCGGTGGGGCGCTGACCCTGACCGACTCGCGCAGCGCCGACGAGCACGCCGACTGACGGTGCCCCTCGGCCGACGACGAAGGGCCCCGCCGACGCTGATCGCGCCGCCGGGGCCCTCCGCTGTTGCTGAGGTGCTACTTACGCTTGACCAGCGGCACCGTCCCCTCGAGGGACGCCGTGGCTCCGGCGCTGCTGGTGAAGGTGAGGACAACCGTCGCCTTCACCTTGTGGTGCTTGACGAGCTTGTGGCGGAGCTTGCCCTTGGTCCTGACCACCAGCGTGGCGGTCGTGCTCACGCTCCTGGACTTGTGCACGATGCCCTTGCCCGACAGCGACACGGTGCCCGGACCGCTGACGGTCACGGTGATCTTCGCCGTGCCCTTCTTGGTCCGCTGCACCTTGTCGACGTGGATCACCGGAGCGGTCGGGGTGACAGGCGTCGTCGTGCCCACCTTGGCGACCGAGACGGTCACCGGGTCCGAGGTGGTCGACTGGCCGGACGAGTCGGTCACCGTCGTGGCGAGGGTGACCTTCTTGCCGGCGTACGCCGCGCTCGGGGTCCAGGCGAACTGGTAGGGCGCCTGCGACTCGGTCTCGACAGGTGTGCCGTCGACCAGCAGGGTGGCCGAGGCGACCGCGAAGTCGTCCAGACCGCGAGCCAGCGGGAAGACCGGCTTCCCGACCGACAGCGTCGAACCCGCTGCCGGATCGATCAGCGCGGCGCTGGGCGCCTTGTCGGTCGTCGCACCGTACGTCGTGGGCGACGTGGTGAGCGGGACACTCGAGCGACTGGTCAGCGTGACAGTCGCCTTGTTGTCGGTGCCCACCCCGGAGATCGCCTCCGTGCCGGTGCTCGGGTCGGCCGGGCCGCCCGAGATCGGCGCCGGGTTGCCCAGGTAGCTGCCGGTGAGGACGAACGGAGCACCCGTCCGCACCGCGCTCTTGTCGGCGTTGGCGTTGTAGACCGCGAACCCGTTGCCGGTGATCGAGTCGGCGGAGCCGACCAGCGCACCGGTGGTGTCGGTGCCGGCGTCGGTGAGCAGCAGACCGTACGACTTCGACGGGTCGGCCTTGTAGAAGTTCCCGGTGATCCGGGAGCCGTTCACGTAGCCGGTCACGCCGGAGGTGTACTGGATGCCGGTCTGCGGGAAGAGCCTGCTGGAGCTGCCCTTCACGACGGTGTTGCTCACGTAGCCGTGGTTGCGGATGCCGGTGCGGACCAGGTTGTCCGCGCTGCCGTCCTTGCCACGCGCTCCGTCGAACAGGATGCCGCCGGACTGGTAGCCCTGGACGACGCTGTTGGCGACGGTGAGCTCGCTCTCCACGGTGCCGGGCCCGGCACCTTGGACCCACCCGGTCTTGACGATGCCCCAACCGTGCGGGTGATCGGCCAGCTCGTCGGCGGTCGCGGCGACCTTCATCGGACCGACGACCGAGTTCGAGATCCGACCGGCGGCCTGGAAGTAGGCGATGCCGGCCTCGGCCCAGGTGTTGCCGGCCGTCACCGTCACGCCCGAGATGTCGACGAACATCTCGTTGGTGTCGGTCGAGCCCAGCGACTGACGCGAGACGGTGATGACGTTGCCGCCGCCGTCACGCAGGTCCGGGACCTGGCCGGCCAGCGAGTCGACCGACTGGTCGGGCTCGATGGTCACCTTGTCGGCGCCGGCGCCCTTGATCTTCAGCGGCTTGTTGATGGTCAGGCCGTTGGTGGAGCCGTTGGCCGTCGGGCTCGAGGTGCTCGAGCTCGGCGTCGAGGACTCCTGGTACACGCCAGCGCAGACCACGATCGTGTCCCAGGGCTGGGCGTAGTTGACCGCGTCCTGGATGTGGGTGAACTGGGCGTTCGGGCACTGCTTCTTGTCGTCGTCGACGGTCCAGGTGGTGTTCTGCTTGGCGTTGTTGACGATGTCGAGCAGCTGCTCGTGACCGGGAGCGGCGTCGTAGGCGTTCAGGTACGTCGCCGGGTCCGTCGTGGCGTCGGGACCGTAGCCGGCACCGTCGGCCTTGGTGGCACCGTCGGACAGGATCTGCGAGCCCGTGGCCGTCTCCTGGAACCGGACGTCAGCCAGCTGGATCGAGCCCGAGGTCGGCGTACCGGCCACGCCGAACTGCAGCTCCAGGCCGGCGACCTTGCTGACGTCGACACCCTGAGCGGTGAACTCGGTCAGCGGCACCCGGATCTGGTCGAGCACGATGTGCGTGTTCGGCGTGTTGGTGCCGGTCGACATGTGCAGAGCGTTGCCCCAGCGGGGGTCACCCGCGTCGACGGAGGCGCTGTGGCCCTCGGTGTCGGTGAGGACGATCTTGAAGTTCTGCGTGGTCGACGTCGGGTCGTAGGACGTGGGCTTCTCGTTGGGCCAGCACGGCAGCGCCGTGGTGCAGCCGGTCGAGGTGGTGTCCTTGGTGCTGTTGCCGCGGTTGTCGGCACCCGGGTTGCGCAGGTCGAAGAAGTTGACCGACGCGTCCATGGCCAGGGCCTTGTAGCCGCTCATGTCCTGCGAGGCGGACGGGATCTGGGCGTCCAGCTTCGCCGTCGAGCTCGGGTCCCAGGCCAGCGCGAGCTGACGGCCGTAGGACTCGTTGACCGGCGAGTTCTCCCGCATGCCGTTGTTCTGGCCGCCGAGGCCGGTGTTGGCATCGGGCAGCGGGCAGGGCTTGGCGGCAGTGGGCAGGCCGGCCATGCCGAGCTGCGCCGGGGCGAAGTCCGTCGGCTCCGGGTTGCACCAGTCGTAGCCGGTGGCGGTGGCCGCCGGCTTCGGCGAGACGCCCGGGGACTGGGCGTAGGCGTCGGCGAAGCCGCTGCCGCTCAGCGTGCCTCCGAGGGCGTTCTCGGTGAGCGGGTTCTGCACCTCGGGGTCGATGACGTCGGTGCGCTCGGTCGGCGCGCCGAAGTAGGTGGTGTTGACCCGCTGGTTGCACGGGATCGCCGTACCGCTGGCACTGGTCGGGCAGGCGGTGGTGGGCACCTGCTTGCCGGTGGTGGTGTCGGACAGCTCGCCGGTCATGTACGGCTCGAAGGCACCCTCGCCACCGACGTAACGGCGGAAGAACGCTGCCATCGTGGCCAGACCGAGCTTCTCCTGATCGCCCATCAACGAGGGGTCACCGGAGATCTTGGTGTCCTTGGTGGGGTCGAGCAGGTTGTTGTCGTCGATGAGGTAGTTCTTGGTCGGGTCGCTCAGCGACGGGTCGGGGCTGGCGGTGCCGATCGCCTTCGTCATGTCCGTGGTCGCATAGGCGGCCCCGCTCAGGCGGAGGTTGTGCGGGTGCACGTTGTTCGCCGCGAAGGGGTAGGAGTTGCCGCAGGCCGCGTCGTTGTTGGCCTGGCCGTCGGCCCCGCCGTCGGCGTACCACACCGAGTTGTACCAGTTGTGGATCGCGCCCAGCTGCTCCACCTGGATCCGGGGGAAGGGGTCGTTGGGGTTGATGTACTGGCTGCGCTCGAAGAGCCGCGCACCCTGCAGGTTTGACACGTCGCCGTCACACATCGGCAGGATCGACATGAACGGCATGCCGTACGGCGCCTTGCGCTCGTAGTCGACCGGCGCGAGGGAGATGACGCCGCGGATGGGGTAGCGCGGACCGTCGGTGCGGATCCGGTTGTAGTCCAGGAAGTTCGCCACCGCGTCGCCGCCGCGGGAGTGGCCCATCAGGCCGATCCGGGACATGTCGAGGTGACCGGACAGCGTCGTGCCGACGGTGGTGTGGGCATCATCGGGGAGGCCGGCCGGCTGGTTCGCCTTGGTCAGCGCGTCCAGGGCGGCAGCGATGAGCATGCGGCGCGCGTGCATGCCCTTGCCCATGTTCGAGTCCTGGCGAAGCATCAGCTGGTCCTGCGAGAGCGAGAAGACCGTGTAGCCCCACGTCGCCAGGTTCTGCCCGAGGTAGGCGTAGCCGGACTCGTTGTGCTTGTAGACCGTGCAGGTCGGCGTCGTCGTCCCCGTGGGGGCGGAGACGTCGCAGGAGCCGTGGTTGCCGTGCACGATGAAGATCAGCGGTGACGGCGTCGTCCGCTTGCTGTAGTCAGGGGTGTAGAGCTGGCCCCTGATCTCGAGTTGCTCCTCGGCCTGGTTGCTGCCGACCGTCGGAGCCGCACCGCTGGAGTTGGGCTCTTGGATGTCGGCGACGCCGAGCTTGACCTCCTGGACGACGTTCCAACCGAACGGCCCCTCCTTGGTGGGGTCCGGCAGGGTGTCGGAGGTGGCGGTGGAGGGTGCGGTGGTCGCAGCGGGGGTGACCGATGTGGCGGCGGTCGCCGACTGCGTCGCGGCGAGTGGGGTGAGCAGGAGGGCACCGGCGCCGAGCAACGTCGCCAGCCTCCTGCTTCGCTTCCCGACCCATGTGGGGTTCACACGTGTCTCCTTCTGAGAAAATCCCGAGAGCAAGATGAGATTCAAAGGGAAAGGGGTGAGTGTTTCTGTAACGTTTCAAGCAGATTGATTCGGTCGCTCCATCCCTCGCTCCGCCGCCCGGTGGTACGCAATGGCCCGATAAATGGCCCGATGAATGGCCCGATGAATGGCCCGATGATGGGACCGAGCGTGGCTCGGCGCCGCCTGCCGGCCGCTTTCCGGAGTAGGCTGGGAGGGCCGACGGCTCCGGCATGGAGAGTGCGTCTTCGTCGTCTTCGGTGCGGGATCCGGTCCGATGACCGGGGACGGGTCGGGCGAGCGTGAGAAGCGATGCGATCAGCGGGAGCGATGCGCCCGACCGGGAACAGCACCCGCCGCGTCCCCGTGAGGTGATCGAGCGGATCGCCGGCAGCCTGGCGCTCGCGGTCGTCGTACCCGCGCTGCTGCTGTGGGCGATGATCGAGCTGACCGACGTGACCATCGCGATCCTGGTCTGCCTGGCATGGATGGTGCTCGCGATGGTCTGGCGCTACGCCACCGGGCGCGCGGTCTCCGGCCTGCTCCTGCTCAGCCTCGGCATCCTCACCGTGAAGACCGCCCTCACGCTGATCACCGGGAGCAGCTTCGTCTACTTCGTCCAGCCGGTCTTCGCCGACGCCGTGGTGGCCATCACGTTCCTCGGCTCACTGTGGACCCGCCGGCCGGTCATCGCCCGCTTGGCGCCGGACTTCTACCCGATGAGCACGGCGGTGGCGGATCGACCCGAGATCCGTCGACACTTCTGGCGGCTCACCCTGCTGTGGGGGCTGGTGATCCTGGTGAAGGGCGGCGTCACGCTGTGGCTGCTGGAGTCGCTGTCCACGGCTGACTTCGTCCTGATCAAGGGCGGTGCCATCGTCACCCTCACGATGACGGCGGCGGTCGTCACGATCGCGTGGTCGTACGTCGTGGTCCGCCAGCAGGGCCTGCTCCCCGAGTCGGGCGCCGCCGTGGCGTCGGCTGCGGCAGGCGTGCCGCGCGTGACCGAGTCGTGAGTCGGTCCCCGAAAGCCGGGGTCAAGCGCGACTGCCAGCCTTCGGGGATACTCACCCGGTGCCCAGGCGGGCGGGGTCCATGTGCGACGGCGTCACCGGCGTCGTCGGGGTCATCGGGGTCATCGGGGTCGGCGACCGTGATGCATCCGGCGGCCGCACCAGACCATCGAGCCGCTCAGCAGGCCGATCAGCGCGCCGACCAGCGCGGCGGGGATGCCGACCTCGAGGATCGCGACGGCAGCGGTCGGTAGGTAGACGCGTAGACCGAGGACGAGTCCGACGATCCCGCCCACGGCACCGAGTGCCGCCGCCCCGACCGCGGCGTGGCGCAGCACGAGCGGCAGCTCGTCGAGCGGCTCCACGATGTCTCGGGCGATGCGGCCCATGCGACGACTATGACGCCGCGCGGCCTGCCCGGGAAGAGGCGTGGCCGCGCAATCCGCGGTCCAGCAGCACCAGCAGGACGACACCCGCCGAGCAGCTCAGGATGATCAGGCCGATCAGGTGCATGTCCCCGTCGCTGGGCGACTCCCCGAAGGTCGCACCGAGCACTCCGGAGGCGAGGATCGCGCCGAGGTAGACGAAGGTCCGCGAGAGCCCCGACGCCGTCCCGAGCTGCGCGGGTGGCGCCTGGCGGTAGAGCACCTGCTGGTTGCTGATGCTGGCCAGACCCTGCCCGAGTCCGAAGACTCCGGCCATCACGAGCAGGTAGGCCAGTGGGCGCTCGGAGTCGATGCCCAGCATGAACGCTCCGCCGACGAGGGGGAAGACGCCGGTGAGCAGGAGTGGCAGCCAGACCTTCGTGGTCCGCGCGATGGTGAGCGAGACGAGACCGGCCAGGACGGCGGTGGGCAGCTGCAGGAAGCCGGCCTGGGAGGAGGAGAAGCCGGCGGCGTCCTGGACCCACTGGCTGTAGCCGTAGGTCATCGTGTAGCTGCCGAAGTAGAGCAGCAGCATCCGCAGGTAGGTGCGGGTCAGGGCGCCGTTGCCGGCGAGCATCCGGAAGTCGATGAACGGCTGCTGTCGGCGCAGCTCCCACCCCAGCAGCGCGCCGAACGCGATCAGCGTCGCCGGCAGCAGCCACCACACCGGGGCGTCGAGATGGATGAGGAACACCAACAGCCCGGCGATCGTCAGGCCGAACAGGCCGATGCCGATCGGGTCGAGGTCGCGGAAGCGGGCGTCGGTGCGCCGGCGGCCGCCGTCCGAGGGCACCCACAGGACCGTCATCACCAGGGCGAGCAGGGCGAGCGGGATGTTCACCAGGAAGATCGCGTGCCACCCGCCGAGCGCGATCAGCAGGCCGCCCAGGACAGGCCCGATGACCGAGCTCGTCAAGGTGCTGATCGAGATCCCCGCCAGCACCGCCGGCGGGGTCTCGATGCCCGCCCGGTCGGACCGTTCCCGCACCAGGGCCATCACCGAGGGGTACGCCGCCGACGTACCGACGCCGAGCAGGATGCGCGAGATCAGGACCGGTGTGAAGCCCGGTGCCAGTTGCGGCAGGACGCCGGCCGCCATCACCACGACCAGTCCCGCCAGGTAGACCCGGCGCGGGCCCATGATGTCGCCGATACGGCCCATCGTCGGCTGGGCGATCGCGCTGGTGAGGTAGAGGCCGGCGACCAGCCACAGGACGGTGGCGCTCGAGATGTGCAGGGAGTGACTGATGGGGGAGAGTGCCACCGAGATCATGGTGGTGTTGATCGGGTTGAGCAGGGGACCGATGAAGAGCGGGGCCAGGAAGCGCCAGCCGTAGACGCCCCGGGCGGTCGCCGGGTCGACGCGTGGGTCGGTCGGGGCTGAGGTCACGCGCGGGTCGCCTCGGTTCCGGTGATGCGCAACCAGAGGGCGACGCTGTCGCGCAGGGCGAGCTGTTCCTCGGGGGTGAAGCGGGCGGAGATGGTGTGGGCGAGCCAATCCTCCTTGACGCTGCGCGCGTCCTTCACCACCTGCCGGCCCCGCTCGGTCACGGAGATCACCCGGCGCCGGCCGTCGTCGGGATCGGCGGCGATCCTCACCAGACCGCTCTCCTCGAGGACGCCGACGGTGGCGCCCATCGACTGCGAGCGGACGCCCTGTCGCCGGGCCAGCTCGGTCACCGTCAGCGGACCGTCGCGGTAGAGGTAGCCGAGCGCCTCCGACTGGCTCGGCGTGAGGCCGAGCCGGGCGCCGTGCTCGCGCAGGGTCCGGGTCATCCGGCCGACCGTGGCCCGCAGATCCGCCGCCAGCTCAGCGAGGGCAGCCTCGGTCATCGGATCGGTCACGAGACCAGGCTAGCACAATATGAAGGTAAACTTCGTAGGTGTGCTTCATATCTCCTTGGCGTAGTACAGGCACGGCTCGGACTGGCCCGGGTCGGTGTCGCTGTACCCGTGCCGGACGTAGAAGCGCCGCGCGTCCACGTCCTGCCCGTCGACGTTGATCTCGACCAGCCGCCCGCCGCGGTGCCGTACCTCCGCCTCGACCGCCGCGAGCAACCGCCCACCGATCCCCTGGCCGCGTCGGTCGGGGACGACGTAGAGCTCGTCCAGAACGGCAGCCGCGCCGTCGTACCAGAGGCTCGGCCGCAGTGACACGAGCGCGACCGCCCCCATCGGTTCCTCGCTGAGCACGGCGAACGTGGCCGGTCCGCTGAGCAGTCGCCGCAGCCGGTCCACCAGGACCGCGACGCCGGGAGTGGGCGAGTCGAACTCCCGGTTGAACGCGTCCAACAGCTGTGCCAGCGCCGGCGCATCGTCCGTCGTCGCCACCCGGATGGCCATGACACGCACCTCCTCGCCGGCGCGTACGGCGGCGCCGTCCCCGGCATCATCGCCGATATCGGGCGACAGCGCCCTCGCCGAACTCATAGCCTTGCCGGGTGAGAGCTTCCGCGCGTCGCCAGCACCCAGGCGCCCAGCGGTGATCACCGTCCGTCACCACGTCATCCCCGACAGCGACCTGAGCTGGCGCTTCTCCCGCTCGTCGGGGCCGGGCGGCCAGCACGTCAACACCACCGACACCCGCGTCCAGCTGAGCTTCGACCTGGCCGGCTCGGCTGCGTTCCCCGACCGGCTGAAGGAGCGGCTGCTCGCCCGGCTCGGTGGCGAGGTGGTGGTGGTCGCCTCCGAGCAACGCTCGCAGCTGCGCAACCGCCGCGCGGCCGAGGAGCGACTCGCCCGGATCCTGGAGGAGGCGATGCGGCCGCCGCAGGCCGCACGGGTGCCGACCAAGCCGTCGAAGGGCTCCCAGCAACGCCGGATCAACCACAAGAAGCGCCGCAGCGAGATCAAGCGGCTCCGCGGTCGGCCCGACGACTGACGAAAGCCGTGGTCGGGTGCCGTGGTGAGCGCCGGCCACGTGACCCTCCGGCGTACGCTGACGGTGACCGACACCTCTTCCGGAACAGGCCCCCATGGACCGAGTACCTGCCCGCCGCCACCGCGTGCGCCGCCTGATCGCGCCGGCCGCGCTGACAGGGGGCCTGACCCTGCTGTCGGCCCTCGCGCCGACCGCCGCCTATGCCCGGGGCGGCGGTGGTCGCGGCGGCTTCGGCGGCGGTGGCGGTGGTGGTGGCTTCGGCGGTGGTGGCGGCGGCTACCACGGCGGAGGTGGCTTCTTCTTCCTCGGCAGCGGTGGTGGCGGAGGGGGTGGCCTCCTGCTGGTCATCGTGGTCGTGGTGGTCGTCTACCTGCTCTACAAGACCTGGTCCCAGCGGCGGCAGGCGAGGCGGACCATGAACACCACCAGCGACCGCGTCGCCCACCGCGCGGACCGTACGGCGCGTGCTCGGGCCGCGGCAGTGGAGGCGCACGTCGGCGCGTTGGCGACCGTCGACCGCACCTTCGACGTCGAGGCCCTCAAACAGCGTGCCACCTCGCTGTACATCACGGCGCAGCGCGCGTGGACCGCGCGCGACGAGGCGACGCTGCGCGCCATCCTCGCGCCCGTCCTGTTCGGCAAGTGGTCCGAGCAGCTCCAGGAGTACGCCTCGCGCGGCGAGGTCAACGTCGTGGAGATCGTGGACGGTCCGAGCGTGGAGATGGTCAACGTCGCCAACCGCAGCGGCGAGACCAGCGACACGGTGACCTTCCGGATCACCGCCACGCTCAACGACTACGTCACCAGCAGCTGGTCGGGCGCGCACGCGAGCCGCCGCGACAGCTCCTCGCGTCCGGTGGAGTACTGGACCCTGCGCAAGAACGCCGCCGGGGAATGGATCGTCGCGTCGATCGAGCAGGCGGAGGACGGAAGCCACCACCTGACCGACGCGATCGAGACCGACAGCTGGAACCAGAAGGCGGTGGCGCGCGAGGCGGTCCTCGAGGTCGCCCAGCGCACCTCGGCCGGTGGCGCCTCCGACGTCCTGTCGCTGACGAACGTGTCATGGTCCGATGCGGCCGACCGGGCGGCCGGCGATGTCAGCCTCGTCGACGGCCGCTTCGACAAGTCGGTGCTCGAGGTCGCGATCGCGCAGTTCCTCGAGGAGTGGCAGCTCAACGACGGCAGCCTCGACTTCACCGCGGTGCGCACCCGCAACCGCACGGTGATGCGCACGGCCGTCATCCGCGGCATCGAGGTGCGCGAGCTGGTCTCCCGCGAGCCGGTCGTCTTCCGGGTCGCCGTCGCGGCCGAGGGCGTCTACTACGAGGTCGACCGCCGGACCGAGGAGGTGGTGGCGGGCGACGCGCACGCCCCCCGGACGATCTCGCTCGTCTTCACGCTCCGGCTCGAGGACGCCACCGCGCACGGATGGTCCGTGACAGGGGTCGACGCCGTCGGCTGAGCGCTTCCCCTTGCGGCACGGGCGCAAGAGGCGAATGCTGGTCGTGGAGGCGACGCCCATGGCCGATCAGCGCACACCCGACGGAGTCCCGGTCCTCTCCCGGGGCAAGCACCGCAGCCCTCGACGCGGGGCGTGCTTCATGGAGATGGCCTCGTTCCTGGCCGGTGAGCCGTGGAGCGACCATCCCGCGTGCACCCATCCGCTGCTGGCCCAGCTGGCCCGGATGGTGAACGACTGCACCAGTGACGCCGAACGGGGTCGGCTGGTGCCGCACATCCCCTCCGTGGTGGGGCTGCGCGGGGACGGACTGGGCTGGGAGGTGTCGGTATCGGCCGCCGTCGCGGGGGCTGCGCTTCCGCAGGTCTCCGAGTCGTTCCAACGGCCGCTCGCGGTGGGTCTGCTGCGTTGTGAGGAGGTCGCGCAGGGCCTCGAGCCCGGCGCCGTCGTCGGCCTGGACGAGCTGCGCCGGGCGATCGCCGGGGCACCTCACGCCGGGGGCTGGGCGCGCTGGTTCATCGGGGAGGCGCGCCCGAGCCTCAAGGCGTTCCGGGAGCACACCGCACCGCACCTGATGAGCTGCGCGGTCCGCGGCGTTGCGGAGTACGCCGCGCCCGACGTGGACAGCCGGCTGCGCGGCCTGCTCGTCGGTGCCATCGCCGTCGCGACGTCCTACAGCTCCAGGACCAGCCTCGGGCAGCCGGCAGCGGCGCGCGAGACGCAGACGTACATGACGTCGTTCTCCGCTCGCTCGGCCGGCGTGAGGATGGAGTCCCGGTGGTCCACGACGCCCTCGAGCACGCCCGTCTCGCAGGTCCCGCAGGTGCCTTCCTGACACGAGGACAGCACTGTCACACCGGCGGCCCGGACGGTCTCCAGGATCGTGCCGTCGGGCGGGACGGTCAGGGTCAGCCCCGCGTCGGCGAGCTCCACCTCGAACGAGCCGTCGTCGGCGGCGTGCAGCGGCTCCGCGGGTGCGAAGTGCTCCATGTGCAGCAGCCCGTCGGGCCAGCCGGCGCACAGGTCGCTGACGGCGTCCAGCAGCGGGCCGGGGCCGCAGCAGTAGACCAGCGTGCCGTCACCGGGCGTCGGCAGGAGAGCGGGGAGTGGCAGGAGGCCGACCTCGTCCTGCGGGTACAGCCGCACGCGGTCGCCGTACGTCGCCAGCAGCTCCTGGGCGAACGCCATCGAGGCACCGGTCCTGCCGCCGTACGCCAGCTCCCACTGCGCCCCGGCGGCCTCGGCCGCGGCGATCATCGGCAGCAGGGGCGTGATGCCGATGCCGCCGGCCACGAAGAGGTAGCGCGGCGCGGGCAGGAGCGGGAAGTGGTTGCGCGGGCCGCGGACCTGGACCAGGTCCCCCTCGGCGAGCTTGTCGTGCACGAAGCTCGACCCGCCGCGACCCTCGGGCTCGCGCAGCACCGCCACCGTCCACGTGGAGGCGTCGTCCGGGTCGCCGCACAGGGAGTACTGCCGCACCAGGTCGCCGAGGTGCAGGTCCACGTGCGCACCGGGCTGCCAGGCGGGAAGCGTGCCGCCGGACGGGTCCACCAGCCGGAGCCGGCGGACGCCGTCGGCGGGCGCGTCGATCGCCGAGACCCGCAGTTCGAGCTCGTGCTCGGCGGCCGGGTCCGGGACGGTGTGCGCGGTGCTGTGCGCGGCGTTCTGCGCGGCGTTCTGCGCGGCGTTCACGACCTCACCAGCTCTCGGTCGGGGGAGACGGGAGCCGGCGCGATGTCGGCGCGATCGTCCTCCCGGCCGTGGGTGGCGGGGTGCGCGAGCAGCCAGTCCCACAGCTCGATCGGATCGGTCGCCTCGTGCGCGGTCCCGCACCAGCAGTAGCCGACCAGGACGTCGGTGTTGAGCTTCCAGACCACGCGGTAGACGGTGTGGCCCTTGAGCATCTTCGACGGCGGGGGCAGGTCCGCCTTGACCGGGGCTTCGGGTTCGGCCATCAGACCTTCGCCACCGTCTTCTGCGTCGCCTCGTCGCCGACCTCGATCAGCTTCTTCAGGATCCGCCGGGCGGCGAGGCCGCCGGTGTCGATGTTGATCGACAGCTCCTGGTAGTTCTCCTTCTCGCCCTCGACGACCTCCTCGAGGATGTTGAGGGCGACCACGTCCTGCATGACCACCGTGTGGTTGTTGGTGGCGAGGTACTCGGTGACCTTCTCGTCGCCGAGGGCGAAGTCGCGTGCGACCATCCAGAAGTCGTGGGTCGAGTGCTCGCTCTCCGGGGTGATCGCGTAGACCACCTCGACGTGGAAGGCCTGGTCGTCGGGCCCCTCGGCGGGCGGCACGACGCCGACAGGCGCGATCCGGCTGTGCAGCTGGTACAGGCAGGGGGCGTGGTACTCGACGTCCTGCCAGCGGGTGATCCGGCCTTCGATCCCGGTGGAGTTGGCGTAGAACGGCGGGCACTCCGCGTCGTCCATGTGCCGGCTGACGTAGACGACGTTGGCCTCTTCGTCCACCTCGGTGGTGATCGGGGTCTCGGCGACCTCCGGCGTACCGATGTACCCGCCGTGTAGGTAGGTCTCGTGGGAGAGGTCCATGAGGTTGTCGACCAGGAGGGTGTAGCGGCCCTTGATCGGCTCGCGACCGCGGACCACGGCGTAGTCGGGGCTGTCGAGCCACGGTGCCCGCGGGATCGACGCGGTGTCGGCCAGGTCGGCGTCGCCGATCCAGACCCAGACGAACGAGTCCTGCTCGTGCACGGGGAAAGACGGCACCCGGGCGGCCCGCGGGATCCGCTTCTGCGCCGGGGCTGCCACACAGCTGCCGGCCTTGTCGTAGGTGAAGCCGTGGTACCCGCAGATGATCTGGTCGTCCTTGAGATGGCTCAGCGAGAGCGGGTAGCGGCGGTGCACGCAACGGTCGGCGAGTGCCACCGCCTCGCCCTGCGAGGTGCGGTAGAAGACCAACGGCTCGTCACAGATCGTACGGCCGAGGAGGCCCTCGTCGATCTCGCTGCTGTAGGCGGCGACGTACCACTGGTTGAGCGGCCAGCTCGGCATGGGAGCTCCTGAGTGCTGAGGGAGTGGGTCTATAGGAACCTTGCGCCCCGGAGCGTGACGGCCGACACATGCTTTCCGTCTACCGGAAGACATACTGGTCCCGTGCCCGCCTCCACCGGTGCAGCCTCGCTGACCACCAAGACGCTCGATGTGCTCGCCGCCTTCACCAGCGCCCAGCCTCGTCTGAGCCTCTCCGAGGTCGCGCGGCGCAGCGGCCTCGCGCTCACCACGACGCACCGCATCGTCACCGACCTGGTGGGCTGGGGCGCGCTGGAGCGCACGCAGGCCGGTGACTACGAGCTCGGCCTGCGGTTGTGGGAGATCGCCTCGCTGGCGCCGCGCGGCCTGCCGTTGCGGGAGGTGGCGCTGCCGATCATGGAGGACCTCTACGAGGCCACCCACGAGAACGTGCAGCTCGCCGTCCGCGACCACCTCGAGATCGTCTACCTGGAGCGCCTCACCGGGCGCGGCGCCGTACCTGTCCTGACCCGGGTGGGCGGGCGGTTCGCGATGCACTCGACGGGGGTCGGGCTGGTGCTGCTCGCGCATGCACCGGCGCCCGTGCAGGAGGAGGTGCTCGGCAACCGGCTGCGACGCTGGACCCCGCATACGGTCACCGACCCGGTCCACCTGCGGTCGGTGCTGGCGGACGTACGCCGCCACGACGTCGCGATCAGCGATCGGCAGGTGACCTCCGACGCTGTCTCGGTCGCCTGTCCGGTGCGGGGCGCGGACGACAGCGTCGTCGCTGCCCTCTCGGTGGTCTTCCATGCCGTGGGCCCGATCTCGCCGCAGGCGATCACGCCGGCCCTGCGAGCGGCCAGCAGGACGATCTCGCGGCTCCTCGGCTCACCGACCGCTCGCCAGCAGCCGCGGGGCTCGCGCCGACGCCCGGGCGGCCCCAACAACGCCGAGAGGTCAGGTTTCGCGGGTTGAGTGTCCAGCTCGCTGGACACTCGACCCGCGAAACCTGACCTCTCGGCCTGCGGGGGACTTACTGCGGTGCGGAGGCCTCGGCACCCGCCACGAAGGTGTGGCTGTGCTGGCGGCCGCCGAGCATCAGCGCCGCGATCACGGCGGCGACCAGGGCGGCGATGCCGCAGACCAGGTAGCCGATGGAGTAGGCGTGCGACAGGGCGTGGAAGGCGACGTCCTTGAGCGGGTTGAGCTCCGCCGGGATCGCGTTCGCGCCCAGCGGGCCCGAGTTGACCGCGCCCTTGACCGGCGGCGGGACCTGGGCGGAGGAGTTGAAGGCCTCCATCGCGCTCTGCAGCTTCGGCGAGCCGGCGACCTTGGCGCTGATCGCGTTCGCGGCGTTGGTCAGCGCGATGGCGCCGACGATCGCCGGGCCCAGCGTCAGGCCGAAGTCGCGCAGCATGCTGGTCGCACCGCTGGCCATGCCGGCCTTGTCGGTGGGCACACTGTTGACGGCGACCACCGTGATGGCGGTGACGGCGGTCTTGAAGCCCGCGCCGATGACGAGCAGCGGGATGGCCATGACCCAGACGCCGGCGTGCGAGGCGGCGGGAAGTGCCGCCAGGGCGACATCGCCGACACCGATGAGACCCATGCCGGCCGCGAGCACCCAACCGGGGTTGTAGCGCTGCAGCATCCGTGCGCTGACCGGGAAGAGCACCACGCCCATGATGTTGAGCAGGACGAAGCCGCCGGCGGTCTTGAGCGGGGAGTAGTTGAGGATCGCCGAGAGCCGGATGCTGGTCGCGTATGCGGTGCCGAGGTAGGCGAACATGCCCAGGACCGTCACGACGGCCGAGACAGTGAACATCCGGTTGCTGAACAGGTCGAGCTGGATGAGCGGCTTGTCGACGCGCCGCTCGATCACCACGAACGCCACCATGAAGACGACCGCGGCGACGAAGCTGCCGATGACCCGACCGCTGCTCCAGCCGTCCTCAGCGCCCTGGATGACGCCGAAGAGGAGGGCGAAGAGGGCGATGGCGATGGTGATCTGCCCGGGCCAGTCGAGCGAGCGACCGACAGGGGAGGACGAGTTCTGCGCTGCCACCAGGGTGATGGCGGTGCTGACCGCCGCGAGGACTGCCATCGCCAGGAACGCGTACCGCCAGCTGGAGAACTCACCGCCGGAGTGGTGGATCTTGGCCAGGAGGCCGCCGATCAGCGGCGACATGAATCCGCCGGTGGTCAGCGCGGCGGCCCAGATCGAGATGGCATGGGCCCGATCCCTGACGGTGTGGGTCCCGGCCGCGATCATCGCCACCGAGGTCGGGAAGATGGCGGCAGCGCCGAGACCGGCGATGACCTGGCCGGTCAGCAGCACGCCGACCCCGCTGGAGGGCGTGAAGAAGCCGAACAGGCCACCGATGACCATCAGCAGCGAGCCGATCGCCAGCAACCGCTTGCGACCGAACAGGTCGCCGACGACGCCGAAGGTCAGCTCGAACAGGGTCACCGGCACCAGGAAGGCGTCGGAGACCCAGGTCAGCTGGGTCGAGGTGGTCCCGAGGTCTTGGTTGATGTAGCCGTTGATGACGGCGGGGATGCTGACGCCGACCTGGGCGACGAAGCACGCACCGACAGCGGCAACGAGCGTGCCTGCGGTCAGCTTGGGCAACATCGCCGGGGCGCCGGAGGCTGCGACGGTCTCACTCATAAGTGTGAAGCAAACCACACTGCGAGCTTGATGTACAGGTTTCCTGATTAATATGCTCGGCGTCCCGTTTGATATGCGAAAGCCCAGGTCAGGGCCGGTCCGGGTCCCCGGCGTCGGGCCGGCGCAGGGCCCGTCGGCACAGCTCGACAGCGCGTCGGAGGGCGTCCGCCTCGGACGCCGACATCAACGACAGCATCTGTCGTTCCAGGTCCACGACGGCGGGTCGCAGGTCATCGAGCAGCCGCTGGCCCTCGGCGGTCAGCGCGATCACCAGCCGGCGCCGGTCGGCGGGATCGCGGTGCCGCTCGATCAGCCCGCGGTCGAGCAACGCCGTGACCATGTCCGCCATGCTCTGGGCGGTGACGAAGGAGAGTCGCGCCAGGTGGGCGGCGGTCAGGTCCGGGTGACGCTCGAGCACCGTCAGCGCGGTGTACTGCAGGGCGGTCAGGCCGACCGGACGGGCGAGCTCGTCCAGCTCGGCGCGCACGGCGAGCTCGACCTGCTTCATCAGGTAGAGCAGCGTCGGCGGCGCGGCGGTCGGCTGCGCGTCCATCGCTTCGGCGGTGTCCGTCATCGCAGCCCCTTCTCCGCGCCGGTCGTCACCGGCGGATCGCAGCCATCCTAGAGAACCTCAGGACAGCCGGCTCAGCCCAGCCCCAGCACGCCGGCGGCGTTCTGCTTCAGGATCCCCGGAAGGTACGCCGGGTCGACGCCGAGCTGCTCGAAGTCCTCCAGCCACCGCTCGGGCGTGATCAGCGGGTAGTCGCTGCCGAAGAGCACCTTGTGGCGCAGCATGCCGCCGGCCGCGCGGACCAGCTCGGGTGGGAAGTACTTCGGCCGCCAGCCGGACAGGTCGATGAAGACGTTCGACTTGTGGGTGGCCATCGAGATCGCCTCGCCCTGCCAGGGCACCGACGGGTGCGCGAGGATGACGGTCAAACCGGGGAAGTCGGCGGCGACGTCGTCGAGCAGGATCGGGTTGGAGTAGCGCAGCTTGATCCCGCGCCCACCGGGCAGCCCTGCCCCGATGCCGTTCTGACCGGTGTGGAAGAGCGCCGGCACGCCGAGCTCCTCCACCGCCGCCCACAACGGGCGGAACGCCGGATCGTCGGGGGAGAAGGCCTGCAGGCTGGGGTGGAACTTGAACCCGCGGACGCCGTACTCCTCCACGAGCATCCGCGCGCGCCGTACCGCCGCCTCGCCCTGGTGCGGGTCGACCGATCCGAAGGGGATCAGCACGTCGGCGTGTGCCGCCGCCGCGACGGCGATCTCCTCGCTGGACAGCGCCGGGTGGCCGGTCGCGGTGGTGGCGTCGACGGTGAACACGACCGCCGCCATCCCTGCCGCGCGGTAGCGCGCCGCCAGGTCCTCCACCGTGGGCGTGCGACTCTCCGTCCCCTTGAAGTAGGCCGCGGAGGCGTCCATCAGCTCCTCGTCGAGCGCGTGGTGGCCGTGGTCGTCGGCCTCGACGTGGACGTGGACGTCGATCGCCGTGATCGCCTCGAGGTCGATGCGCGGCTCGTAGCGGGTCACGGGAACGTCGGCGGGGTCGGTCACGGGGTCGCCTCTCGCAGTCGGGACTTCACCAGCTTGCCGGACGCGTTGTGCGGCAGCTCGGGCAGGAACACCACGGTCCGGGGCAGCTTGTAGCGTGCCAGCCGGCCGTCGAGGTGGGCGAGGACACCCGCCTCGTCGAGGTCTGCGCCTGCGCGGACCACGACGAAGGCCCGGCCGACCTCGCCCCACCGCTCGTCGGGTACGCCGACCACCGCGCACTCGGCGATGTCGGGATGGCTGTGCAGCGCCTGCTCGACCTCGGCGGGGTAGACGTTCTCCCCGCCCGAGATGTACATGTCCTTGAGCCGGTCGACGATGCGGAGGTAGCCCTCCTGGTCGCGCACCGCCAGGTCGCCGGTATGCAGCCAGCCGCGCTCGTCGGAGGCCGTGTCGAAGGCGGCGGCTGTGGCCGCCTCGTCCTGCCAGTAGCCGGGGGAGACGTTCGGTCCGGAGACCAGGACCTCGCCGGGCTCGCCGACGGCTGTCTCGCGCTCGCCCTGCACGTCCTGGGCCACCACTCGCACATCGGTGAAGAAGCAGGCCGTGCCGGCCGAGCCGAGCTTGCGGACGCCGTCGGCCGCGCGCAGCATCGTCGTACCGGGGGAGGCCTCGGTCAGGCCGTAGCCCTGCACGATCATCAGGCCGCGGTCGAGCCAGGTGTGCAGCAGCGACTCGGGGATCGGCGCGCCGCCGCTGAGCGCCAGCCGCAGGCTGCCGAGGTCGGCCTCGCCGAAGCGCGGGGCGGCGGCCAGAGCGAGGTACATCGAGGTGACCCCGAAGAGCAGGCTGACCCGCATCGACTCGATCAGGTCGATCGCCCGGACGGGGTCGAACCGCGCCTCGATCAACGCGGTGCCGCCCTTGAGGATGGTCGGGAACAGCACCTGGTTGAGCGCGGCGGTGTGGAACAGCGGGGCGGTGACGAGTGCGACCTCCTCGCTGGTGAGGTCGATGTCGACGAGCAGGTTGGCGACGTTCCAGAACACGTTGCCGTGCGTCAGCATCACGCCCTTGGGGCGACCGCTGGTGCCGGAGGTGTACTGGATCATGAAGAGGTCGTCGAGGCCGATCGGCTCGTCGATCTCGCTCTCGTCCTCGCTCCGGAGGCCGTCCAGGCCCGCGCCGGCCGCGCGGGTGAAGACGAGGGTGTCGATCCCCAGCGCCGTGATGGCGGGGTCCTCGGTCGGTCCGGCCAGGGCGTCCTCGACGAGCAGCAGGCTCGCGCCGCTGTGGCCGAGCACGTGGGCGAGCTCCGGTGTCGCGAGCCGGGTGTTCACCGGGACGAACACGCCGCCGAGCTGCGCGGTGGCGAACATCGCCGTCACCATCTCCACGGAGTTGAGGCCGAGGAACGCGACCCGGTCACCGCGTCGCACGCCTCGCTCGCGCAGCCCGTGGGCCAGCTGGGTCGCCCCGCGGTGGAGGTCGGCGTACGTCGTCGGCACGTCGTCTTGGATCAGGGCCGCCTTCGCCGGTGTCATCCGGGCGCGGCGGCGGGTCCAGGAGCCGAGGCCGTTGTCTCTCATCGCGCCTCACCCCCGTGGTCGTCGAGCTGGTCACAGTCGTCGAGCTGGTCACGGTCGCCGAGGCCGACGCGCTGCTTGAGCGCGATCAGCTCGCGCAGGGCACGGTCCCGCCGGGCGAGGACGTCGCGCTCGCGGCCGGCCATCTCGGCCCGTACGCCGTCGACCAGCTCGGCGGTGAGCTCGGGGGTGAGCTCGGGGGAGCCGAGGTCGTTCCACCAGTCGACCATCGGCGGCCCGAGGTGCTCCAGCACGTGCGCCATCCCGCCGGGACCGCCGGAGAGGTGCTGGGTCGCGATGGGTCCGAGCAGTGCCCACCGCAGGCCCGGCCCGGAGGCGACGGCCCGGTCGAGGTCGGCCACGGTGATCGCGCCCCGGCGGACCAGGTCGTAGGCCTCGCGCCACAGCGCCGACTGCAGCCGGTTCACCACGTGTCCGGGCAGCTCGGCACGCACGCGCACCGGTTGACGCCCGAGCCGGGTCATCGCGGTCATGGTCGCCTCGATCGTCTCCTCCGACGTCGCGCGCCCGCCGACCACCTCGACCAGCGGGACCAGGTGCGGCGGGTTGAAGGGGTGCGCCACCACCACCCGCTCGGGGTGGCGGCAGGCGTCCTGGAAGGCGCTCGGCCCGAACCCGGAGGAGCTGCTGGCCAGCACCACGTCGGGCGCCGCCACCGCATCGAGGGCGGCGAAGAGCTCACGCTTGAGGTCGACCCGCTCGGGCCCCGACTCGATGACCAGGTCGGCCGGTGCGACGGCACCGGCGGGGTCGAGGTGGACGTGCAGGCGCTCCAGCGCGCCGGCGTCCGTGTCGAGCTCGACCAGGTGCGCCGCCACGGCGGTGCGCAGCCGGTCCTCGGCCGCCGGGTCGGGGTCGGCGGCGTGCACGGTCAGTCCCTTGGCCAGGGCCAGGGCGGTCCAGCTGCCGCCGATCGAGCCGGCCCCGACCACCGCGAGGGTGCTGATGTCGGTCCTCATGCGTGGGTCTCCTGGTGCTCGGGAGCGAGGGCGATGAACGGGTCGAGCACCGTCGGGTCCGCCAGGGCGTCACGGCTGACCACCTGTGCCGCCGGCGTGCCCTGCAGGATCCGCTTGACCGGCAGCTCCAGCTTCTTGCCGGTCAGGTTGCGGGGGACGGCAGGTACGCCGACGATCCGGTCCGGCACGTGCCGAGGCGAGAGCGCGGTGCGCAGCGCGGTCCTGATGATGCCGATCAGCGTCTCGTCGAGCGGCTCAGCGCCGGCGGTGGCGACGAAGAGGATCAGCTCGCCGTTGCCGCCGGCCGGGTCCTCCAGATGCACGACCAGGCTGTCGGCCACCCCGGGCAGCTCCTCCACGACCCGGTAGAACTCTGCGGTGCCCAGCCGGACGCCGCCGCGGTTGAGGGTGGCGTCGCTGCGACCGGTGACGACGCAGCTGCCGTCGGGCTCGAAGACGATCCAGTCGCCGTGCCGCCACACGCCGGGATAGGTGTCGAAGTAGGTGTCGCGCAACCTGCTGCCGTCGGTGTCGCCCCACAGGCCGATCGGCATGGACGGCATCGGCGCGGTGACCACCAGCTCGCCGGGCTCGCCGATCACCTCGCGGCCCGCCTCGTCGTACGCGTGCACGTCGACGGCGAGGGCGCGACCGGAGATCATCCCGGCCCGGACGGGCAGCAGCGGGTTGTTCTGGACCAGGCCGCTGCACACGTCGGTGCCGCCGCTGCCGACGTTGAGCTGCACCTGTGCGCCGAGATGCTCGCCGATCCAGGCGTAGCCCTCCGGGGGCAGCGGCGAGCCGGCCGAACCGACGACGCGAATCTTGAGATCGAGGTCGCGCAGGTCGAGACCGGCCGCGCGGCAGGCCATCACGAAGCCCGGGCTGGCGCCCATCAGGGTCGCCCCGGTCTCCTCGGCGAGGCGCCACTGCCAACCGAGGTCGGGGTAGGCCGGGTCGCCGTCCAGCATCACGATCGTCGCGCCGACCAGCAGTCCCGAGACCAGCGCGTTCCACATCATCCAGGCGGTGGTGGAGTACCACAGCATCACGTCGCCGGGGCCGAGGTCCCACGACAGCGCGTGGTTCTTCAGGTGCTCCAGGGTGATGCCGCCGTGTCCGTGCACGATGGCCTTGGGCTTGCCGGTCGTGCCGGAGGAGAACAGCACCACCAACGGGTGGTCGAAGGGCACCGGTGTGATCTCGGCGAGCGGCTCGACCACCGCGGCCAGCAGCGCCGGCCACGAGGCGGCGCCGGCCACGCGCCACTCGCCGTACTCGATGTCGATGACCGTCCGAACGCTCGGCAGGCCGGTGACCACCTCGGCCACCTGGTCGCGCCGGTCGATCGGCTTGGCGCCGTACCGGTAGCCGCCGGCGACCAGCAGCACGACGGGCTCGACCTGTCCGAAGCGGTCGACGACGCTGCGGGGGCCGAACTCGATCGCGCAGCTGGTCCACACCGCACCCAGGCCGGCGGCCGCCAGGAACGCGACCAGCGCCTCGGGGGTGTTCGGCAGGTAGCCCGCCACCCGGTCGCCGGGCCGCACGCCGAGGTCGACGAGGACCCGCCGGGCACGCGCGACCTGATCACGCAGCTCGCGCCAGCTGAGGTCGACGTCGGGCCGGGCCTGCGAGCGGCCCAGGACGGCCGGGCGATCCTCGCTGCCTTCGCCGGCACCGCGCAGCGCCTGCTCGGCGTAGTTGAGCAGCGAGCCGGGGAACCACCGCGCGCCCGGCATCGTGCGCTCGGCCAGGACAGCGCTCCGCTCGCCGTGCTCGGCGACGTCGAAGAACTCCCAGAGCGCGGCCCAGAAGCCGTCCAGGTCCTCGACCGACCAGCGCCACAGGTCGTCGTGGCCGCTCAGGTCGAGACCGTTGTGCTCGTTCACCCAGCGGAGGAAGCGGCCCACTCGCGTCGTCTCCAGGACGTCGGCGGGCGGCGTCCAGAGGATGTCGCCGGTCTGCACGCTCATCGGTCGGTCACCTTCTGGGCCCGGCCGTCCAGGAACGCCTGCATGCGCTGCTTGGCGTCACCGGTGCCCTGGGCGATGGCGGCCATCATCGACTCCATCACGTAGCCCTCGCGCGGGTTGGCCTCCGCGATCCGGGGGAGTGCCTGGACGATCGCGTAGTTGCTCTGCGGTGCGTTTTCCGCGATCCGGGCGGCCAGGTCGAGCGCGAGGTCCAGGCCGGCACCGTCGTCCGCGACGTACTGGGACAGGCCCACGGCGGCACCCTGCTCGGCGTCGTACCGGCGACCGGTCAACATGAGGTCGGCCATCCGGGCCACGCCGATGAGGCGCGGGATGCGCACCGAGCCGCCGCCGCCGACGAACAGGCCGCGCATCCCTTCGGGGAGGGCGTAGAACGTGGAGCGCTCGGCGACCCGGATGTGGGTCGCGGCGGCCAGCTCCAGGCCGCCGCCGATGACGGCACCCTTCAGCGCCGCGACCACCGGGACGGTGCCGAACTCGATCTGCTCGAAGGCGCGGTGCCACATCCGCGAGTGCCGGACGCCGCCGAGCGTGTCCCGCTCGGCCATCTCCGCCAGGTCGAGGCCGGCGCAGAAGTGGTCGCCGTCGGCCGCGAGAACGACGCACGCGACGTCCTCGGGCAGGTGGGTGAAGAACCGCTCGATCCCCAGCACGGTCTCGTCGCTCAGCGCATTGCGCTTCTCGGGTCGGGCGAGGGTGAGGACGGCGACCTTGCCGCTGCGCTCCACGCGCAGGGTAGGGGGCAGCTCGAGGGCGGAATGCGACACAGGACCTCCAGAACAAACAGGAATCCTGATTATTACAGCAGGCCGGCGGGTCGCACGCAAGGAGCGCCGACGGCGGGTGGCCTCCGCCGGTCGGCTGCTACGCGGTCATCGCTGAGCGGCGCGGGCCGCTGCTGCGCACTCCTTGCAGATCTGCGCGAGGTGGGTGTCCATCCGCAGCTCCCAGAAGGTGTGCCAGGTGACCGACGGCTGCCCGCAGGCGGTGCGGTGCTCGCCGTTGCGCCGGATGTGGAACGGGCCCCAGGCGGCGCGTCGCCCGTCGAACCGGCGCTCCGCATGCCGGGCGGTCAGCAGCCACTCGGTCGGCCGGGGGGTCGGCCGGCCGGCGGGGGCGGTGCGGCTGGCGGGAGCGGTGCGAGCGCCACGCGCCGCGGCGGCCGGCATGGTGTTCGAGGTGTCTGCAGGTGCTGTGGTCATCCCGGCCATTCCTCACTCGCGTGATGCAGTCCACTCGGTGGGACTGAATGTCTTTAGGTGAGACTAGGTGTCAACAGGCAGAATGTCCACCACCGAGAGGAGCTTTGATGAGTGCTGGCCGCACCGACATCGCCGACGTGGCGTTCCACCTGTTCGCCGAGCGCGGCTACGACGCGACCTCCGTCGACGACATCGCCGCCGCGGCCGGGGTGAGCCGCAGTACGTTCTTCCGTTCCTACGGCTCCAAGGAGGCGGTGATCTTCCCCGATCACGACGCCCTGCTGCAGCGCGTCGAGGACCGATTGCGCAGCTCGCACTCCGACTCGGCGCTCGCGGCAGTCGTCGATGCGGTCAAGATCGTGCTCTTCCACTACGTCGCCGAGGGCGAGCGCGCCCGGGAGCGCTACCGGCTCACGTCGTCGGTGACGGCCCTGCGCGAGCGCGAGCTCTGGGGTGGGCTGCGCTACCAGCGACTCTTCCGCACCTACCTCGGCCGATGGGGCGATGGCTCGGAGGCCGCCGAGCTCAACGCGGAGCTGATGGCGGCGAGCGTGGTCGCAGCGCACAACCGCGTGCTCCGGCGCTGGCTGCGCGGTGAGATCGAGGACCCGCAGCGCGAGATCGAGTCCGCGCTCGCGGTGGTGCAACGCACCTTCTCCCCGAGTGACGCGGCCGGCGGCGCTGTGGTGGTGGTGAGCACGGCTGCGCCGCTGGCCCGGATCGAGGCGGCAGTGCGGCAGGCGCTGGCGCAGGAGGGTGGGTGAGCGTGCGTCGGGTTGGCGAAAGCGCCCGCGACGTGGGTGGATGGTGCCATGACGACGGATGACCCGGGCGCTGAGCTCGCCCGCCTGCGCGCCAGCATCGACAACCTCGACGCCGCACTGGTCCATCTGCTGGCCGAGCGCTTCAAGTGCACCGAGCAGGTCGGGCGGCTCAAGGCCCGGGTGGGGATGCCGGCCGCCGACCCGGGCCGGGAGGCGGCCCAGATCGAGCGTCTGCAGCGGCTCTCCGACGAGAGCGGCCTCGACGCCGCGTTCGCGCAGAAGATCCTCGGCGTGATCATCGCGGAGGTCATCCGCAACCACGAGGCCTTCCAGGACGCCGAGTCCGCCGGCACCGACGGCTGACCACCGCCGAGGCGTCACCTTCCGCGGGGCGAGGCGTCACCTTCCGCGGGTCGAGTGGCCGAGCTCAGGAGGCGAGCCCGTCCGCGGTGAGCGCCGGCTCGTCCGGCGGCGCGGGGGTGAGGACCGCGTCCTCGATCAGGTCGGAGCGCTCGATGTCGGCCTCCACCCGGCGGAAGCGCAGCGCGAGCTGGCCCTCCCGGTCGTCCCCGACCAGGTCGACCGCGGCGACCACGAACAGCCTGCTGGGCCCGACGTACTCCACGTGGAGGTAGGTGATCCGCTCGATCTCCGGGTGCTCCAACATCGTGCGGAGCACCTCGCGCTGCATCTCCTGGCTGAGCCCCTGACCGAGGAGGTAGGCCATGTTGCGTCGCATCAGGAAGATCGCGACGACGGCCAGCAGCAGGCCGACAGCGATCGACCCACAGGCGTCGTACGCCGCCTCGCCGGTCGCCTGGTGCAGCGCGATCGCACCCCCCGCCAGCGCGATGCCGATCAGGGCGGACGCGTCCTCGAAGAAGACAGCGCGCAGGGTGCTGTCGGAGGTGCGTGAGACGTACCGGAACGGATGCAGGCCGAGCGTGCGGGCCTTGCCGTGGACCTGCCGGTTCGCCTGGAAGAACGAGGAGCCCTCGAGCAGGACGGAGATGCCGAGGATGACGTAGTTGATGGTGAAGCTGCCGGCGTCACCCGGCTCCGACAGCAGATCGGTGACCCCGTGCCAGATCGACACCATCGCGCCCGCCGAGAACAGGCCGAAGGCGGCGACCAGCGACCAGATGTAGGTCTGCCGGCCATAGCCCCGGGGGTGCTGGGCATCGCGGGGCCGGCGCCCGCTGCGCTCGGCGATGAGCAGGAACACCTCGTTGCCGGTGTCGGACCAGGAGTGCGCCGCCTCGGCGACCATGGCGGCAGAGCCCGTCAGCGCCGCGGCGACGCTCTTGGCCATCGCCAGCAGCGCATTGGCACCCAGCGCGATGACGACGGTCAGCGTCGACTCGCCCGAGCCGCCGCCCTGGTCCCGGGCCTCGGCCTCGAACGCTTCCACATCCACGACGCGACGGTACCCACGACGGCCGGACCCGAGTGCCGACGCACCCCGGCACCTGTCCGCACCCCCTCGCGGACGTGTCGCGATCGGGAGCGCAGGCACCCGGCACGGCGGTGATCAGCGGCCGAGGTCCTCGATCACCTCGACGCCCGGGAGCGTGCCGAGAGCCGGCCCGGGCACCAGCAGCTTCGAGCGCCGTACGCCGGAACCGAGCACGACGAACTCCGCCCGGGTCAGCCGCTCGTCGACCAGCACCCGCCAGGCGGCGGGCAGTCCCACCGGCGTGATCCCGCCGTACTCCATCGCCGACTCCTCGACAGCGCGCTCCATCGGCAGGAACGACGCCTTGCGCACGTCGAGCAGCCGCCGCACCAGCCCGTTGACGTCGGCGCGGGTGTCGGCCGGGACCACACAGGCGGCGATCCGCTCGTCCCCGGCGCGCTGCCCGGCGACCAGGACGCAGTTCCCGCTCGCCGCCAGCGGAAGGTCGTAGGCGGCCACCAGGGCGGCGGTGTCCGCCAGCTCCGCATCGATCGCGACCACGCCGACAGCGGCGGCGTCGGGCCACCCGATCAGCGCCGCTGCCACCGGGTCGGCGAGCAGGTCGGGGTGATCGTTCGCGGGCAGGGTGGTCAGATCGGCGATCGTCGGCAGGCTCATGCTCAGCATCCTCGCTCACGGCCACGGGCGAGCGGGCGTCGCCCGCCGACCGGCGTCACCCGGACGGCGGCATCGCTTAGGCTTTTCGCAGACCTTTGCGCCGACGGGAAAGGCGGAATCGGCGTTGCTTCCGTGCTCGAGCGCACCGCGTCCGGCTTCCTGCCGTCCTCGGCGACGGTC
This sequence comes from Nocardioides sp. BP30, assembly GCF_029873215.1. NCBI lineage: Bacteria > Bacillati > Actinomycetota > Actinomycetes > Propionibacteriales > Nocardioidaceae > Nocardioides > Nocardioides lacus. Next base: position 3,253,917 of record NZ_CP123620.1, on the reverse strand, counting down.
GTGCAGCACCTCGACCTGGGGTCGGTGCAGTTCACCCGCACCCACGCCCGGCTCCCGCGCGAGCCCGGTGCCGACTACCGGGATCCTGGTGACGCGCTGGTGTGGGCATTCGTGCTGCGCGGCAGCGTGTCGGTACGGCAGGCGCGGGCCGAGCTCGACACCGATCCAGGTTTGATGAGCGTCAAGCACTTCCGGCGCCCCACCAGCTTCCGCTACACCCCGGACTTCCAGGCGCTCTCGATCCGGATGGACGCGGAGTCGCTGGGGCTGGGACAGCGCACCCTCGACGCGCTGAGCAGCGTGGCGTTCCCGGTGGTCGGCGGCGTCCCTCGGATGCTGTGGGCGATGGCGAGCAGCGCGCTCGAGAACGCCGCCGACCTCACGCCCGCGACCTCGGGCGCGGTGGCGCGTTCAGCGGTCGACTTCACCACCGCGTTCGTCGACGACTTCGTGGGCCGCCTGACTCCGACCGAGGTGGAGCGGCGCAACGTGGTGGCGCTCGCCCTGCGGCACATCGAGGTCCACGCGGCCGACCCGCGACTGACGCCGGCCCGGGTCGCCGAGGGAGTGCACGTCTCGCTGCGCTCGTTGCAGAAGGCGTTCCGCGCCTGTTCCCGCTCGGTGGCGGGGAGCATCCTGGACGCCCGGCTGGCACGAGCCGCTCGGCTGCTCGCCGGCTCGGCGCCGGGCATCCCCGTCGAGCTGATCGCCGAGCGCTCGGGATTCACCTCGCCGGCACGGTTCAGCCGCGCCTTCCGTGAGCGCTACGAGGCCACGCCGACCCAGTGGCGTCAGGAACAGGCGGTCGCGACGGTGCCTCGCGCCCGCCGTGCCGAGCAGATTGACAGCACGCGAACGCTTCCTTGACATCGCGCGCACAGCCTCGGCGTCGGCCGGGTCCGGGGCCTAACCTCGACCCAGGCGGTCGCAACGGCCGAGCGAGCGCGGGTTGCCGGCGTGAACGGTCGGGCCCGTGCGCGACGCCGTGGCCCCGGCGCCTGACGCCGCCTCCCGACGGCGAGACCCTCCCACCCACCAGAGAAGAGATCCCCATGGCAGGAAACCCGCACCACCTCGCCCTCGAGCCCGCCGCGCAGGCGTTCGTCGACGCCACCAGCGAGCCACCGTTCCTCTACCAGCTCGCGCCGGAGGAGGGCCGCAAGGCCGTCGACGGCGTGCAGGACGAGCCGATCGAGAAGCCCGACATCGACGAGGAGTGGATCGAGGTCCCGGGCGGCCCGAGCGGGTCGGTCCAGGTTCGGATCGTGAAGCCCCGGGGCGCCGACGCAGCGCTTCCGGTGGTGCTCTACGTCCACGGCGCCGGCTGGGTCTTCGGCGATGCCCACACCCACGACCGGCTCGTCCGCGACCTGGCGGTCGGGACCGGTGCCGCCGTCGTCTTCCCGGAGTACGACCGCTCGCCCGAGGTGCGCTACCCGCACGCGATCGAGCAGTCGTACGCCGTCGCGCAATGGGTCGGGACCGCCGGGGCCGAGCACGGCTTGGACGGCAGCCGGATCGCCGTCGCGGGCGACTCGGTCGGCGGCAACATGTCGGCCGCGCTGACGCTGCTGGCCAAGGAGCGCGGCGACGTGTCGTTCCGCTTCCAGGTGCTGTTCTACCCGGTCACCGACGCGAGCTTCGACACCGAGAGCTATCACACCTTCGCGGAGGGCTACTTCCTCGCCCGCGAGGGGATGAAGTGGTTCTGGGACCAGTACACGACCAGCGAGGAGGACCGCGCCCAGATCACCGCCTCCCCGCTGCGTGCCTCCACCGAGCAGCTCACCGGCCTGCCGCCGGCGCTCGTCATCACCGCGGAGGCCGACGTGCTCCGTGACGAGGGTGAGGCCTACGCCGCCAACCTGCGCCGGGCCGGTGTCCCGGTCACCGCTGTGCGCTACCAGGGCATCGTGCACGACTTCGTGATGGTCAACTCGCTGCACGACACCCAGGCCGCGAAGGCTGCCGTCGCCCAGGCCGTGGCGGCGCTGCGGGGTGCGCTGCTCGACTGAGCGACGCCTCGAAGGAGCGGCAGCGCGCCTCACCTGCTCCAGTCGATGGCGTCGTACGCCGCCTTGAGCCGAGCCCCGCGGGCCGGGTCGTGCTGGGCCACCCAGGCGACCCGGCCCCGCAGGTGCTCGGCGAAGGCCGGGACGCCCTCACGGTTCTGGCTGCCGGGGCCGTACCGGCCGCAGTTGTGCAGGATCGCGCGCAGCAGGTCCACCTCCGCGCGGGCGACGTGCGGTCGATCGTTGATGACGAGCCCACCGAGCACCTGCCGTCCGCCGTGCATCATGACGGCCGTCTTGCGCTGGTTGAGTCGGAACCCCTCGTCGCGCACGACCTCCTCGATCGCCTCGAGCAGGCGCGAGGTGCCGGTCGACCAGCTGCGGCCGCCGGAGAACGCCAGGTCGTCCGCGTACCGGGTGTAGCGGCCGCCCCACGCCTGCGCGAGCGCGCTGAGCCGCACGTCGAGGCGGTACGCCGCCAGGTTGGCCAGCGCCGGAGAGGTCGGTGCGCCCTGGGGCAGGTGGGGTGCGGCGAGTCGTCGGCCCAGCCGCCAGTGGGCGGCGTGCAGCCGCTCGGAGGCCGGGCGCGGGATCGCCTGCCACACCGCGTGGGGCAGCACCGTCGTCGTCAGGCCCGCCAGGAGGTGCGCCACCGGCTCCGGGTAGCCGGCGGTCCGCCAGATCCCGTAGACCCGGTTCACCGTGACACCGGCGAAGAACGACTCCAGGTCCATCCGGATCACCACGGCCCGGCCGGCGTGCGGTGCGGCGTAGGACCCGACCGAGCCACCCGGCCGGAACCCGCGCGCGGCCGCGTGCGCCGGGATCGCGGAGAGCATCCGGCCCAGGAGCAGCCGCTGGATGTCCTTGAGCCGCTGCTTGGGAGCCTCGAGCACGCGGATGGCGCCGCTGGCAGCAACCCGGTGGCTCACCCGGTAGTGCTGCAACCGGGGCTCGTCGGTCTGCCGGGCCCAGCGGCGCGGGTCGGCGAACCAGTCCAGCTCGCCGCTGTCGACGCGCAGCAGCCCGGCGAGCGCGCCGATGTCGTCGAGCGCCGGCAGCTGCCAGCGGTTGGCCGCCATCCGGGTCGGGCTGACCGGCTGCAGCAGCGGCCGCGCGCGTCTGGCCTTGGGCTTGGCCGCTGCGGGACGGCTCGCGATGAGGGTGGCCAGCTCACGCGGCCTGTCCACGGGGGCGCGGGGGAGGAGGTCGAGGGTCTGCCGCGCCAGGGCGGTGAGCCAGCCGGTACGTCGGCCGAGGACCTCCACACCGCCCGCGACCAGCGCCTCCTCGGTCCACTCGCCGCCCAGGAACGCTGCGGCGAGCGCTCGCGCCAGGTCGGCCCTCAACGGCGGCGTCCTGCCCGGCGGCCGGGGTGCGGCAGCGCCGCCCGACCTGTCCCGTCGTGCGCGCGATGTCCTGCAGCGGAGCGCAGCCTGTCGCGCGCGGTGCTGAGCCCGGACGTACCGGTGGCCCCCGGGGTAGCCCCGGGGAGGCGGACCGATGACGCGCACCGGCCAACCGTCTCGAGAGGGCGCTGCCGCACGTCGGCACGATAGCGACTCCGGCAGCGCCCGTACGGCAGAACCGACGAGGACGGCGTGACTTCACCACCCTGCCTCGTATCGTCGGTGGACATGGACCCACGTGCGACGACGATGGCGATGTTGCGAGCCGCGCTGGAGCAGGAGCTGCCGGCGGCGGTGGCGCTGCGTCGCCGGATCCACGCGCAGCCCGAGCTGTCCGGGGCCGAGTGGCGCACCGCGGAGGAGGTCACGGCGGCGATCGGCGCCGGCGAGACCTCGGTCGTCGCCGAGACCGGCCGGCTGATCCGGATCGGGCGACAGGAGGGCCCGTGCGTCGCCGTACGCGCCGAGCTCGATGCCCTGCCGGTGATCGAGTGCACCGGATCCGACGACGCGTCGACCAACGGGCTGATGCACGCCTGCGGCCACGACGTCCACCTCGCTGCGACGGCGGCGTTGGCCAGGGCGGCGGCACGGGTGGACCTGCCGGTGCCGCTGCTCGTCATCCTCCAGCCGCGCGAGGAGAAGCCGCCGTCGGGCGCCCGCGAGATCGTGGCGACCAAGATCCTCACCGAGCACGACGTGCGGGCCGTGGTGGGAGCCCATGTCCAGCCGCTGCTGTCGCGGCGTACGGTGGCCGCCACCGAGGGGGCCGTCAACGCCTCGACCGACGAGCTCGAGATCCTGATCACCGGACGCGGCGGCCACGGCGGCTATCCGCACCTCACCCGGGACCCCGTGCTGGCGCTGGCCCAGGTCATCGTGGCGCTGCAGCAGGTCGTCAGCCGGCGGGTCGACCCGCTGCACGCCGCGGTGCTGAGCATCGGCGCCGTGCGGGCGGGGTCGGCTGCCAACGTCATCCCCGACGAGGCGCACGCCCACGGCACGCTCCGGCTGCTCGACGTCGCCGACCGGGCGCGCGTGCACGAGGAGATCACGACCATCGTGGACCGGGTGGCCGCCGGCTTCGGCTGTCGCGGCGAGGTGCGGATCCAGGACGGTGAGCCGGCCCTGGTCAACGACGCACTGCTGGCAGCGGGGACGCACCCGCGACTCGCCGAGCTCGGATTCGAGCTGACGTCCTCACTGCGCTCGTGCGGAGCCGACGACTTCTCCCACTACGGCGACGTGGCCCGCATCCTGATGATGTTCGTCGGCGTCGACCAGCAGCCCGGTCTCGCCGAGCCGGCCATCCTGCACCACGCCACGTTCCGGCCCACCGACGACGCCGTGGGTGATGTGGCACTCGCGCTCCTGGCCGGATACGTCGCGGCGCTGGACGCTTCGATCATCGGGTGAGAGGGCACTGACGAGCCATGACACGGACAGTGGGAGTCGAGGAGGAGTTCCTCCTGGCCCAGCGCGAGTCCCCGTACCTGGCCGCCGAGGGCGGTCAGGTGGTGGCGCGGGCCGAGCAGGCGACGCACGGGCGCTTCGACAAGGAGTTCATGCAGCAGCAGGCGGAGCTCGGCTCGGCGCCGCACGAGGACATCGGTTCGCTGCACGCCGATCTCCGCGCCCGGCGTGCTGAGCTCGCAGAGGCGGCGCGGGCCCGCGGCGTGCGTCTGCTCGCCTCGGCGACCAGCCCGCTGGACCAGCGCGTCACCACCACGGCAGACGCCCGCTACGAGCGGATGATCGACATGTTCGGCAGGCTGGCGCAGATGCAGCTCGCCTGCGGCATGCACGTCCACGTCTCGATCGACTCGCCCGAGGAGGGCGTGGCCGTACTCGACCGTATCCGCGGGTGGCTGCCGGTGCTGCTCGCCCTCAGCGCCAACTCGCCGTTCCTGGCCGGCCGCGACACGGACTACGCCAGCTACCGCAGCGTGCTGTGGGGTCAGTGGCCGACGGCCGGCGCGGCCGATGTGTTCGGCTCGATCGAGGGGTACGAGCGTGCGCGCGCTGCCCTCATCAGCAGCGGTGCCGCGCTCGACGAGGCGATGATCTGCTTCGACGCGCGCCTCTCCGCCCGCTACCCGACCGTCGAGATCCGGGTCTGCGACGTGTGTGCCGATGTGCGCGATGCGGCGACGATCGCCGCCCTGGCCCGGGCGCTGGTCTCGACAGTGGCCGACCAGGCCGCCGACGGCATGCCGGTGCCGGCGATCCGCAGCGAGCTCATCCGCGCCACCTCCTGGCGGGCCGCGCGGTGGGGCGTCGAGGAGCAGCTGGTCGACCCCGCCTCCGGTGCGCTCGTCCCGGCCTGGGAGCTGGTCGGCGAGCTGCTCGCGATGGTCGAGCCGGCCCTGAAGAGCACCGGCGACGACGAGCTGGTCAGGACCGGCCTCGCCCGGATCCGCGAGCGTGGCTCCGGGGCGCGGCTGCAGCGCGACGCGTTCGCGCGCGGCGGCATCGACGCGGTGGTCGAGGCGCTGGTGGAGCAGACGACCGCCTGAGGTCGAGTCGGGCCTGCGTCCGGGTCGAGTCGGGCCTGCGTCCGGGTCGAGTCGGGCCTGCGTCCGGGTCGAGTCGGGCCTCAGCCGTCGGCGGGCAGGGGGTTCTTCGGCAGCTTCTTGACCCGCGGTCGCCGCTTCGGCCGGTCCGGGATCATCGTGCGCATCTCCTCGAGCTTGCCCCAGCACAGCAGCCGGTCCTCGGCCTCCAGCACGTGCCCGGTGTTCGGGTTGGGGATCACCATCGAGCCGCGGTGCAGGGTGAGGACGGTGATGTCCCGCTCGCGCAGTCCGGACTCTCCGAGTGTCTTGCCGACGAGGTCCGCGTCGCCGTGCACCACGAGCTCTGCCACGCCGTACCCGGTGGAGACGGCGAGCCGCTCGCGCACGTCGATCTGCGGGAAGGCCACCTGGTTGTCGATGTAGTCGATGATCGCGCCGGCGACGTCGAGCTTGGTGGCCGTCTCGATGCCTTCCAGGCCGGGGGAGGAGTTGACCTCCATCACCAGCGGCCCGTCGACGCTTTCCAGCATGTCGACGCCGGCCACCTTGAGGCCCATGATCTGGGCGGCCCGCACGGCCGTGCGCTCGAACTCCTCGTCCAGCTCGACCCGTTCGACCGCGCCGCCCCGGTGGACGTTGGAACGGAAGTCCTCTCCCTGAGCCGTACGCCGCATCGCCGCCACGACGCGGTCGCCCACCACGAGCGCCCGGATGTCGCGCCCCTTGGACTCCTTGATGAACTTCTGGATCAGCACGTTGTGCCGGGTGGAGTGCAGCGTCTCGATGATCGCCTCGGCGACCTTGATGTCCGGCGCCAGGATCACGCCGATGCCCTGGGTTCCCTCGAGCAGCTTGATGATGACCGGCGCACCGCCCACCCGGTTGATCGCCGGCACGACGTCGGCGCGGTTCCGCACGAACGCCGTCGGCGGCATCGCGATGCCGTGTCGGGACAGGATCTGGTTGGCCCGCAGCTTGTCGCGCGAGTTGGTGATCCCGCTCGAGGTGTTGGGCGTGTAGACGTCCATCTGCTCGAACTGCCGCACCACGGCGGTGCCGTAGTAGGTGATGGAGGCGCCGATGCGCGGCAGGATCGCGTCGTACTCCGTCAGCTGCCTGCCGCGGAAGTGCAGGTCCGGCTCGTCGCCGGACAGATCGATCGCGAACCGCAGGGTGTTGAGCACCTTGACGTTGTGGCCGCGGTCGAGGGCGGCCTGACGCAGGCGCTGGGTGCTGTAGCTGCGCGGCGCGCGAGACAAGAGGGCGATCTTCACGAAGGGATCCTGGTTGGATGGGGACGTGTCCACGAACGATCCCACCCGCACCGTCGGCTGGCGTGAATGGGTCGGCCTGCCGGGCCTCGGGATCGAGTGGCTCAAGGCCAAGATAGACACCGGCGCCCAGACGTCATCGTTGCACGCCTTCGCCTTGGAACGGTTCGGGCGCGACGGAGAGGACTGGGTCCGGTTCGAGGTGCACCCGTGGCAGCGCAGCTCGGCCGATCCGGTGGTGGTCGAGCTGCCCGTGCATGACCGCCGGCACGTCCGGTCCTCCTCCGGTCACGTCGAGGAGCGGTACGTCGTCACGCTCGACCTGCGCCTGGACGGTCGGATCGTGCCAGCCGAGGTCACGCTGACGCGCCGCGACGCGATGGGCTTCCGGATGCTCGTGGGCCGTGAGGTGCTGCGGCGGGGGTTCCTGGTCGACTCGTCGGCCTCCTATCTGGGTGGGAGGCCACCCAAGGACGTACGCCGCGCCAACCGCCGTCCGGAGTGATGCCGAGGCGTCATCGTGTGACCGTCGAGGCGTCAACGTGTGACTGTCGAGGCGTCGGTGCGTGGTAGTTGAGTTGCGTCGAGGCGGATGTCGCTTCGGGGTTGGTCTGAGGAAAAACGGAAAGCGTGGGCTAGTCCCAGCGTGGCCCGGTGTCTTGGCCGGGTCGAGTGCCTTAAGCACAGTTGCGTCGGGCCACGATGGCTGTGATCCAGTACGACGAGATTTCCGCGCTGGTCCGGTTACGAGAACAGGGTTGACCACACACATCCGACCACCTAGGCTTCGAACATGCGTTCGAACTGATCTCTCTCGGTGGTGGTCCTCATGCATCAGATCCAGACGGCACTCGCCACGATCACTGCTGCCCTCGACCAGGCCACGGACGCGAACCCGGTCTTCCTGGGAACGAATGACAAGAAGGACGTGCTCGCCGCGCTGATGCGGTCCCGCGCGCGGCTCGAGGAACTGTACCTGCGGGTGGTCGCCTCCGCCGACGATGTCGCCGCCGAGGTCGGTGCCCGCGATGTCGCGGCCTGGCTGACCGCGCAACACCGGGTCGAGAGTCCCGCCGCGCACACCACCCTTCGGTTGGCCCGGGAATTAGAGGCCCGGCCGGTGGTGCGGGCAAGGCTCGCGCGCGGTGCGTTCAGTCTCGAGCACGCCCGCGTCATCCTCCGTGGCCTGGACGACCTGCCCGACGACCTACCCGCCGAGGTGTTGGCGCGGGCGGAGGTCACGCTGTGCGACCTCGCGAGTGAGCACCGGCCCAAGGACCTGCGCCGCCTCGCCACGCATCTGTTGGAGGTCGTCGCACCCGAGGTCGTGGAAGCTGCCGAGGCCGAGGCGATCCGTCGGCTCGAGGAACAGGCCCAGGTGAAAGCGTGCCTGTCGATCACCGACCAAGGTGACGGGACGACCCGGATCCACGGCATCGTGCCCGAGGTCGTGGGTCATCGGTTGCGGACCTACCTGCAGGCCTACACCCAGCCCCGGGTGGCGGCCCTGGAGGCCGACGGCCGGGTCCAGCCTCGGAGCCGGCTCCTCGCGCACGCGTTCGCCCAGCTCCTGGAGAACACCGATCCCACCCGACTCCCCGCCCACGGGGGTGACGCGACAACGGTGGTGGTGACCATGACGCTGGACCAGCTACAGGCCGACCTCGGTGTTGCTTGGCTCGATGACGGCACCCCCATCAGCACCGGGGAGACCCGCCGGCTGGCCTGTACCGCGGGGATCATCCCCGCCGTCCTCGGCGGAGCATCCGAGCCCCTCGATCTCGGCCGCACCCGACGACTCTTCACCGGCCCCCAGCGCAAAGCCCTCGCGCTACGCGACAAACACTGCCGAGCAGAAGGCTGCACCGTCCCCGCACCCTGGTGCGACGCCCACCACGACCAACCCTGGTCAACCGGCGGCCACACCGACCTGAATCACGGATCCCTCCTCTGCGGACACCACCACAGACGCGCCCACGACCCGACGTACGAGACGATCAGGCTCCCCGACGGGCGCTACCGCTTCCAACACCGAACCCGGACCGCCCTGCGCCGTTGAGACAGCAGGCCCCCGGGTCCCGCCCGGCCCGGTGCCGGTTCAGCTCACGGCAGAGAGCGCGATCCTGCGCAGATCGACGACCGTGTAGCCGGGCCAGCCGTGAATGGCCTGCGTCCACTCCTGCGGGAACGCCGTGTCGCCGTGATGGGCACCGAGCAGGCTTCCCGCGACCGCTGCCACGGTGTCGGTGTCGTCGCCGACACCGATGGCCAGGGCGAGGGCGTCCTCGACGTCGTGGTTCGCCCGCAGAATCGCGCCGTACGCGACCTGGAGGGTCCTGACCGTCCAGCCGTTGGGGTGGAACCGTCCCAGGTCGCCGCCGGCGGCCTCGCGCAGGAGCTCGCCCCAGCGGTGGGGGTCGCTGACCAGGTCCAGGCCGGCGGGGAGGTCGATGCCGCCACCGGAGACAGCGAGTCGGACGGCTTCGGTCCACAGCACGCAGGAGTCGGCCACGTCGGGGTCGGCGTGGGTGAGTGCCGCCACGGCGCGCGCCGTCTCGGCGCAGGCCGCCCGGTCCTGCAGGTGGGCGAGGGCCACGGGTGCCGTGCGCATGAGCGCTCCGTTCCCGGCCGCGTGCGGATGCGCCGCGGCATAGGCCGCGGCGCGTGCGGACATCGCTTGCCCGAGCTGCGGCAGGTCGTCGTCGGCGAGACCATCGAGCACCGCGCGTGTCTGGATCCCGACATCCGGGGGAGAGGTGCGGTACCAGCCGAGGAAGCGCCGTGCCACCTCATCGAGTCGCGTCGGCAGGTCGTGGGCCGCCTCCAGGCCCTCGGTGACGGCCACTGCCATCGAGGTGTCGTCGCTCCACTTGCCCGGATCGAAGTCCCCGAGCCCACCACCGAGCATCGCCGGTCGCTGCCCGGGTCCCAGCGTGACCCTGTCGAACTCGTACGGAACACCCAGGGCGTCGCCGCAGGCCAGCCCCACGAGTACGCCGCGGGCGCGATCCTCCGTCGTCATGCGGTCCATCACACCACCCCGGCGACTGGAGCCGATGCGGTGCAGACGGTTAGCATCGCTAACGATGACGACGGTGTCCGATGCCCCCGAGACCACTGGCGCAGTGCTTCGCCGCATCGCCGCCTCGGCGTTGCTGCCCGCCTTCGTCTACGAGATCGGCAACGGTGCGATCGCCCCGATCATCGCGCTGGTGGCGCTGGGTGCCGGCGCCTCCACCAGCGTCGCGGGGCTGATGTTGTCCCTGGGCGGCGTGGGCCGGATCCTCGGCGACGTCCCGGCGGCCCTGATCGTCGACCGGGTCGGGGACCGCCGCGCCATGTTGCTCGCCGCCGGCGTGACGACGCTGGCGCTGATCGGCTGCTGGACCGAGCACGGTCTGTGGATGCTGGCCCTCTCCCAGCTGGTGATCGGGATGTGCGGCGCCGTCTTCTACCTGGCGCGTCAGTCCTACGTCTCCGAGGTCGTGGCGGTGCACCAGCGCGCTCGCGCACTCTCCACGCTGGCCGGCGCCCACCGGGTAGGTCTCTTCGTCGGACCGTTCATCGGTGCGCTCGCCATCGAGCTGTGGAACACCCGGGCCGCCTTCGGCGTCGCCGTCGCGGCGACGCTGGTGACCGCCGTGATCCTGATCGTTGTACCGGATCAGGAGCATGCCGGGGACCGGCCGCCCGCGCACCGGGGTGGCACGACAGCTCGGGCGATGTTCGCCTCTCACCGCGAGCTCTTCCTCACGCTCGGCCTGGCGGTGCTCCTGGTCGGCGCCGTGCGCGCGGCACGGCAGACGGTCCTGCCGCTGTGGGCCTCCCACATCGGTCTCGATGCGACCGCCACCAGCCTGATCTTCGGTGTCGCGAACGCCGCCGACATGTCGCTGTTCTACCCGTCCGGCCAGGCGATGGACCGCTTCGGCCGGCTAGCCGTCGCGGTGCCCTCCATGATGCTCCTCGGCCTGGGCATGGTCACGCTTCCGCTCGCCCACGACGCCGTGTGGCTCGGGGTGATAGCCGTCGTGATGAGCATCGGCAACGGCATCGGTTCGGGTGTGATGATGACGATCGGCGCCGACGCGGCTCCGGCGGACGGGCGCACGACGTTCCTCTCGGTGTGGCGGCTGCTCAGCGACACCGGCAATGCCCTGGGGCCCGTGGTGCCGGCGGTCATCGCCGGGGTGGCGTTCCTGGGCCTGGGCGTCTCCGTGACAGGCCTGCTCGGGCTGGGTGCGGCAGCCGGCCTGGCCCGCTGGGCGCCGCGCTACTCGCCGTACGCGACTCCGTCGATGGCCCGCCGACACCGGGAGGATCGGGAGCAGGGGCCCGCGCGCTCGCCCGTCGGTCCCGCCTGACGCCGCGTTCCGCAGAGGCCGCATGCGCGCCCGCGAGCGGGGCACCAGTCAGACATGAGCGAGTACGCCGACGACGCGAACCCAGCCGACGTGGACGAGCAGTCGATCCCGCTCGGGGACGGCGAACCGGACGCGGTCGAGGATGCGCCGACACCTCACGACGAAGTCGACGACGCCGATCTCCTCGAGCAGTCGACGCCCGTCGGCGGTGAGGATGAGGACTATCCCAACGACCTCGAGGTCGAGCCGGACGTGTGAGCCGCCGGCGCGGCGTTCCTCACCGGGGGATGACGACCGCCCGCTCGCACGCGTGCGCCAACTCGCTGCGCACCGCCGGCGCGGTGTCGGGCAGCGCCAGCTCCAGCAGCAGCAGAGCGGCGCTGCGGGCCGCTCGGCCGGGGTGATCGCCGGGCAGCTCGGGCGCGATCGCTATCACCTCGACACACACGTCGAGCGCCAGGTCGCGGTCGGCGGGATGCAACCGGCCGGTGAGCGTGAGGAGCGTGTCGGTGTGGTCCATGGTGGTGACAACGAGAGCCCCGCCGAGCCGGTTACGTCTCGGAACGGGGCTCTCGTCGATCGGTCAGTGGCCGACGGTGAACCGCTGGCGCGGGTGGCGGGACTGCTCGATCTCGTCGACGTACGCGAGCGCGAAGTCGGTACCGGAGATCTCCGAGGAGCCGTCCTCCTTCGTGACCAGCACGTCGCCGCCGGTGCGATAGCTGCCGGTCGTCTCGCCGGGCGCGAACGAGCCGAACAGCGCGGCGGGGGAGACGTAGAACCAGCGCAGCTCCTCCGGGGTGCGGCGCAGGGCCTCGAGCACCTCCGCGTGCGCCGACGCCTCCGCCTTCCACTCCTCGTGGAAGTCAGGGGTGTCGATCAGCCGGGGACCTCCCTCGGCGACCAGCGAGCTGCCGGCACCGCCGACGAACGAGAGCCGTACGTCGTTCGCCAGCGCCGCCGCCACCAGCTTGGGCAGCACGTCGACGAGCTTCTGTCCGTCCACACCGGCGCCGTGCACGGCGACCACGATCTCGTCGCCGTCCTGACCGGCATGGCCCAGCACGTGGGTGTCGGTGATCGAGCCGGTGCGGTACTCGACGCCGTCGAGAGGCTGTTCGGGCAGGTTGCGGGAGTAGGAGATGACGGTGTGGCCGCGCTTGACGGCCTCGGCGGCGATGTTGCCGCCCGCGTAGCCGGTGCCACCGAAGATCACGAGGTTGCTCATACTTTCAACCAACCGCGTCACCTGCGCGCTGATTCCCGCCGATCAGGCCTGGGCGATCTTCTCGATCAGCGCGGTGGTCGAGATCGCAGGGGTGCGGGGTAGGTAGAGGACCTCGCACACGTCCTGGAACTCGTCGAAGCGGCCGGCCCAGTCGTCGCCCATCACCAGCACGTCGGCGCCGTACTTGAGGATGTAGTCGCGCTTGAGCTCCAGGCTCTCCTCGAGGAAGACCTCGTCGACCGGCTTGAGCGCTGCCACGATCGCGAGCCGCTCGGCCTCGCTGAAGACCGGGTCCCGGTCCTTCTTGCGCCGGTTCAGCTCGTCGGCGCTCACGCCGACCACGAGACGCTCGCCGTACGTCGCCGCGCGCTCGATCATCCGCAGGTGGCCGACGTGGAAGACGTCGAACGTGCCGAAGGTGATCACGGTGCGAGACATGAGGGGAATCGTCCCATGCGTGGAGCGACCCGGCAGAATCGAGCCCATGACGGCCGGCCCGATCACGGACACCTCTGCCGACGCGGTCCGACGTCGGGCCCTGCGCCGGATGCGCACCGTGGCGACCTCGCTGCTCGTGCTCGCCGCGATCGTCTTCGCGCTGACCCTGCACCGGGACGGCTTCCTCGGCTTCGTCAACGCCGGCGCCGAGGCCTCCATGGTCGGTGCCATGGCCGACTGGTTCGCCGTCACCGCCCTGTTCAAGCACCCACTGGGGCTGCCGATCCCGCACACCGCGCTGATCCCGCGCCGCAAGGACGACATCGGGCACAGCCTCGAGGAGTTCGTCGGCGAGAACTTCCTCGCCGAGGACGTGCTGCGCGACCGGATCGCCGTCGTGCAGCCGGCACTGCGGATCGGCACCTGGCTCGCCGAGGAGACCAACGCCCGTGCGCTGGTGGACGAGGCGTCCACCGTCGCGGCCGCGGCTCTGAGCCGGGTGCGGGACGACCACATCGCCGAGCTCGTCAACGACGTCCTCGTCCCGCGCCTGAGCGAGGAGCCGATCGCACCGCTGCTCGGCGGTGCGCTGGAGGGGGCGCTGGCGGACAACCTGCACCACGGTGTCGTCGACCTCGCGCTGGTGGAGCTGCACGACTGGCTGGCGGCCAACCAGGACACGGTGACCGACGTGTTGGGCGAGCGGGCGCCGTGGTGGATCCCGACGGCTCTGCGCGACCCGGCGGCGGCCCGTATCCACCTCGAGATCGTGCGATGGGTCGCCGACATCCGTGACGACCCTGACCACCGCGCCCGCGAGGCACTGGACAAGCTGCTCGGCGAGCTTGCCTCCGACCTGCAGCACGACCCCGCCACCCAGCAGCGGGCCGAGAAGTTCAAGGACCGCCTCCTGCAGCACCCGCAGGTGATCGCCACCTCGATCGAGCTGTGGGATGCGTTGCGCCGAGCCCTGAGCTCCGCCCTTCGGGACGATGACAGTGCGCTGCGGGCGCGGCTGGTCGAGGAGGCCACCCGTTTCGGTGAGCGACTGCGGACCGATGCCGAGCTGCGCGAGCGCCTGCAGGCGGTGGCGGCCGACGCCGTCGTCTACGTGGTCAAGCGCTACGGCAAGGAGGCGACGGCCGTCATCACGCACACCATCGAGCGCTGGGACGGCCGCGAGGCCTCGCGACGCATCGAGCTGCACGTGGGACGCGACCTGCAGTTCATCCGGATCAACGGCACCCTCGTCGGCGGTCTGGTCGGGGTGCTCATCCACGCTGTGACGACGCTGGTGGGCTGACCGGCCGACCCATCGATCCCAGGCCGATTTGCGTCATGGCGTGCGGATTCGCGCGAAAATTTAACAACTTGCGACGGAATCGAAACACCAGAGAGTGTCGCGAAGCCTGATCGGTGTCTAACATCACACTCGCTGTCCCGATGAAGGCGAGGAAGACGTTGACCACTGTTGTCCCGACGCAGGAGTCCCAGGACCCCGAGTCCCAGGGCGGGCTCCGTGAGGGCGCTCTGCACATGTTCGACACGATCATCATGGCCTTCGCCGGGAGCGCTCCGGCGTACTCGCTCGCGGCGACCACGCCGCTGCTGATCGGCGCCGCCGGCCTGTACGGGCCGGCCGCCCTGCTGTGGTGCGCGATCCCGATGCTCGGCATCGCCATCGCCTTCAGCTACCTGGGCAAGCTCGACGTGCATGCCGGCGCGAGCTACTCCTGGGTCGCGCGCGCTCTCCACCCCGCCCTCGGCTTCATCTCGGGCTGGTCGCTGGTCGTCTCGGCGACGATCTTCATGGTGGCCGGCTCGCTGCCCGCGGGGCAGTACACGCTCTCGCTCTTCTCCCATACCGCTGCGGACAACACCTGGGCCTGTATCGGCGTCGGCGCCTTCGTCTTCCTGGTGATGGCGGCGCTGGTCCTGCGCGGGGTCACGATCACCGCACGGGCGCAATGGATCATGACCGGCATCGAGGTCGCCATCCTGGTGGTCTTCGGCATCGCCGCCCTGATCCACGGTGGCGACGCCGCCTCCTTCCAGTGGTCCTGGCTGTGGGGCTGGGGGCACTTCGGCGGCATGAGCGGCTTCGCCGGCGCTGCCCTGATCGCTGCCTTCTACTTCTGGGGCTGGGACGTCACCGCGAACCTGTCCGAGGAGACCCACGAGAGCGAGAAGAACTCCGGTCTCGGGGGCCTGATCGGCGTCGTCGGCGTCTTCCTGCTCTTCGAGATCTTCACCATCGCGGTCAACATGATGTTCACCGCCCACCAGGTCCAGCACAGCGACAACCTGCTCGGCGACCTCGGCAACATGGTCGCCGGCAATTGGGCCGGCAAGACGCTGGTCTTCGCCGTGGTTCTCTCCACCATCGCGACGCTCGAGACCACGCTGATCCAGGTCACCCGCACGCTGTTCGCGATGGGCCGCGACCGCACCATCCCGAGCATCTTCGGCGTTGCCCACCGCCGCTGGCTGACCCCGTGGTTCGCCGTCGTCGTGGTGACGGTCGTCTCGCTGGTCCTCTTCGTCGCCTCGACCAAGCTCGGCGGCGTCTCGACGATCATGGGTGACGCGATCACCGCGATCGGCCTGCAGATCTGCATCTACTACGCCTTGGCCGGGATCGCCGTGGTGGTCGCCTACCGCAAGGTCGTGTTCACCAGCGTGAAGAGCGCCATCCTGGTCGGCCTCTGGCCGGCGCTCGGCGCGGTGTTCATGATCTTCCTGCTCATCCAGTCGTGCTTCGGGCCCAACCGGCTCTCCGGTGCGGAGATGGGCATCGGCTTCGGCGCGGTCGCGCTGGGTCTGATCCCGATGGCCTACTACTGGCTCTCCGGCAGCCCGTGGTTCCGCAACCCCGGCCCGCGGCTGGACGCCGTCGCCGAGACGGTGACCGAGGTGGGGCTCTGACCGACGGCGGCCTAGGGTGGGGTCATGAGTGAGAAGCCCGAGATCGACTTCGTCGACCCGACCCCGCCCACCGACCTCGTCATCACCGACCTGTCCGAGGGCGACGGCGAGGAGGCGGTGGCCGGCAAGACCGTCAGCGTGCACTACGTCGGTGTCGCCCACAGCACCGGTGAGGAGTTCGACGCCTCGTACAACCGGGGTGAGCCGCTGCGCTTCCGCCTCGGCATCGGGCAGGTCATCTCCGGCTGGGACCAGGGCGTGCAGGGCATGAAGGTGGGCGGACGGCGCCAGCTCGTCATCCCGCCCCACCTCGGGTACGGCGACCGGGGCGCCGGTGGCGTCATCAAGCCCGGTGAGACCCTGATCTTCGTCGTCGACCTGCTCGGCGTCAGCTGACGCGCGTGGCCGAACCGCAGGACGTCCCCATCCGGGACGAGTCGATCCGGCTGGGGCAGTTCCTCAAGCTGGCCAACCTGGTCGACAGCGGTGCCGACGCCAAGCCCGTCATCGCCGAGGGTGCGGTGCGCGTGAACGGCTCGGTCGAGACCCGTCGTGGCCGCCAGCTCCACCGCGGTGACGTGGTGGAGCTGGGCGGCGTGACGGCGCGGGTCGTGGACGAGGCGACCTTCGACGACGGTCTGCCCTGGTAGCCAGGTGGTGTGACATCCCCCGGTGGGTACCTCTTCGGAAACGAAGGGAGTGGCCATGTCCACCATCGGTTGGATCATCGTGGCGATCGTCGTGGTCGTCCTGCTCGTGGCTCTGGCGATGTGGGCCCGTTCGCGGCGCCACCAGAAACTGAGCGCGCGGGCCGCAGAGTTGCGTACCGAGGCGCAGCAGCACACCTCGGAGATCGGCTCGCACCGGCACCAGGCCAAGGAGGCGAGCGTTCGAGCCGACGCGGCCCGACTCGAGGCCGAGCGGGCTCAGCGCGAGGCCGACGAGGCCAACACGGCGCTCGCCCAGGAGGAGGCGCTGCACGAGGACCGACTCCGCGAGGCGGACCGTCTGGACCCGGCCGTGGACCACAAGGCCGACGACTACCACCCGACCTCGGGTGGGAGCCACCGAGCGCGCGACTGAGTCCGGGCCGCCTAGCGCTGCCGGCGGTCCCGATCCGATCGGGTCAGGGCCGCCGCAGCGGCGTGACCGATCCCGGCCCGTGACTCGGCCAGTCCGGGTCATCACCGTCCGGAACCGTGCCGAGGAACGAGAGCGCCGCGTCGTGCAGGTGACCGTTCGTCGCCAGGCCGTTGCCGCCCCACGGGCCATCGGTGCCCTCGAGCGAGGTGAACCGGCCGCCCGCCTCGGTGACGACGGGCACGAGGGCGGCCATGTCGTACAGGGCGAGCTCCGGCTCGGAGGCGATGTCGACCGCACCCTCGGCCAGCAACATGTAGGACCAGAAGTCGCCGTACCCGCGGGTGCGCCAGCAGCGTCGCATCAGAGCG
This sequence comes from Nocardioides sp. BP30, assembly GCF_029873215.1. Classification (NCBI taxonomy): domain Bacteria; kingdom Bacillati; phylum Actinomycetota; class Actinomycetes; order Propionibacteriales; family Nocardioidaceae; genus Nocardioides; species Nocardioides lacus. The sequence goes on along the minus strand of NZ_CP123620.1, from coordinate 3,236,303 downwards.
AGGAAGTCGTCGAGGCGCCCACGCTGCTCCCAGCCGTCCAGCGAGGAGTAGGCGAGCGACGCATCCTCCAGGCGCCGTACGTCGGAGACCTGGTTGCGGCTCGCCTTCATCAGTGACTTGCCGGTCCAGCTCCCCTGGCCACTGCTCGCCCACCACCGCCTCCCCAGCTGCGGGGCGGAGACGACCGAGAGGACGACCTCGTCCTCGACGGCCAGCGCGATCAGCGTCGCCCACACCGGCACGCCGCGCACGTAGTTCTTCGTGCCGTCGATCGGATCGATGATCCATCGCCGGGACGAGGTGCCGGAGGAGCCCTCCTCCTCACCGGTGACGGCGTCGCGGCTGCGCACCCGCGAGAGCGTTCGGCGGATCGACTCCTCGACCGCCCGGTCCGCGTCGCTGACCGGGGTCAGGTCGGGCTTGGTCATGACGTGCAGGTCGAGCGCCTTGAACCGGTCGGAGCTGATCGAGTCGGCGTCGTCGGCCAGCAGGTGTGCCAGACGAAGGTCGTCGGTGTAATCGGTCGCCACCCGATCAGCGTAGTGGGCCGACGGCGGACGCGCCGGGACGTCCTCAGGTCCTTGTCAGCCGGGCCGTGCAAGATTCAACCCATGACGATCGACGGCCTTCCGCTCCATCCGCTCATCGTGCATGCCACCGTGGTCGCGCTGCCGGTGCTCGCGGTCCTCTCGCTTGCCTACCTCCGGCCTCGCTGGCAGGGCGGTCTGCGCTGGCCCCTGGCGGCGATGGGAGTCGTCTCGGCGGCGCTGATGTGGCTGACCAGCTCCAGCGGCGACTCGCTGAAGCACGATCGGTTCGACCACATCAGCGGCATCCTCGCCCAGCGCATCCACCATCACGAGGACCTCGCCGGGAAGCTCGGCGTCGCCACCTATGTCCTCGCCGCCGTCGCGGTGATCATGACGGTGGTGCGCGGCCGGTTGCCGGTGCCGGTGCTCTGGCTCGGCTCGGTGCTGCTGGTCGTCGGCGCCGTCGGGGTCGGCGTGCTCGTGGTGCTCACCGGCCACGCCGGTGCCGAGGCGGCCTGGGCGCAATAGGCTCCGCGCAGTGTGACTCAGGTCGCTCGCGAGCCTGCCGATCCGGTTCCCGTCCGAGCCCGCCGGTCCACGCGGGAGCGGCCCCTGCTCCCGCCGCGGAAGGAACCGACAGTGACCGTTGACTTTGCCGAGGACGTCAGGACCACCTCGACCGCCCCGACCACGCCGGCCACGCCGGCCGCGCCGGCCGCGCCGGCCGCGCCGGCCGCTTCGGCCGCTTCGGCCGCTTCGGCCGCTTCGGCCGCTTCGGCCGCTTCGATCGGCTACGGCGTGGTCGACGCCATGACGGTCGGCGCCCTCGTGATCGACCCGCGGATGCGGGTGCTGCACGTCAATCCGGTCTCCATCAGGGACCTGCAGGCGGACTCCGGCGAGCAGGTGACGCTGGCCTCCCTCATCGGCATGGACTTCGCGGCGATGCTGCCGGACCCGGACGTGGCCGCCGCTGTCGCGGACCCCGCCCGGTTGCCGTACCGCACTCTGGTCCCTCTCGGCGAGCGGACGCTCGAGGTCTCGCTCAGCGCCATCCGCGACGTGGACGGTCACTACCACGGTGCTCTGCTGATGGCGCCCGACGTCACGGACAAGCTCGCCGCGGAGCGCGCCTCGGCCGACGCGGAGGCGGACGGCGCCACCACCAACGCGCTGCTGACCGGGCTGGTGGGCACCGACACCCGCGAGGGCACGATGCAGTACGTGCTCGACGTGCTGGCGAGCCACTGGCGGCTGCCCTACGTCGCCTACTGGTCGGTCGGCGACGAGGGCGTGATGACGGCGATCCAGGATGCCGGCACCCCTGGCATCCGGGAGCAGGGCCGTGCGCTCGACGCGGCGGTCACGTGGGCCCGCGGCCAGGGGCTGTGCGGCAAGGCGTGGGCCAGCCGCGACCTCTTCTACATCGCGGACGTCGCGACCGCTACCGACGCCGACTGGGCGGGCGCTCGCGAGGCGGCCGCGGCAGGGGTGAAGTCGGCGCTCGCCCTGCCGATCACCACCCACGGCGAGGTGGTCGGGGCGATCGAGGTCGCCTTCGACTACGAGCTGCTGCTCTCCGAGCAGCGCAAGGCGGCGATCCGCAGCATCGCGCAGATCGTCTCCGATGCGATGGAGCGCTCCTTCGACAGCGAGCGCGCGCGGACGGAGGCCGCCGAGACCGAGCGTCGCGTCGCCGAGCTGCTCGGGTTCGTGCGTGAGGTGGCCGCCGGTGACCTCGGGTCCCACACGGCGGTCACGGGTGCCGACACGCTCGGTCAGATGGGTGCGGGCCTCAACGACCTGGTCAGCGCGTTCCGGTCCTCGCTCTCGCGGATCAACCAGACCGCCGACGCGCTCAACGCCGCCGCCGGTCAGCTGACGGCCGTCGCGCAGGGCATGGACGACGGGGCCGCGCAGACGACCGACCGCGCCGCCACCGCGTCGAGTGCCTCCGTGGAGGTCTCCGCCTCGATCCAGACCGTCGCCACCGCCGCCGAGCAGATGACCGCAAGCATCCGCGAGATCGCCCGGAACGCCACCGAGGGCTCCACAGTGGCGACCCAGGCGGTGGGCATCGCCGGCAACACGCAGGACACGGTCGCCTCGCTCGGCGAGGCGAGCGCCGAGATCGGCAAGGTCATCAAGGTGATCACCTCGATCGCCGCCCAGACCAACCTCCTGGCCCTCAACGCCACCATCGAGGCGGCCCGAGCGGGTGACGCCGGTCGCGGCTTCGCCGTGGTCGCCAACGAGGTCAAGGAGCTGGCCGGTCAGACCGCCAAGGCCACCGAGGACATCAGCTCCCGGGTGGCCGCCATCCAGGGCAGCACGACCGACGCCGTCCAGGCGATCACCGAAATCAGCAACGTGATCGCCCAGATCAACGACATCACCGGCACCATCGCCTCGGCGGTGGAGGAGCAGACCGCCACCACCAACGAGATCGCGCGCTCCGTCACCGAGGCGGCGAATGGGGCCAACAGCATCGCCGAGGACGCCACCCAGGTGGCTCGGGCCGCCGCCGAGACGCAGTCGGGCGCCCAGGACACGCTCGGCGCCGCGACGCGACTCACAGCGATGGCCGGCGAGCTGAAGGAGCTGGTGGGCCACTTCCGGCTCTGAGGGCCGGGCGAGGGTCGCGGGCGATCAGTACGGCGAGACCGAGCGGGCGTCCAGCAGACGCCGGAAGGAGGCGACCCGCTCGGGGTCGGCGTCGCCGCGCTCGACCGCCTCGTCCAGGCCACACTCGGGCTCGTCGGCGGCGTGGGTGCAGCCGCGCGGGCAGTCCTCGGTCATCTCGTCGAGGTCGGGGAACGCCTCGATCAGGTGCTCCGGCTCGACGTGGGCCAGCCCGAAGGACCGGATCCCGGGAGTGTCGATGATCCAGCTGGTGCCGCCCTCGGCGGCCGGATCCGGGAGCGCCAGCATCAGCGCCGACGTCGAGGTGTGCCTGCCGCGGCCCGTCACGGCGTTGACCACGCCGGTCTCGCGGTTGGCGTCCGGGACCAGCGCATTGACCAGGGTCGACTTACCCACGCCGGAATGACCCAGCAGCACGCTCGCGTGGCCGGACAACCGCTCGCGCAGCTCGCCGAGGTCACCGCCACGTCGGGTGACCACCCACGGCACGCCGAGCGCTCGGTACGTGGACAGCAGGGTCTCGGGGTCGGCCAGGTCGGCCTTGGTGAGGCACAGCAGCGGAGCGAGCCCGGCGTCGTACGCCGCCACCAGCGCCCGGTCGATGAGTCCGTGCCGTGGCTCGGGGTCGGCCAGCGCCGTGACGACCACGAGCTGGGTCGCGTTGGCCACGATGACCCGCTCGACGGGGTCGTCGTCGTCGGCCGTCCGGCGCAGGACCGTCGTGCGCGGCTCGACCTCGACGATGCGGGCCAGCGCGCCCTCCGCTCCCGACACATCGCCGACGACCCGCACGCGATCGCCCACCACCACGCCCTTGCGTCCGAGCGGCCGCGCCTTCACCGCCCAGACCTGGACGCCCGCGACCAGCAGGGTGAAGCGCCCGCGGTCGACGGTGAGCACGACGCCGTCGACAGCGTCGCCGAAGCTCGGCCGCTCCTTGGTGCGGGGGCGAGAGCCACGCCGGCGAGGCCGGTCGTAGTGCTCGACGTCCTGCTCCGAGTAGCGGCGGCTCAATCAGGCCTCCTGCGGTGCGCCGAACAACGCTGCCCAGAACGGCGCGAAGTCGGTGAACGTCTTGCTGGTGGTGGCGACGTTCTCGACCAGGACGCCGTCGACCGCCGCACCGATGATGACGCCGGCATGGGCCATCCGGTGGTCGGCGTAGGTGTGGAAGACGCCGCCGTGCAGGGTCGCCGGACGGATCAGCAGCCCGTCGGGCTCCTCGGTCACGTCGGCCCCGAGTGCCCCGAGCTCGCGGGCGAGGGCGGCCAGCCGATCGGTCTCGTGGCCGCGGATGTGGCCGATGCCGGTGAGGTGCGAGGGCGTCGAGGCGAGCGCGCACAGCGCGGCGATCGCGGGCGTCAGCTCACCGACGTCGTGCAGGTCCTTCTCCAGCCCCTGGAGCCGACCGGTGCCGGGGCCGGCCACGGCGAGGCCGTCCTCGACGTACTCGACCGTGCAGCCCATCGCCGTCAGGATCGCGCGTAGCTCGTCACCGGGCTGGGTCGTCACCCGCGGCCAGTCCCGGATCACCACGCGACCGCCGGAGACGGCGGCCAGCGCGAGGAACGGCGCGGCGTTGGACAGGTCGGGCTCGATCGCCCGGTCCACGGCCTTGACCGGGCCCGGTGAGACCGTCCAGCGGTCGGGCTCGCCCCCGGGATCCGACGGAGCGTCCACGACGACGCCGTGTTCACGCAACATCTCGACGGTCATCTCGATGTGGGGGAGCGAGGGCACCGGAGCACCGGCATGGCGTACGTCGAGGCCGCGCTCGTACCGCGCCCCGGCCAGCAGCAGTGCGCTGACGAACTGGCTCGATGCCGAGGCGTCGATGACGACCGTCCCGCCGGCGACGGCGCCGGTGCCGTGCAGGGTGAACGGCAGGCCGTCGCCGCTGACGTCGACCCCGAGGGTTCGCAGGGCCGTCAGGACCTCACCGACCGGGCGTTGGCGCATGTGGGCGTCGCCGTCGAAGGCGACGGTGCCGGTGGACAGCGCCGCGATCGGCGGCACGAAGCGCATCACGGTGCCCGCCAGGCCACAGTCGATGGTGGCGTCCGCGGTGAAGGCGGCGGGGGTCACCGCCCAGTCCGCCCCGTCGGTGTCCACCCGGGCGCCCAGCGACGCCAGCGCGGCCGCCATCAACAGGGTGTCGCGCGAGCGGAGAGCCCGGGAGACCACTGAGGGACCGTCGGCGATGGCGGCGAGCAGCAGCGCGCGGTTGGTCAGCGACTTGCTGCCGGGCAGCGAGACGGCCGCCGTGACCGGTGTGTGGGCGCGAGGCGCCGGCCAGGGGTCGGCGATCGGAGGCTGCGTCACGTCCGCAGCCTATCGAGGTCCGACCCCTGGTCCCCCCTCAGGCGATCTTCGCCTTCGCGGATTCGGTCACGGCGGCCGCCTGGTCGCGCGCCGCGGCGACGATGGCAGGGCCCTGCTTGCGGGCCCGCTTCCTCGCCTTCTCGGCGTTCTTGCGGGCGTTCTTCGCGGTCTTCTTGGCTTGCTTGCGCAGGTCCTTCGAGGTGCTCTTGGCCTGCTTGCGCAGGTCCTCGGAGGTGTCACGGGCGGTGCTGATCGCCTGGTCGCGCCAGTCCTCGAGGACGGGGCCGGCGTTCTTGCGAGCGGTCTTGGCGGTCTTCTTGGCCTGCTTGCGCAGGTCCTTCGAGGCGCTCTTGGCCTGCTTGCGCAGCTGCTTGGAGGTACGGCGGGAGGTGGTGACCGCCTGGTCGCGCCAGTCCGCCAGGACCGGTACGGCCTCCTCCCGGGCCGTCTCGGCGATCGAGGCGAGCTGGTCGCGTGCCGCGGCGGCGACGACCGGTGCCTTCTCCTTCGCCGTGTCGGCCAGGCTGCTGGCCAGCCCGCTCGCCCGCTCGGCCAGGTGCTGGGTCGTCTCGGAGGTCGCGGCCTGGTGGGCGGCGTCCACGATCGCGTCCTTGGCATGCTGACCGGCTGCGACGAGCGCCGTACCGAGCGCGCCCACGCCGACCTCGGCCTCGAGCGCGGCGACCTTGCCCTCCAGCTTGGCGGTGCTCGCCTTGTGGCCGATCTCGCGCTTGGCGTCGCCGACGGCGTGCTTCGCCAGCCAGGCGACGCCCGGCTTGCCGTCGGTGTCGCCGGCCGCGATGATCAGACCGCCGAGGAGGGAGAGGTTCTTGGCCAACTGGAGCTGCTGCTGGCGGCGTACGGCGGGATCCGACTCGTTCCAGAAGTCGTGGCCGGCAACGGTCGTGGGGACCAGTGAGGTCGCCAGCACGGCCGCGGAGAGCCGGGGGAACCGACCGGTGGCCAGGCACAGGCCGGCGGCCAGCTGGACGCCGGCATTGATCTTGACCAGCTTCTCCGGATCGTTCGGAAGGGGCAGGCCGGCTCGCTGTGCCAGCCGGATCAGCGGATCCGTGACCGGCTCTGCCTTGGTGGCTGCGCCGGACGAGTTCCGCAACGTGTTGATCGGACCGACCACGAAGACCGAGGCCAGCAGAGGACGCGCGATGGTGCGGCTGATGCTCATGGCGGCCCTGTTACCGAGAACCACCGGGGGTATGCGCTCACTGGCCCAACGGGGTGCTCGCGGTGCGGTGGAAGGTGTTGTTCCCGGGATCGTCGTCGGTGAAGTCGTCCGGCGTGAGCGAGGCGTCCACGCTCCACCCCTCGGCCACGTCGAAGTCGAGGTGCAGCATCTCGCCGTCACCGGTCACGCTGCAGGTCAGGTCGAGGCTGCCGAGCGGCGCGGCGGGCAGGGTGCAGCCGGCGAGGTCGCCGCCGAGGGAGTGGGCCTCCCCGGGCGCCCATCCGGCGATGCCGGCGATGTGCAGGTGCAGGGTGGCGGAGCGCCCGTCGGGGATGCCGTCGGCCACCAGCCGGATGTGTTCGTAGCCTGCGACCCCCGCCGTCAGGTGGGAGAGCGTGAGGTCGGAGACGGGTGGCTGCACGATGACGGTGACGGTGGCGGCCTGTGTCCCGCCCCGGCCGTCGGAGACGGCGTAGACGAACGAGTCGTGGCCGAAGAATCCGCTCGCCGGTAGGTAGGTGGCGGTGCCGTCGGCGGCCACGGTGAGAGAGCCGTGGGCCGGCTGGGTCCGGGTCGCGAACGTCAGGTGGTCGCCGTCCGCGTCGCTGGCGAGCTCGCCCAGGTGGAGGGTGAGCGGCTCGCCGAAGGCGATGGTCTCGGTGGTCGAGGCGACCTGCGGCACACGGTCGGGCAGCCGACCGATTGTCACGGTGACGGAGGCCGTCGCGGTGCCGCCGTGGCCGTCGGCGACGGTGTAGCCGAAAGAGTCCGCTCCGGTGTAGCCGGCCGCAGGGGAGTAGCGGACCACGCCACCGGAGACTGTCGCGGTGCCGTGCGCAGGTGTGGTGACGCGCTTGACGCGCAGTGGGTCGCCGTTCTCGTCGCGGTCGTTGGCCAGGACGTCGAGACGCGTCGCCGTACCGCGCTGCCAGGTGCCGGGGATGCGGAGCACGTCGGCCTGCGCGACCGGCGCTGCGTCGGGGGTGGTCACCTGGACCGAGCCGGAGACGGTGCGGCCGTGCGCGTCGGCGAGCACGTACGCGATCGTGTCGGTGCCGCGCCAGCCGGTGTCGGGCGTGTAGGTGACGGAGGTGGCGGGGCCGGTGCTCCCGGCGACGCCTCGGGACACCAGCCGCGCCAGCGGCCGGTCCGAGACACCGTCGCGGTCGATCGCCACGGTGCCGTGCGCACGCCGCACGACCCGGGCCGACTGCACCCGGAGCGGATCGCCGTCGGGAGCGACGGCCCCCTTGGTGAGCCTGATCGTCACCGGCGTCCGGGCCGCGGGTGCCCGGACGGGGGACAGCGGCGTACGGATGACGGGGTGCGACGGTCCTGATGACGCCGACGACGAGGAGGCGAACGGGCCGTGGGCTGCAGGGGCACTCGCCGGCGGTGTCGTCGCGGGGGCCGTCGCCGAAGGGTTCGACGACGCCCGTCCGGTGGGCCTGGGCGGCCGCGCCGCGCCGGGGGAGGCGCCTGCCTGCGGCGTCGGCGGTGCGGTGCTCGGCGCGTCGGCGGACGGCTGGGTGCGCGCGTCGGAGAGAGGCGCTGGCCCGCTCTGGGCGAGCGCGACGGCCGCGACCACCGCCGCGGCGGCGACGGCACCGGTGGCGCCGGCCGCGATCCGCCCCGCTGGGTGGTGGACCACCCAGTCCCGGGTCCGGTCGAGGAACACCGGCAGGCCGCCCTTGGCGGCTCCGACAGCGCCGAGGTGGGCGAGATAGCCGGCACCGGCCGACCCGAGCAGCATCGGTGCGAGAACGGCCCCGAGGTCGTTGTTGACCTCGGCCAGCTCGAGGTAGATGGCGTTGCACTCCCGGCACGTGGCCAGGTGGTCCTCCACCTTGGCGGCGTCGCGGCGCGAGACGCCACCGCGCAGGTACCCGCCGAGCTGCGCCCGGATCACCGCGCAGTCGTCCTCGATCGCCTCCTGTGCATGCATCGAGATGAACGCCTGGCGCAGGCCCTCGCGCGCCCGGTAGGCCAACGCGGAGACCGAGTTGGCGCTGATCCCCAGCAGCGGCGCGACCTCGGCGGGCTTCTGACCCTCCACCTCGGTGTGCCACAGCACCTGCTGCCAGCGCTCGGGCAGCGAGGCGAAGGCCCTGGCCGCGGCGGCGTTGTCGAAGCCCGTCACGGCCGTGTCCTCGAACGGCACCCCCGGGTCGTACGCCGCGAGGTCGTCGGTCGTGGTGAGTCGCGCGCCCGCACGCAGGCGGTCGACGTGCAACCGGCGCAGTGAGGTCAACAGGTAGGCGCGGAACGCCAGGTCGGGGCCGCCGCCGCGCTGGAGGACAGCGAGCACCTTGGCGAACGCATCCGAGACGAGGTCGTCCACGTCGCCGGCCGAGACCAGCTGGCGGGCCAGCCGACGTGCCGAGTCGACGTGGCGCTCGAAGAGCGTGCCGTAGGCCTCGAGATCGCCGCCGCGCACGGCGGAGATCAGCTCGGCATCACCGGGCTCGTCAAGCGGAGGCAGCTCGTCCGGCTGGCTCGGATGCGCATCACTCACGAGAAGGTAGACGCACGACTTCGCGAATCATGACGCCGGATAGACCACTTTCATGTCCCCGTTCTCCCGTCGGTTCCGGGGGCCGGGTCGCGACCAGGGGTGGCCGCCGTACCTTTCGTCGCAGAAAGTACGGCAACCCGGCGTCATGATCCGGCCTGTGATGCGTCTCATCGTCGCACGAGGCGGTTGAGATCGTGTCTGGAACGGACGAGAGAGGGCATCGTGGGGCTATTCGTGCGCGCGCGCAGTTCCACCGGCCTCCGGCAAGACGGTGCGGAGCTGACCGAGGAGATGCGGGCGCTGCTGGCCCCGCACTTCGAGGCGGTAGGGGAGGCACTGGCCGCCGGCATCTCGTCCGTCGACGCGTGCTGGGTGGTGGGCAGGACGCTTGCGGAGCTCGGGTCCTCCCTCGGTGAGGGTCTGGAGGGACTGCGTGCCACCACCCAGCTCGTGGCCAGGCGCGACCCGCTCTTCGAGGAGTCCCAAGCACTCTCGCTCACCTGGAGCGACGCGACGCTGTCCTACCTGCACGGCCTCTCCTGCGCCGACCCGCTGACCGGGCTCTCGACGCATGCGCATCTGCGGGAGCGGATCGCCGAGCTCTATCGCGACGCGGTCCTGAGCGAACGCGACACGCACGGCAGCGCCGGTCCGGACGTGAGCAACGGCCACGCCCTGGTCGTCGCCGACGCGGGCGGAGCGCTCGACCCGATCTCGGCGGCCCACCGGCTCTCCCTGCTCGGCCAGGTCGCCCGCTCGGTCTTCGCCGGCGAGACCATCGCTCAGGTCGGGCACGGCAAGGTGGTCGTGCTCGCCCCGCGCCGCGAGGCGCTTCCCGGACGCGTGGCGCTGCTGCGTCGGATGGTCTCGGCGCAGGCGCAGCGGGTCTGGGTGGAGGGCCTACCCTCGACCGACGCCGCGGCGGTCAGCCTGCTCGACGAGCTCGCCCGAGCCTGATCGCCGGCGGACCCAGCCCGGTCCGGGCTCAGCCGGGTCCGCAGGCCGCCCCGTCGCAACCGCCGGCGCGTCCCGGCGCCCACTAGTCTGGCCGCATGTGCGGCCGCTACGCGTCGAGTCGGGACGTGGACGATCTCGTCGAGGAGTTCGACGTCGCCGAGACCCACCTCGCGGAGCGCCTGCCCGCGTCGTACAACGTCGCACCCACCGACGAGGTGTACGCCGTGCTGGAGCGGCCGGCGCGGGAGGAACGGCCGCAGCAACGCCAGCTGCGCACCCTGCGGTGGGGACTGGTGCCGTCGTGGGCGAAGGACCCCGGCATCGGCTCGCGGATGATCAACGCGCGGATGGAGACAGTGGCCGACAAGCCCGCCTTCCGCAAGGCGTTCGCCTCCCGCCGTTGCCTGCTGCCCGCCGACGGCTACTTCGAGTGGTACGCGACCTCCCGCACCGACGCCAAGGGGAAGCCGCGCAAGCAGCCCTTCTTCATCCGCCCCCGCGACGGCGGCGTGCTCGCGATGGCGGGGCTCTACGAGATCTGGCGCGATCGCACGCTCGCCGACGACGACCCGGCCGCCTGGCGCTGGACCTGCACCGTCATCACGACCACCGCCGAGGACGACCTGGGCCGTATCCACGACCGGATGCCGCTCATGGTCGCGCAGGAGCGCTGGGGAGCCTGGCTCGACCCGTTGCACCCGGCCGCCGTCGATCTCCTGCAGCCCGCCCTGCCCGGCCTCCTCGAGGCCTACCCGGTGAGCAGTCTGGTCAGCAACGTACGCAACAACGGTCCCGAGCTCGTCGAACCGCTGCCGCTGGAGGAGTCCCTGCTGTGAGCACCCAGATGATCGCCACGCCGTACGGTGAGGGGCGCCTGGAGGCCAGGCGAGCGCGCTCGACCATCGCGACCGTGCTGCTCAGCCATGGCGCGGGCAACGGGATCGAGACGCACGATCTCCAGGCGCTGGCCTCGGCGTTGCCCGCCGAGGGATTCACCGTGCTGCTCTTCGAGCAGCCGTGGCGGGTCGCCGGGCGGCGGGTCGCCTCGCCGCCCGCCAGCCTCGACGCCGCCCTGACCGCCGCCGTCGACCACCTGCGGCTGCGCACGCCACTCGTGGTCGGCGGGCGCTCGGCCGGTGCGCGATCGGCGGCCCGCACCGCCCGGGGCCTGGGGGCCGCCGGGTGCCTCGCGCTCGCCTTCCCGCTGCACCCCCCGGGCCGGCCCGAGAGGAGCCGAGCCCAGGAGCTGGAGGGTGCCGGCGTGCCGACGCTGGTGATCCAGGGGGAGCGGGACCCGATGGGCGGCCCGGAGGAGTTCCCCGGCGAGCTGGGGTCGATGGACCTCGTCGTCGTACCGGGTGCCGACCACTCCCTGCGGGTGGCCAAGCGCGGACCGGTGAGCCAGGAGGAGGCGGATGCGATCCTGGTGGAGTCGACGCTGGAGTGGCTGGTGCGCGAGGTGGCGGGCGCCCGGGAATGAAGCCACACCGGCGATGCGTTGACTCGACATGATCACCTGCCTCGACCGCCCTTCGGTGACGGACACCGATCCCGGTTCCGGCCGCGTAGTCTTGAGCACGATGAGTGACACCTTCGATGACCTGACCGCCGGGCTCTCGCACGACGAGAGCGCGGCCGACGCGGCTGTGACCGCTGCCCCCGAGACGGACGGGGAGCGTGCGCTGAGGTTCGAGCGCGACGCGCTGCCGTTCCTCGACCAGCTCTACTCCGCCGCGATGCGGATGACGCGCAATCCGGCCGACGCCGAGGACCTGGTGCAGGAGACGTTCGCCAAGGCGTACTCCTCCTTCCACCAGTTCAAGCCGGGCACCAACCTCAAGGCCTGGCTGTACCGGATCCTCACCAACACCTTCATCAACAGCTACCGCAAGAAGCAGCGGGAGCCGCAGCAGTCGATGTCGGAGGACGTGGAGGACTGGCAGCTCGCGCGCGCCGAGTCGCACACCTCGCACGGGCTGAAGTCAGCCGAGACCGAGGCGCTCGAGCACCTACCCGACTCGCAGGTCAAGGATGCGCTGCAGCGGCTGCCCGAGGAGTTCCGGCTGGCCGTCTACCTCGCCGACGTCGAAGGATTCGCCTACAAGGAGATCGCCGAGATCATGGAGACGCCGATCGGCACCGTGATGTCACGCCTACACCGCGGTCGGCGCCAGCTGCGCGACCTGCTGTCCGACTATGCGCAGAAGAACGACCTGGCCTCGGCCGGGCGCGACGGGGGAGCGTCATGAGCCAGGACCACGTCCACGACGTCGAGATCTCGGCAGCGGAGTGCGCCGACTACCTCGAGCAGATCGTCTACTTCATCGACAACGAGCTCGACGAGGCGGACTGCTCGGCGGTGCGCGAGCACCTCGACTCCTGCAACCCGTGCCTGGCGAAGTACGACCTGCAGCGCACGGTGAAGCAGGTCGTGGCGCGCTCGTGCTCGGAGACGGCACCCGGCGAGCTGCGCGCGAAGATCATGCTGCGGCTGCAGCAGGTCCGCGTGGAGATCACCGAGCGGTGACCTCGCGCCCCAGATTCGCCCTCCCGGGTCGAGTTTGAGAGACTGGCCCCTGCCCTTCGTGGGCGACGTATCGATCCAGGAGGACACCATGGGCAAGACCGGCCGCAAGCGCCGCGCTCGCAAGAAGAAGGGCGCGAACCACGGCAAGCGCCCCAACGCCTGAGCGCAACTCAAGCACACGAGCCCCCGGCCTTCCGGCCAGGGGCTCGCTGCATTTCGCCGAGGCGTCACCCATCGCGGGTCGAGTGGCCACGATGCGACCAGACGAACCGGCGCCTGCCCGGGATCAGCGGCGGCGCAGGTCGGCGTTGCGGCGGCGGAGCACCTCCACCAGGGTGAGCAGCAGGTCGGCCCGCACCTCGGGCGGGTGCGGGCCGAGCGCGAGCTGGAGGTAGAGCGCGCGCAGGAACGCCTCGGCGTTGCCGGCGTCCGGCGCCGGGACGGCGGTCGAGGCGCCGATCCGAGCGACCCACGGCTCGACCACGGTGAGCGGCACGAGGTCGCGCCGCAGCACGGCCATGGTGGCGCGCGCGAGCCGATCCGGCTCACCCTGCCCGTACGCCGCGGCGACCGGCGCCAGCACCCGGTCGGCCACCACGTCCAGGATCACGGTGAGCTCGGGCGTGGCCACGTGCGGGGAGGACGCCAGCGTGGCCAGGGCGTCGGCACCGTGTGCCACGGCATGGGCCCAGCCCTTGCCCACCACGAACCCGCGCAGGTCACGCTCGCGCAGCAGCCAGGTGGCGACCCGATCGCCCCACTCGAGCACCTTGCCACCGGGGACGAGCGGGCGTTCGTTGTCGCGCGCGATGCAGGCACCGAGCACCAGGGCCGAGTAGCTGCGACGGAAGACGCTGTCGGAGTCGGCGTCGCCCAGGCCGACCACGAGGCCCGCGGCCATGCCGTCGCCGAGCCCGGAGAGGAGGTCGTCGTACACCCCCTGCGCGATCCAGGTGGACAGGGCCGGATGGGCCAACGCCTCCCGGATCTCGGGATCGGGGTCGCCGAGCATGCGGGTGAGCTCGGCGGTGAGCTCGTCGAGTGGGCGGTCGGAGGGCACACTCAGCCCCGTCTCGCGCACGGCTTCCCAATATGACCCGGACATGGGCCCATTGTTTCAGACATCTATCGTGGCGCCGTGCCCTCGTTGCCCGAGCTCGCCCGCAGCCACACGGATCTGGATGCCGACGACGTCAGCTGGCTGCAGCTGCTCATGGCGGATTGGCAGATCGTCGCCGACCTGTCCTTCGCCGACCTCGTGCTGTGGCTGCCGGACCGCGAGGGCAAGGGCCTGTGGGCGGCGGGACAGATGCGTCCGACGACCGGCCCCACCGCGTACGTCGACGACGTCGTGGGCACCTTCCTGCCCACCGGCCGCCGCCCGGTGCTCGACGAGGCGCTGACCCAGGGCCGGCTCGTGCGGGAGGGCGACCCGGAGTGGCGCGACGACGTACCCGTCCGGGTCGAGACCATCCCGGTGCGCCGCCAGCAGCGCGTCATCGCCGTGGTCAGCCGCAACACCAACCTGCTCGGCGTCCGCACCCCCAGCCGGCTGGAGCTGACCTATCTCCAGACCGCCGCCGACCTGACCCAGATGATCGCCGGCGGCCAGTTCCCCTCGGCCGGGCAGCGCAGCGACCACGCCGACACGCCGCGGGTGGGGGACGGGTTCCTGCGGGTTGATGCCGAGGGGGTCGTCGACTACGCCAGCCCGAACGCACTCTCGGTCTACCGCCGGCTCGGCCTGTCCGGGGACCTGACCGGCAGCTCGCTGGCCGAGCTGACCCGGCAGCTGGTGCCGCCCCGCGACCGGCCGGACGAGGAGACGCTGAGCGCCGTGCTGGGCGGCAGGGCCTATCGCGACACCGAGATCGAGTCGCAGGGGGTCTCCCTGATCGTGCGCGCGATCCCGCTACGGCCCCAGGAACGTCACATCGGCGCCCTGGTGCTCGTCCGTGACGTCACCGACCTTCGTCGACGGGACCGGGAGCTGGTCACCAAGGACGCCACCATCCGCGAGATCCACCACCGGGTGAAGAACAACCTGCAGACAGTGGCAGCGCTCCTGCGCCTGCAGGCACGGCGGATCGGCGAGCCCAGCGCGAAGGCGGCCCTCGACGAGGCCGTGCGCCGCGTCGGCTCCATCGCGCTGGTCCACGAGACCCTCAGCCAGCAGGCCGTCGAGGAGCGGGTCGACTTCGACGAGATCGCCGACCGGCTCGGCACGATGGTCAGCGAGGTCTCGGCGGTCGGCACTCCGGTGCGCGTGCACCGCGACGGGTCCTTCGGGTCGCTGCCCAGCGAGATGGCCACCGCCTTGGCGATGGTGGTCACCGAGCTCCTCCAGAACGCCGTGGAGCATGGCTACGGCGGTGGCGGCAGCATGCCGGAGGGTGGCATCGGCCGGATCGAGGTCCGCGTCAGCCGGCCGCAGGGCAGACTGCGGATCACCGTCGAGGACCAGGGCCACGGGTTGCCCCACGACTTCGACCTGGAGCGCTCCACCAACCTCGGACTCTCGATCGTCAAGACGCTGGTCGAGTCGGAGCTCAAGGGCACCCTGCGCCTCGCGCCGCGTGCCGGCGGACCGGGCGCGAGCGCTGCCATCGACGTACCGCTGGAGGAGTGAGCGCGACCGGGTGATGGAAGCGGTCAGGCGGTGGAGCGGACCCGCGAGCGGGCGTTGCGCCGCTTGAGGGCGCGTCGCTCGTCCTCCGACAGGCCACCCCAGACCCCGTGGTCCTGACCAGCCTCGAG
Source organism: Nocardioides sp. BP30 (assembly GCF_029873215.1). NCBI lineage: Bacteria > Bacillati > Actinomycetota > Actinomycetes > Propionibacteriales > Nocardioidaceae > Nocardioides > Nocardioides lacus. The sequence goes on along the minus strand of NZ_CP123620.1, from coordinate 3,220,866 downwards.
CGCCCACTGCAGACACTGCTCGCGTACGTCGCAGCGTCGGCAGACGGCCTTGGCCTCCTCGATCTGAAGAATCGCGGGGCCGGTGTTCCCGATGGGGAAGAACAGCTCCGGGTCCTCGTCGAGGCAAGCCGAACGGTGGCGCCAATCCATGGCCGGGGGATCCCTACTTCCTACAACGTCTCGATGGGCACGATCCGTGCCGAACCTGCGCGCGGGCGTAGTTGTGTGAACGCCTTCACACGCGCAGACCCAAGGATTCCAACTATTGGAGCGTTAAACAAGGCCTGCAGGGGTGGGATTCCTCACCGCGATCGCCCGACTCGTAGGCTGGCGCGGTGCCCCGCCCCGTCTTCCTGACTGTAGCCGCTGCCCTCGTCGCACTCCAGGGCGTCGTCCTGGCCGTGTGGGCGGTGCTCGTCCTGGTGAACGTGTCGACGATGTCGGTCACCACAGCGATCTTCTTCCTGGCCTACGCCGCCGCCCTCGGGGTGTGCGCCGTGGGCCTGTGGCGGCTGCGCTCGTGGTCGCGCGCCCCGATCGTGCTGACGCAGCTGATCACGCTGGGGCTCGCGTGGGACTCGCGACATTCCAACGTCGCTGTCGCGATCGTGCTCGGCGTCGTCGCACTCGTCACGCTGGCATGCGTGCTGCACCCGGCCAGCCTCGAGGCGCTCTCCGTCGACGAGGTGCACTGAGCCCGTCCGGCTCCGAGGCGGATCAGTCCTGGTCGAGCGCTGTCCGCAGGTGCAGCAGGGTGCGGTTGAGCAGCCGGGAGACGTGCATCTGCGAGATGCCGACCTCCTCGGCGATCTGCGACTGCGTCATGTTGCGGAAGAAGCGCAACATGAGGATCTTCTTCTCACGGGCGTCCAGCGCGTCCAGGAGCGGCTTGATCGACTCGCGGATCTCGACATGCTCCAGGTGCTCGTCCTCGGCACCGATCGCGTCGAGCATCGTCGCCGAACCGCCGTCCTCGCCGTCCTCCCCGGCGTCGAGCGAGAGCGTGGTGTAGGCGTTGCCCGACTCCAGTCCCTCGACGATCTCCTCGACGGTGCAGCCGATCCGCTCGGCCAGCTCGCGCGGAGTCGGCGAGCGGCCCAGTGACTGGGTGAGCTCGCCGCTGATGCTGCCGATCTGGAGGCGCAGCTCCTGCAGGCGGCGCGGCACCCGGATCGCCCAGCCCTTGTCACGGAAGTGCCGCTTGATCTCCCCGATGACCGTGGGCGTGGCGTACGTCGAGAACTCCACGCCCCGTTCGGCATCGAAGCGGTCGACCGCCTTGAGCAGGCCGATGGTGCCCACCTGGACGAGGTCCTCGTGTGGTTCCCCGCGGTTGCGGAAGCGACGCGCGCAATGCTCGACCAGCGGCAGGTGCAGGCCGATCAGCTGGTCGCGGGCCTCCTGCTGCTCGGCCACCGAGCCACCACCGTGCAGGACCGTGAAGAGCTCGGCGCTGCGGCGCCGGGTCTCCTCGACGGCCGCATTGCGGGGGACGTCGGCGATGTCGTCGTCCCGAGACGAGTCGGTGGACATCTCAGACGCCGGTCTCCAGCGGCGCGGCGCTGAGCAGCAGGGTGATGGCGAACGTGCCCTCGGTGCTGGTGACCGAGGCCTCGGTGGCCAGCGTGGTGAGGACCTGCCAGGCGAAGTCCTCCTCGGCGGCGAGCTCCGGCGTGGTGCCCGGCGCGGAGACCCGCAGGGTGATGGCGCGCTGTTCGAGCCAGAACGCGGCCGTCAGGTCGGTGTCGACATCGGCTGCCTCGAGCACGAGGGCGCTGGCCTCGCCCACGGCCATCCGCAGGTCCTCGATGTCGTCGAGGGTGAAGTCGAGGCGCGCCGCCAGGCCGGCGCTGGCGGTGCGGAGCACCGAGACGTAGGCCGAGTCGGCGGGCAGCCGCAGCTCGACGTCGGCGCGACGTGAGGGGTGGGACATGGCGGCCATCCTTCCCTATCGCCGCGGTCGCCACACCTCCCGCGGCGCGATGGTCACTGGGCAGTGCTGAGGCAGCTGGTGACCTTCGTGCCGACGTCGTCCAGTGCCGACTCGTCGGCCTTGGAGCCCTTGTAGTTCTTGTCCCCGTCGACGAAGGCCTGGAGGGTCTTGTTCGACAGCTTCGAGTCGTGCAGCGCGGTGGCGAGGCAGTCGGCCGCCTGGGTGGAGATGGCGCTGGTACTGCCGAGGAGCTCGGCCGCCTTGCCGCTCTGCAGGGACTTCGAGATCTCGGCGGTGGTGGGCCGGTCGTTCGAGGAGCTGCCGCTGCCGCAGGCGCTCAGGGTGACGGTCAGGGTGGCGGGCAGGACCAGGGCGGCGAGAACGCCGCGTGCTCGGATACTCACACCCGCCAGCCTGCCCCGCAGCTTCCTTGACGAAACCTGGCGATCGGACGGACGTGCGCGGGGAGCGCCGGACCCGGAACGAACTCGACGCCGCTCTCGGCCCACTGGGTCCCGGTGGGACTCCGTGCGGGCTCGAGGCGGCGTCGAGTGAGAGGTTGTCCAGGTCGGCGACCCGGGACAGGCGCTCAGGCCTTCTTGGTCTCCCAGAAGATCTCGGCGATCTCGTCGATCTTCGCGAGCAGCTGGTCGGCGACCTCGCCGTCGAGGGTGCCCTTGGTGCCGGAGGCGCCGGCCAGCTTGGTGGCCTCGTTGAAGAGGGTGTGCAGCTGGGGGTACTTCTCGAAGTGCGGGGCCTTGAAGTAGTCGGTCCACAGCACCCACAGGTGGTGCTTGACCAGCTCGGAGCGCTGCTCCTTGATGATCACCGCGCGGGTGCGGAAGTCGGGGTCGTCGCTGTCGGCGACCTTGGCGATGATGGCCTTGATCGACTCGGCCTCGATGCGGGCCTGGGCCGGGTCGTAGACGCCACACGGCAGGTCGCAGTGGGCCGAGACCTCGAGCGTGGGGGCGAACATGCGCGCAAACATGCGGGTCCTCTTTCGTCGTCGAACGGATCGTCCTGACTGCGACACTACTCGCGTGTCGCAGCGCTCTCCACGGGTACCCACTCCTCGACCCGCCCGACCCGCCCGACCGGCCCGACCGGGCCGTGCCGCCCGTCCGGCTCTGGGCCTGGCCAGGGTGGTCGGAGCCTCGATGCAGCCCACCCTGCGTGCCGGCGACCTCCTGCTGGTCTCCTACCGGCGGCCGCCGGCGGTCGGCGGGCTCGTCGTCGCTCGCTTCGCCGACGGCACGATCGCCGTCAAGCGGGCCGCCGAGGAGCGCCAGACCCGCACCGGCGAGCCGGGCTGGTGGCTGCTCAGCGACAACGCCGCGGAGGGGGTCGACTCGCGTCACCGTGGGGTGGTCGGGCACGCCGAGGTCATCGCCGTACCGCTGGCCCGGTTGTGGCCGCGGCCACGGCTGCTCTGACCACCGCCGGAGCGAGACCGGATGTGACGTAGGCCATCGCGGGACGGTGCTGCAGCGGTCGGCACGGCTGTGCCAGACTGACGCGGACCGGGGGCGACCCTCTCGGCAGCGACTGTTCCGCGCTCGACCCTTCGCGCGACGCCTTTCCGCCCGCCCGAGATTCGAGAAGCTGCGCTCCCATGACTGATACCCGACCCTTCGCCGGCGACCCCGTCTTCGACCTGCACGTCGGCGGCAAGATGGCGATCGTCGCCACCGCCTCCGTCAACGACCGCGAGGCGCTGTCCAAGGCCTACACCCCGGGCGTGGCCCGGGTCTGCACCGCGATCGCCGAGGCCCCCGAGCTGGCCGAGACCTACACCTGGATCCCCAACACCGTCGCTGTCGTCACCGACGGCACCGCCGTGCTGGGCCTGGGGGACATCGGTCCCACGGCGGCGATGCCGGTGATGGAGGGCAAGGCGGTGCTGTTCAAGGAGTTCGGCGGCGTCGACGCCATCCCGATCTGCCTGGACACCACCGACGTGGACGAGATCGTCGCCACGGTCGCCGCGATGGCACCGAGCTTCGGCGGCATCAACCTGGAGGACATCTCCGCGCCGCGCTGCTTCGAGATCGAGGACCGGCTCAAGGAGCGCCTCGACATCCCGGTCTTCCACGACGACCAGCACGGCACCGCCGTCGTGACCCTGGCGGCGCTGGAGAACGCGCTGAGGCTGACCGGGCGCTCGCCGGGGTCGACCCGGGTGGTGATCTCGGGCGCGGGGGCCGCGGGGGTGGCGGTCGCCAAGATCCTGTTGGAGTACGGCGTGCAGGATCTCGCCGTACTCGACCGCAAGGGCGTGCTGCACGGCTCACGCGAGGACCTCACGCCCTCGAAGCGCGCGCTGGCGGCGCTGACGGCCGACCGGACCGGTCGCCGCGGCGACCTGGCGGCCGTGATGGCCGGTGCCGACGTCTACATCGGCGTCTCCGGCGGTTCGGTGGAGCCCGCGATCGTCGCCTCGATGGCCTCCGACGCGATCATCTTCGCGATGGCAAACCCCGACCCCGAGATCCACCCCGACCTGGCCCACCAGCACGCGCGGGTGGTCGCCACGGGGCGCTCGGACTTCCCCAACCAGATCAACAACGTGCTGGCGTTCCCCGGCATCTTCCGCGGCGCCTTCGACGCGCGGGCGAGCGCGATCACCGAGGGCATGAAGCTGGCCGCGGCGCGGGCGCTTGCCGACCTGGTTGGCGACGCGCTGACGGAGGACTACATCATCCCGGCACCGTTCGACCCCCGGGTCGGGCCGGCGGTCGCGGCGGCTGTCGCCGATGCGGCGCGCCGCGACGGTGTCGCCCGTCGTTGAGCCGAGACGTCACCTTCTGCGCGTCGAGACGTCACCTTTCGCGGGTCGACTGGTCAGGTCTCGCGGGTGGGGTGACCACTCGACCCGCCGTACCTGACCTCTCGACCCGCCGTTTGTGACCTTTCGACCTTGTTAGGTTGGTGAGCATGTTCGCCGTCTACGCCGAGAAGATCAGCCGTGAGGACCCGCTGAGCGGCCTGGTGGTGGGGGAGCGCCCCGATCCGGTCGCCCCCGACGGCTGGACGACCGTGACGGTCAAGGCCGCCAGCCTCAACCATCACGACCTGTGGTCGCTCAAGGGCCAGGGGCTGAAGCAGGACCGGCTGCCGATGATCCTGGGCTGCGACGCCGCCGGGATCGACGCCGACGGCCGTCCGGTGGTGGTGCACGCCGTCATCAGCGACCCCGACTGGGTCGGCGACGAGACGCTCGATCCCCGGCGGTCGCTGCTCTCCGAGCTGCACCAGGGCACCTTCGCCGCGAAGGTGGTGGTGCCGCGGCGCAACGCCATCGCGCTGCCGGAGGGCTACTCCTTCGAGGAGGCGGCCTGCCTGCCGACGGCGTGGTTGACCGCCTATCGGATGCTCTTCACCCAAGGCGGCCTCAAGGCCGGCGACTCGGTGCTCGTGCAGGGTGCCGGTGGCGGCGTCGCCACGGCGCTGATCACGCTGGCGCGCGCCGCCGGGCTGCGGGTCTGGGCGACCTCGCGCGACGAGGCCAAGCGCGCCCGCGCCCTCGAGATCGGCGCGCACGAGGTGTTCGCCTCCGGCGAACGGCTGCCGGCGAAGGTGGACGCGGTCATGGAGACGGTCGGCCGGGCGACCTGGGAGCACTCGATCCGCTCGCTGCGACCGGGCGGTGCGCTGGTGATCAGCGGTACGACGTCGGGCCCCGACGTCGACAACGCGATGCTCACGCACATCTTCTTCCTGCAGCTGCGGGTCATCGGCTCGACGATGGGCACCAGCACCGAGCTCGCCTCGCTGGTCTCGCTGCTCGATGCGACAGGCACCAAGCCGCTGATCGACCGGGTGCTGCCGATGGAACGGGCGCGCGAGGGCTTCGAGGCGATCGCCTCGGGCGACGTGTTCGGCAAGATCGTGCTCACCCGATGACCGGTCCATCGAACCATCTGGTCACCGGCGCCGGCTCCGGCATCGGACGGGTCGTCGCCGAGCGCCTGCTCGCGCGCGGCGATCGGGTGTGGGCGGTGGTCCGCACCCGCGGTCGCGCCCCGGAGGGCTGCGTCGAGGTGCTGGCCGATCTCGCCGACGCGCAGACGCTCGAAGCGATCGGCGAGGCGGAGCGATGGCCCGAGAGTCTCGACAGTGCCGTGCACGCTGCCGGCGTCGTGGAGCTCGGCCCCGTCGCCGAGCTGAGCGCCTCCGCCTGGCAGGACCAGTTGGCCGTCAACCTGGTCGCCCCGGCCCTGCTGACCCGTGCGCTGCTTCCGCGGCTGCGCGCGGCGCGGGGCACGGTCGTGCTCGTCAACAGCGGGTCCGGCCTGCGCGCCAACCCCGCGTGGGCGGCGTACGCGGCCTCGAAGTTCGGCCTGCGCGCCCTCGCCGACGCCCTGCGCGAGGAGGAGCCGCTGATCCGGGTCACCTCGGTCTTCCCGGGCCGGACCGCGACGGCGATGCAGGAGAAGGTGCACGCCCAGGAGGGCAAGGAGTACGACGAGGGCAGGTGGATCAGGCCCGAGACCGTCGCTGACGCCGTCCTCGGCGCGATCGAACTGCCGCGGGACGCGACGGTGCCGGAGATCTCGATCCGCCCCGGAAACTGACGCTTCGACCCGCGGAAACTGACGGCTCGACGGTCAGGCGCGCGACTGCCAGTGCAGCACACCGATGAGCACCATCCGCAGCCGGGTCCGGGTCGTCTCCGCCACCGCCGCCTCCTGCTCGCGGCGGGCGGCCAGGAGCTCCTCGGTGCCGGCGACCATCAGCATCACGATCAGCCCTGAGACGGCGCGAAGGTCGCGCGCCGACCAGGTGCCGGCATCGGTGAGGCGGGCGAGGTCGGTGGCCAGCTCGTGCTCGCACAGCTCGATCTCGCGCCGGATCGCCTCCCGGACGGTCGCCGGGCCCGCGCCGCGCTCCCGGGCGAGGAATGCGAAGTGCGCCCGCTGGGCGTGCACGTGCTCGACCAGGACGTCGACGGAGGCGTCGGCGACGCCGACGAGGCTGTCGAGCGCCTCGGGCTGACGGACCGCGCGCAGCATCGCCCGCAGCGAGACCAGGGACTCCTCGACCAGCGCGAGCCCCAGCGCGTCGATGGAGTCGAAGTGCCTGTAGAAGGCGGTGGGCACGATGCCGACCCGCTTGGCCACACCTCGCAGGGAGAGCCCGGCGAGCCCCGTCTCCGCGGTGAGCTCCAGCGCCGCGTCGAGGATCGCCCGGCGGGTGCGCTCCTTCTGTTCGGCACGGGTCTCGCTCACCGATCCAGCCTAGTGGGTGCGCGTCATCGAGTGCACATGCGTGCACTCGAGTGGCCCGCCTCACCTTTTCTGCCCTTGCCTTGCCGCGTCCGCGCTTGCGATAGTTTCGGTGTACGCATGTTCACCGAAAGCGAGGAGGTTCCGATGAGCATCGCCGGCACCCTGCTGAGATCACGGGCCGTCGCCGCCCTTGCCTCGCCGCACGGGATCGACCGCTACCTCGAGCTCGTCAACCCGATGTGGGCTGCGCACGAGGTGCGGGCCCGCCTGGTCGAGATCCGTCGCGAGGTCGACGTCCCCGGCGAGCCGGCGGTCGCGACCCTGACGTTCCAGCCGACCAGCACCTGGCGCGGTCACCGTCCCGGGCAGTACGTGCAGCTCGCCGTGGACCTGCCGGGCGCCCGCCGGCTCACCCGGTGCTTCACGCTCTCCAGCGCCGGCTCGCGTCCCGGCGAGCGCTTCAGCGTCACGATGCGTGCCAACCCCGACGGCGAGGTCTCGCGCTACCTGGTCGATCAGGCCGCGGTCGGGCAGGTCGTGCACCTGTCCCAGGCGGCTGGTGACTTCGTCCTGCCCGACGCGGTCCCCGAGCACGTCCTGTTCATCACCGGCGGCTCCGGCATCACGCCGGCGATGGCGATGCTGCGCAGCCTGCTGCTGCGCACCCACCGCGGCCGGGTCACCTTCCTGCACTACACCCGCTCCGCGGAGCACCAGATCTTCCGCGCCGAGCTCGAGGAGATCGGCACCACCGGGTACGGCGTGGACCTGCACCTGGTCTACCCCGAGCAGGGCGGTCGCAACTTCTCCCCGATGGAGCTGGAGCGGATCGTGCCCCACTTCCGCGAGGTCGACACCTGGCTGTGCGGACCCGCGGGTCTGGTGGAGGCGGTGCGTCCGGCGTACGAGGTGGACGGCGTGCCGAACGACCGGCTCCGGGTGGAGTACTTCAAGCCACCGAGGACCAGCGGTCTCGCCGGCGGCCGGCTCGCGTTCGACAGATCCGGGGTCGTCGCCGACAACTCCGGGCAGAGCATCCTCGAGCAGGCCGAGGCGGCCGGTCTGAGCCCGACCTTCGGCTGCCGGATGGGCATCTGCTTCAGCTGCACAGCGACCAAGACGGAGGGGAAGGTCCGCAACGTGCTGACCGGTGAGACCTCCGACCGTCCCGACGAGGAGATCCGGATCTGCGTGAGCTCGCCCGAGGGCGACTGCGCGATCGATCTCTGAGACCACTACTTCCGCACCTTGCCGTGCGAAGAAGGATGACTGAGGAACCATGCACAGCATCAAGCTCACGCCCGAGCAGCTCGAGGAGTTCGGCGCCGAGATGGACGCCATCCGGCGACGGATCGTGGCCGACCTCGGCGAGGCCGACGCCGACTACATCCGCAGGATCGTGAAGTACCAGCGCGGCTTCGAGGTCGCCGGTCGCTCGATGTTCTACCTGCCGCCGCTGTGGCCGGCGGCCGTCGCCGCCCTCTCGGTGTCGAAGATCCTCGACAACATGGAGATCGGCCACAACGTGATGCACGGCCAGTACGACTGGATGGGCGATCCCGGGCTCAACTCCCGGATGTATGAGTGGGACAACGTCTGCCCCAGCGACCAGTGGAAGTACTCGCACAACTACATCCACCACACCTTCACCAACATCCTCGGCAAGGACCGCGACATCGGCTACGGCGTCCTGCGGATGGACGAGGACCAGCCGTGGCATCCCTACTACCTGGGGAACCCGCTGTACGCCTTCCTGCTGATGATCTTCTTCGAGTGGGGCGTGGCTCTGCACGACCTCGAGGTGGAGAACCTGGTCGCAGGCCGCCGTACGTTCGAGGACAACAAGCCGCTGCACCGCGGCATCATGCGCAAGGTCAGGCGACAGGCGCTCAAGGACTACCTGCTGTTCCCGGCGCTCACCGGTCCGCTGTTCCCGCTCACGCTCGCCGGCAACGCGACGGCCAACCTCGTGCGCAACATCTGGGCCTTCAACATCATCTTCTGCGGCCATTTCCCGACCGGCGTCGCGACGTTCTCCATCGAGGAGACCGAGGACGAGAGCCGCGGGCAGTGGTACTACCGGCAGCTGCTCGGCTCGGCCAACATCACCGGCAGCCGTCTCTTCCACGTGATGAGCGGCAACCTGAGCCATCAGATCGAGCACCATCTCTTCCCGGACATCCCGGCGCGTCGCTACCCGGAGATCGCCGAGGAGGTACGCCGGATCTGCGAGAAGTACGACCTGCCGTACAACACCGGCCCGCTGCACCGCCAGCTCGGCGGCGTCTTCGGCAAGATCCTCAAGCTCGCCCTCCCGGGTCGACCGGGGCGTCGCAAGGACACCGCCCCGGACCGGGTCCCGGACGGCGCGGTGGCGGCCTGAGTCAGAACGTGGAGACTGGAGAGGTGACGACTCCGCGCCTGAGCAAGCTCGAGATCCGCAAGGACGTCCTCCAGGGTGCCGTCGAGGCGATGGCCTCGACCGTCGGGGAGGTCACCGGCATCGTGACCGGGGCGGTCAAGGACGTGGCCGCCTCGGTCGGCGGTCTGGCCACCGAGCTGTTCGAGCTGCGTGAGTCGGCGCGACGGGCCGCCGAGGACGGTGCCGACCCGGACGACGACACGATGTGACGCCTCGACCCGCGGAAGGTGACGCCTCGACCCGCGGAAGGTGACGCCTCGACCCGCGGAAGGTGACGCCTCGACCCACGGAAGGTGACGCCTCGGCTAGTCCTCGGGGTCGTCCAGACGCGCCAGCCAGGTAGCGAAGCGCTCGATCGGCGTCTCGAACTCCGGATGGATGTCCACGAAGGCCTGCAGTTGCTCGGCGAGCCAGGCGAGCGTGACCTCGTCGTCGCCGCGCCGGTTGACGAGCTCCTCGATGCCGCGGTCGGTGAAGTACATGGCAGCACCCTACAAACGCCGGACCGGCGCCATCCCACCACGGTGGGACGGCGCCGGTCCGGCGTTCGTTGCTCAGGCGAAGGCCTGGTCCAGCAGTTCCTTCTGCTCGGCCAGGTGCCGCTTCGACGTACCCACGGCGGTGGTGGTCGAGGCGGTCCGGGCGATGACCTGGACGGGTACGCCGAGCTCGGGCACCACGTTGAGGGCGAAGGTCGGCCACGGGCCCTGGTTGAGCGGCTCGTCCTGCACCCACCGGACGTTCTTCAGGTTCGGGTAGGTGGCCAGCTCCGCCTTCAGCTCCTCGGTCGGCCAGGGGTAGAGCTGCTCGGTGCGCGCGATCGCGACCTTGCTCTCCAGACCCCGCTTGCCGCGGTCGACCATCAGGTCCCAGGTCAGCCTGCCCGAGACCAGCAGCAGCGTCTCGACCTGGCTCTTGTCGGCCATCGCGTCACCGATCACCGGGCGGAAGCTGCCGCTGGTGAAGTCCGCCGGCTGGGCGGCGGCCTCCTTGCGGCGCAGCATCGACTTCGGCGTGAAGACCACCAGCGGACGGTGGTCCTCGGAGTGCGCGTGGGTGCGCAGCAGGTGGAAGTGCGAGGCGGGCGTCGACGGCTGGGCGATCTGGATCGCGTCGTCGGCGGCCATCTGCAGGAACCGCTCGATCCGGGCGGAGGAGTGGTCCGGTCCCTGGCCTTCGTAGCCGTGGGGGAGCAGGAGCACCACCCCGGAGTCCTGCTGCCACTTGGTGCGACCGGAGGTGATGTACTCGTCGATCACCGACTGGGCGCCGTTGACGAAGTCGCCGAACTGCGCCTCCCACAGCACCAGCGCGTCGGGACGGGCGACCGAGTAGCCGTACTCGAAGCCGAGCGCGGCGTACTCCGAGAGCAGCGAGTCGTAGACGTAGAACTTGGCCTGGTCCTCGGTGAGGTTGGCCAGCGGCGTCCACTCGTCGGCGTTCGTGCGGTCGATCATCGTGGCGAAGCGCTGCGAGAACGTGCCGCGGCGGGAGTCCTGGCCGGCCAGCCGGACCGGACGGCCCTCCATCAGCAGCGAGCCGAAGGCGAGCAGCTCGCCGGTGGCCCAGTCGATGCCGCCCTCGCTGATCTGCTTGGCACGACGCTCCAGCTGCGGCATCACCTTGGGGTGGACGGTGAAGCCGACCGGCGGCGTCACGTAGGCGTCCGCGACCCGCTTGAGCACCTCGTCGCTGACCGCTGAGGGGGTGGCGAGCGGTGCCTTGGCCGGGTACTGCGGCACTGTCTGCCAACCGCGGTCGGGCAGCGCGTTCGCATCCCGGACCGAGGTGAAGACCCGCTCCAGCTTGGCCTGGTAGTCGGCGAGCACCTGCTCGGCCTCCTGCACGGTGATGTCGCCGCGACCGATCAGCGCCTCGGTGTAGAGCTTGCGCACCGAGCGCTTCTTCTCGATCAGGTCGTACATCAGCGGCTGGGTGAACGACGGGTCGTCGCCCTCGTTGTGGCCGCGGCGGCGGTAGCAGATGAGGTCGATGACGACGTCCTTGTTGAACGCCTGGCGGTACTCGAAGGCCAACCGCGCGACCCGGACACACGCCTCCGGGTCATCGCCGTTCACGTGGAAGATCGGCGCCTGGACCATCCGGGCGACGTCGGTGGCGTACAGCGTCGAGCGGGAGCTGCTCGGGCTGGTGGTGAAGCCGACCTGGTTGTTGATCACCACGTGCACGGTGCCGCCGGTGCGATAGCCGCGCAGTTGGGAGAGGTTCAGCGTCTCGGCCACCACGCCCTGGCCGGCGAAGGCCGCGTCGCCGTGGACGAGCAGCGGCAGCACCGAGAAGTCGCCCCGGTCCAGGACGTCCTGCTTGGCGCGCGCGATGCCCTCCAGCACGGGGTCGACGACCTCGAGGTGCGAGGGGTTGGCGGCGACGCTCACCTTGATCTTCTCGCCGGTGCCGGCGACCAGCTCGCCCTCGGCACCGAGGTGGTACTTCACGTCGCCGGAGCCCTGCACCGTCCGCGGGTCGATGTTGCCCTCGAACTCGCGGAAGATCTGGCTGTACTCCTTGCCCACGATGTTGGCCAGCACGTTGAGCCGGCCGCGGTGGGCCATGCCGATCGCTACCTCGTCCAGCCCGGACTGGGCGGCCGCCTCGCAGATCTCGTCGATCACCGGGATGGCTGTCTCACCGCCCTCCAGGGAGAAGCGCTTCTGGCCGACGAACTTGGTCTGCAGGAAGGTCTCGAAGGCCTCGGCCTCGTTGAGCTTCTCCAGGATGCGCAGCTGCTCCTCGCGCGGGGTCTTGTCGTAGGGCCGCTCGACGCGCTCCTGCAGCCAGGCCCGCTGCTCGGGGTCCTGGATGTGCATGTACTCGATGCCGGTGGTCCGCACGTAGGCGTCCCGCAGCACGCCGAGGATGTCGCGCAGCTTCATGAACGGCTTCTTGCCCGCCGCGAAGGAGCCCACCGGGAACTCGCGCTCGAGGTCCCACAGCGTCAGGCCGTGGTTCTCGATCTCGAGGTCGGGGTGGGTGCGCTGCTTGTACTCCAGCGGGTCGGTGTCGGCCATCATGTGGCCGCGGACGCGGAAGGCGTGGATCAGCTCGCCGACCCGGACCTGCTTGGAGATCTGGTCGTCGTGGCTGGTCGAGACGTCCTGGTTCCACCGGATCGGGGTGTAGGGGATCCGCAGGCTGGCGAAGATCTCGTCATAGAAGCCGTCGGCTCCCAGCAGCAGCTTGGAGACGATGTTGAGGAACTCGCCGGACTGGGCTCCCTGGATGACCCGGTGGTCGTACGTCGAGGTCATCGTCATGATCTTGCTGACGCCGTTGGCGGCGATAGCGGTCTCGGAGGCGCCCATCCACTCCGGGGGGTACTCCATCGAGCCCACCCCGATGATGGCGGCCTGGCCGGCCATCAGCCGCGGCACCGAGTGGCTGGTGCCGAGGCCGCCGACGTTGGTGAGGCTGACGGTGGTGCCGGAGTAGTCGGCCATGGACAGCTTGTTGTCCTTGGCCTTCTTGATGATCTCCTCGTAGGCCGCCCAGAAGCCGGCGAAGTCGAAGGTCTCGCAGTTCTTGATCGAGGGCGCCACCAGCTGCCGCGTGCCGTCGGGCTTCTGCTGGTCGATCGCCAGGCCCAGGTTGATGTGCGGCTGGGCGACGAGCGTCGGCTTGCCGTCGCGCTCCTCGTAGGTGTTGTTCATCGCGGGCATGGCCTTGATCGCCTTGATGATGGCGTAGCCGATGAGATGGGTGAACGACACCTTGCCGCCGCGCGCCCGGCGCAGGTGGTTGTTGATGACGACCCGGTTGTCCCACAGCAGCTTCACCGGGATGTTGCGCACCGAGGTGGCCGTCGGCACGGACAGCGACACCTCCATGTTCTTCGCGGTGGCGGCGGCGATGCCCTTGAGGGTGGTGTAGGTCGGCTCGTCGGTGCTGCTGCTGGGAGCGGCCGGAGTGATCCGGTTCTCCTTCGGGACGGGGGTGGTGGTGTCCTTGGCCGGCTCGGCCGCCTGGCTGGTGGCCGGTCGGGGGGTGGCGACGGGCGCCGCGACAGGGGTGACGCCGGTGGTCGGGGAGGTCGCGGCGGCCGGGGCCGGCGCGGCCTTCACCGGCTCGGGAGCGATGCTGCCGTTGGCCGCGGGCTTCGCCGTACCGGTGTCGGACGGACCGCCCGGCGAGCCGTTCGCCTCGAAGAACTTCACCCAGACCGGATCGACGCTCGAGGGGTCCTTGGAGTACTGGTCGAACATCTCCTCGACCAGCCACTCGTTGGCACCGAACTCTGCGGGGACGTCGGTGGTGTTGTTGGATGGGTTGCCTGAGGACACGGCTTGGCTCGCCTCTTCCGGATGCGCGCGTTGGATGACTTCCGGGGCTCAAGGCTAGTCCCCGGAGGTCCCAAATGCTCGGGCCGGGTCGGACTTTGAGCCCGCGTGTTGTGAGGACCACACCCCGGCGTGTCGCCGCGGGTCGAAAGGGCCTCCTGCGATGGCTCAGGTCACGGGGTTGGCGACCTTCTTCGAGCCGTCGGAGCAGGTGGGGTAGATCGAGCGCGGGATGGCGTGGGCGACCAGGTCCGCGCAGGCGGCGGTGCCCTCCCCGTCGAGCGCCACCGACCAGTGACCGGCGTCGTCGGACCAGACCTGCCAGCCGCTCGGGTTGCCGGCGTACTGCGGGCAGGTCGGCGTCGTCGCGCCCCAGCTCACCTGGACGTACGCCGCCGCGATGCTGGCCCGCTTGAGCCGGACCTGGCCGATGCCCTCGCAGCCCGGGTCGTTCTGGAACTGGTCGTGCCACATCTGCCTGAGCTGGAGCCGGGCGAAGTCGCGCAGCCCCGCGGGTGCGTCGGGGATGGAGGCGTTGGACACCGGGAGCTGGAGCAGGCCGGTCTTGTCGGTGTAGGTGACCACCGGCGGCGAGGTCGCCGCCCGCGAGGTGGCGGTCCCGTTCGGGGTGGGGGTCGCGGTCCGGCTCGGCGTGGACTGCTCGGCGGCCGGCGTGCTGGCGGGCGGCGCGGGGGACGTCGCCGTGCCGCCCGCGCCGTCTGCACTGCCTGTGCCGCTCGTGTCGCTGGTGCCGCTCGGGCCGGGCGTGTCGCTCGTGGGGCTGTCGGCGCTCGTGGAGTTGAGCCCGCAGCCGGTCAGGGCGACGGCGGCGGCGGCCAGCGCGATGTGACGGATGAGACGCATGTGATCAGCATGGCAGGTCTTGTCCGGGTCCGGGGTCGCATCGCCGCCGGATGCGGGTAGTCTCGGGCCGCCAGTCGTGCTCCACCTCGTGGAGTCAGGGAACCCGGTGCGACTCCGGGACTGACGCGCAGCGGTGAGGGTGACGGGCGGGGCAGCATGCCACTGATCGGGTCGAGAGGCCCGGCCGGGAAGGCGCTCCGTGCCGGATGATCCCGAGTCCGAAGACCTGCTGGCCCTAGCGGCACCCGCCGCCGGGTCATCCGCGGGCCCCGCGTACGGGCTCCCTGACCGAAGGACCGCCACCGTGCTCCGCACTCGTCCCGATCGCTGCCCCGGGGTGCTGCGACCCTGGCGCGCCGACGACGGCCTGCTGGTCCGGCTGCGGCTCGTCGGCGGCAGGCTCGCGTCCTCGACGCTGACGGCGCTGTGCGCCGTCGCCCGCGAGTACGGCGACGGGCGCGTCCACCTGACCTCCCGCGCCAACCTCCAGCTTCGGGCGCTGCCCGCCGTCGCCGCCCCCTCCGGTGTCCCCTCCGGGGCCTCGTCCGAGGCCTCGCCGGGGGCCGCGCTGCCTGCCGAGGTCGTGACGGCGATCGAGGCCACCGGCCTGCTCCCCTCGCGCAGCCACGAGCTGGCGCGCAACGTGCTGGTCTCGCCGCAGACCGGCCTGGCCGGGGGACGGGCGGACCTGCGCCCGCTGGCAGCCGACCTGGACCGGCTGGTGTGCGCCGACCCGCTGCTGGCTGGTCTGCCAGGACGCTTCCTGTTCGTGCTCGACGACGGTCGCGGCGACCTCCTGGACCGATCCGCCGACCTCGGTCTGGTGGTGCTCTCGGCGGGCGAGGCCCAGCTGCGGATCGGGGAGGGCTGGGGGCCGGTGGTGCCGCTCGAGGCGGCAGCCGCGGCGCTGGTCGAGCTCGCCACGGCCTTCATGGCGGGGCGCGGTGAGGGACCCGAGGCGGCCTGGCACGTCCCCGAGCTCTCGGCGCCGCTGGGTCCCGCGTCACCCGCCGATCCACGTCTCCCGGCGCCCTCGCCGGCGCTGCCCTTCGGGCGGGTGGCCGGCGGCGTCCACGTCGGCGTACCGACCGGGGTGGAGCCGGCGCTCGCCGCCGAGCTCCGCGACCGTTCCGACGAGCTGGTGGTGACGCCGTGGCGCGGCGTCCTCGTTCCCGAACCCGAGGAGGACCGATGACCCTCGACGACCCCACCGTGGCGGTACGACGCCCGCGTCGGCACTACGACTACGTCACGATCGGGGCCGACATCTACGTCGACTCCTTCGCCACCATCCGGCGGGAGGCCGACCTGTCGGGCGTGCCCGCGGACGCGGAGCGGCTGGCGGTGCGGATGATCCACGGCAGTGGGCAGGTCGACCTGGTCCGCGACCTGGCCATCCACCCGGGCCTGGTGGCCGCCGCACGCGGCGCCCTGGAGGCAGGCGCACCGATCCTGTGCGACGCCACCATGGTCGCCACCGGCGTCACCCGCAGCCGGCTGCCCGCCGACAACGAGGTGCGCTGCTTCCTCGGCGATCCGCGGGTGCCGGTGCTCGCGCAGCAGTGGGGGACCACCCGGACCGCTGCAGCGGTCTCCCTGTGGGAGCCGCTGCTCGACGGTGCCGTGGTCGCCATCGGCAACGCGCCGACGGCGCTCTTCCACCTGCTCGAGCTGCTCCGCGACGGCGGCCCCCGCCCGGCCGCGATCGTCGGTTGCCCGGTCGGCTTCATCGGGGCCGCGGAGTCCAAGGAGGCGCTGATCGCCCTGGCCGACGACGGTATCGACATCCCCTATGTCACCGTCCGCGGCCGGCGCGGCGGCTCGGCGATGACCTCCTCGGCGCTCAACGCCCTGGCCCAGGAGGCGGAGTGAGCGCGCCCGGCACCTTCACCGTCGTCGGCATCGGTCCCGGCGACCCCGAGCTGATCACCCTCAAGGCCGCTCGGCTGATCGGCACGGCCGACGTCGTGGCCTACCACGCAGGCGTGCGCAAGCAGTCGCACGCCCGGCGCATCGCGGCGGGGCTCATCCCGGCGGGGGCGATCGAGGAGGAGCTGCGCTACCCGGTGACGACCGGCACGACCGATCACCCGGGCGGGTACGTCGGCGCGCTGGCCGATTTCTACGAGGCCTGCGCGGTGCGGCTCGCGGTGCACCTGGACGCCGGGCGCGACGTGGTGCTGCTCGCCGAGGGCGACCCGCTCTTCTACGGCTCCTCGATGTACCTGCACGACCGGTTCAACGATCTCTACGACACGGCCGTCGTCCCGGGGGTGCCGTCCTTCGCGGCCGCCACAGCGGCGGTCTCCGCTCCACTCGTGCGGCAGACCGACGTGTTGACGGTGCTGCCGGGCACGCTGCCCGAGCCCGAACTGGCCCGCCGGCTGGCCGACACCGACGGCGCCATCGTGATGAAGCTGGGCCGGAGGTTCCCCGCCGTCCGGCGTGCGCTGGCGGCTGCGGGCAGGCTCGACGGCTCGTGGTACGTCGAGCGCGCCTCGCAGCCCGAGGAGCGGTGGCTGCCGGTCGCCGACGTGGACCCGGAGTCGGTGCCGTACTTCTCCCTCATCGTGGTGCCCGGCGACAGCGCGCCGCGGGCGGACACGGGGCGGCTGCGCGCTTCAGCCGAGTCGAGCGCGAGAGCCGAGCTGAGCGAGGTGCCCGAGCCCTCCGACGGCCCCGGAACGGCGCCGGACCGGCGAGCCGAGCTGCTGGTGATCGGACTGGGGCCCGGGCCCGACGGCTGGCTGACCCCCGAGGCGAGCGCCGCCCTGGCGGAGGTCGAGCACGTCGTCGGCTACGCGCCGTACGTCGCTCGTGTCCCGCAGCGCGCCGGCCTGCAGCGGCACGCCTCCGGCAACACCGTCGAGGTGGACCGGGCCCGGTTCGCGCTGGATCTCGCCCGTGCCGGCGAGCGGGTGGCGGTGGTCTCCGGTGGCGACGCCGGAGTCTTCGGCATGGCCGCGGCGGTCTTCGAGGCCGTCGAGGACGATCAGCGCGCGGGGCGTGCCGCCGTACCGGTGCGGGTGCTGCCCGGCGTGAGCGCGGTCCAGGCCGTCGCCGCCCGCGCCGGAGCGCCGATCGGTGCCGACTTCGCCGTCGTCTCGCTCTCCGACCGGCTCAAGCCGTGGGAGGTGGTGGAGCGGCGGCTGCGGGCGATCGCCGAGGCGGATCTCGTGCTGGCCGTCTACAACCCGGCCTCGCGCTCGCGCACGACGCAGGTGGCTCGGCTGCGGGAGGTCCTGCTGGACCACCGCAAGCCCGAGACGGTCGTCGTCGTGGGCCGCGACGTCGGCCGGGCCGAGGAGTCGCTGAGCGTCACCACGCTCGCCGAGCTGGATCCCGACCGCATCGACATGAAGTGCCTGCTGATCGTCGGCGCCTCCTCGACCCGCGTGACGAGCGCCGGTCAGGTGTGGACGCCGAGGTACGTGCGGTGACGGGCATCGTCCACTTCGTCGGCGCGGGTCCCGGGGCCGCCGACCTGCTCACCGTCCGGGCGACCCGGCTGCTGGCGCAGGCGGAGGTGGTGCTCTACCCGGGCACCTACCTGGATCCGGAGGTGCTCACCCACGCCGGAGCCCGAGCCCGCCTGGTCGACACCCAGGACCTGGACCTGGACGCGATGACCGAGCGGATGGTCGCCGCGGTCGGCGAGGGACGCACGGTCGTCCGGCTGACCTCTGGCGACCCGTCGCTCTACTCCGCGCTGCAGGAGCAGACCCGGCGCCTGGACGCCGCCGGCGTGCCCTGGGACGTCACGCCCGGCGTCCCGGCCTACGCCGCCGCCGCCGCCCGGGTGGGGGCCGAGCTGACGGTGCCGCTGGTCGCGCAGTCGGTCGTCCTGACCCGGACGCAGGCGCGGTCGACGGCGATGCCGCAGACCGAGGCGCTCGCGGCCTTCGCCGCCACCCGCTCCACCCTCGTGCTGCACCTCTCGATCACCCGGGTCCGCCAGCTGATGGCCGAGCTCGTGGGGGAGTACGGCGAGGGCTGCCCGGTGCTGGTCGTCCACCGCGCGAGCCAACCCGGGGAGCTGGTGCTGCGAGGCACCGTCGCGACGATCGCCGACCAGGTCGAGGCCGCCGGCCTGCGGCAGGCGGCCGTGATCATGGTCGGCCGCGCGCTCGACCGCGACGGTGGGGAGTCCTACCTCTACGACGCGACGCGCGACCGGACCGCGAAGCGGGGGCGGCAGCACTGATGGAGCTCTACGACGCCATCAACCGCCGCCGCGACACCCGCCGGGAGTTCACCGGCGAGCCGATCGCCGACGACGTCCTGGCGCGGCTGCTCTCGGCCGCGCACTGCGCGCCGAGCGTGGGGATGAGCCAGCCGTGGGACTTCGTGCTGGTGCGCTCGCCCCAGACGCTCGAGGCGTTCGCGACGCATGTGGCCCAGGAGCGCGAGACGTTCGCCGCGACGCTGAGCGGCGAGCGGGCCGAGACCTTCGACCGGATCAAGATCGAGGGGATCCGCGAGTCGGGGCTGGGCGTGGTGGTGGGCTACGACCCCACCCGCGGGGGGCCGAACGTGCTGGGGCGGCATGCGATCGCGGACGCCGGCCTGTACTCGGCGGTCTGTGCCATCGAGAACCTGTGGCTGGCCGCCACCGCCGAGGGCGTCGGTGTCGGCTGGGTGTCGTTCTACCGGGAGGAGTTCCTGCGTTCGCTGGTGGGGATGCCCGAGCACGTCCGGCCGGTCGCGTGGCTGTGCGTCGGTCCGGTCGCCGACCTGCCCGACGTACCGGACCTGGAGCGCCACGGCTGGCGGCACCGCTCGCCGCTCGCGTCGGTCCTGCACCAGGAGCGGTACGGCGGCTGAACAGCCGTTCAGCGCCACGGGGAGCCCCGCCGTCATCCTTGCCGTCAGCGGGTCAGCGCCCACTGGGTCACCGTGCGCAGCGGTGCCCAGCCGCGGAAGGTGCCGATCGCGTCGACCTGCTCCACCGAGATCCGGGTCAGCTCGCCGCCCCGTTCGCGATGGTGCCCCGCCAGCAGCGCCTCGGTCTCCAGGGTCACGCCGTGCACGACCAGGCGTCCGCCGGGTCGCAACGCCGCCACGCAGGCCTCGAGCACGCCGGCGCGGGTGGCGCCGCCCCCGACGAAGATCGCGTCCGGCGCGGGCAGGTCGACCAGCGCATCGGGCGCACGACCGACGACGACCTCCAGGCCGGGTACGCCGAGGCGCGCCGCGTTGCCCGCGATCCGCTCGGCCCGTCCGGGATCGGCCTCGACCGCGACGGTCCGGCAGGTGCGGTGCGCCCGCATCCACTCGATCCCCACCGAGCCGGCTCCCGCGCCGACGTCCCACAGCAGCTGACCCGGCACCGGCATGAGCCGCGCCAGCGCGGAGGCGCGCAGATCGCGCTTGGTGAGCTGACCGTCATGCTCGAACGCCTCGTCCGGCAGGCCCGCTACCCAGCCCGCGGCCAGGGGACCCGCACAGCTGATCGCGATGACGTTGAGCCGCGGCGTGTGGGAGGGCGGTGACTGGGCCCAGTTGTGCGCGACCGACCACGAGCGGGTCTCCTGCAACGTGCCGAGGTCGCCGAGCACGTCGAGGAGCGACTCGCCGTAGCCGGCCCGGGTCAGGAGCTCGCCGACCCGGTGCGGCGTGTGCTGGTCCGAGCTGAGCACCAGGATGCGGCGACCCGGGGCCAGTTCGCGCAGCACCAGGGCGGGGTCGCGACCGACCAGGCTGACGACCGTGCACGACTCGGCCGGCCAGCCCATCCGGGCGCGGGCGAGCGCGATCGAGGAGAGGGCCGGGTGCACCTGCACGCGGTCGGTGCCGAGCAGGTCGATCAGGGTGCCGGCGATCCCGGAGACGAGCGGGTCGCCGGAGGCCAGGGCCACCACGTCGGCCTCGGCGTGCTCCTCCAGGAGCGCCGGGAGTCCCGCTCGCAGGGGCGAGGGATAGGGCACCCGGACCTGCCCGGGCGCAGCCGCGGAGGCGGGCGGGAGCATCGCCAGGTGGCGCGCGCCGCCGATGACCACGCCGGCCCGGGCGACCAGCTCCGGATCGGCGAGGTCGCCGTCGGCGGTGACGCCCACGACCGCGACCGGACGTCCGGCAGGCGACGGGGTGGCGGAGGACATGGGCTCAGACGCTATCGTGAGGCCCGGCACGAGGTGCCCCTACGGCCCAGCCTTCGGAAACGGTGGCGAAGACCGGCGGGGAGAATCTGGGAAGCCGGTGAGATTCCGGCACAGGCCCGCTGCGGTGAGTCCGGCCCACTCGATGAGTGGGACCGGGTGAGTCCGAAGACCGGCCTCGCGTCAGCCCACGACCATGGCGAGCGAGCGGGAGCCTCAATGCCGGTGCACTATCCCTTTTCTGCTGTCCTCGGCTGCGCGCCGGGCGAGCCCGACGGGCCGGCCTCCGCAGGCCTCGACGACATGGGTCTCGCGCTGCTCCTCACCTCGATCTCCCCGGAGATCGGTGGCGTCCTGGTGCGGGGTGAGAAGGGCACCGCGAAGTCGACGACGGTGCGGGCCCTGGCCAGCGTCCTGCCGCCGGTGCGGGTCTACGCCGGGGACCGCTTCTCCATCGACCCCGCCGATGCCGACGCTGTCTCCCCGGACGGCGCCTTCGGCGCCGCCTCGAGGGTCGAGACCCGGCCCGTGCGCCTGGTGGAGCTGCCGGTCGGCGCCACCGAGGACCGCGTGCTCGGATCGCTGCACCTGGAGCGCGCGCTCTCGCACGGCAAGGTGGAGTACGAGCCCGGCCTGCTCGCGCGTGCCCACCGGGGCCTGCTCTACGTCGACGAGGTCAACCTGCTGCACGACCACCTCGTCGACCTGCTCCTGGATGCGGCCGCGATGGGTCGGGTCAGCGTCGAGCGGGACGGCGTCTCGGTCGAGTACGCCGCTCGCTTCGTGCTGATCGGCACCATGAACCCGGAGGAGGGTGAGCTGCGCCCGCAGCTGCTCGACCGGTTCGGACTCACCGTCGAGGTCGCGGCGCCGCGCGATCCGGCGCTCCGGGTGGAGGTGGTGCGCCGGCGGATGGCCTACGACGCCGACCCCGCCGCGTTCGCCGAGCGGTACGCGGCGGCCGACGAGGAGCTGCGGTCCCGCGTCGCCGACGCCCGGTCGCGGCTGGCGTCGGTGCAGCTGGGCGAGGCCGCGCTGCTCACGATCGCCGAGGTGTGCGCGGCGTTCGAGGTCGACGGGCTGCGTGCCGACATCGTCACCGCCCGGACCGCCGTCGCGCACGCCGCCTGGTCAGGCCGGAGCGAGGTGACGAAGGCCGACATCCGTCGAGCCGCGCTGCTCGCGCTGCCGCACCGTCGGCGCCGCAACCCGTTCGACGCTCCCGGGCTCGACGAGGAGCTGCTCGATCGGATCCTCGGAGAGGACGAGCTGCCGCCCGAGCCGCCCCCGGCCCCCGATGGTCCCGACGGTGACGCGCCCGAGGATCCGGCGGCGACATCGAGCACGCAGGATGCTCCCGGCGAGCAGGACGGTGCCGGCGAGCAGGATGCTCCCGAGGATCACGCGCCGCAGGTCCCCGACCCCGAGACACCGGGCGAGACACCGGGCGAGACACCGGGAGACACCCCGGGAGCCGCAGCCACCTCCTCGACCACCGCGGCGCGTGCCGCCACGCCGTACCGGCCCAAGCTCCTCCAGGTCGCCGGCCTGGGGGAGGGCCAGCCGGGCCGCCGCAGCCGCGCCACCGCCAGCACCGGCCGACGGGTCGGCGCACGCCGTCCCGACGGTCCGACCGGGTCGCTGCACCTGGTCGAGACCCTGCTCGCCGCTGCCGGGAAGCAGAGCGGCCGGGAGCGGGTCGGCAGCCGGGTGGCGTTGCACGCCGAGGACCTGCGCGTCGCCGTACGGGAGGGCCGGGAGGCCAATCTCGTGCTGTTCTGCGTCGACGCGAGCGGCTCGATGGCCGCGCGCAAGCGGATGGGTCAGGTCAAGACGGCCGTGCTGTCGCTGCTGCTCGACGCCTACCGCCGGCGCGACAAGGTGGGCCTGGTCACGTTCCGCGGGGCGAGTGCCGAGGTCGCCCTGCCGCCGACGTACTCCATCGACATCGCCGCTGCCCGGCTCGACGAGCTCCCGGCGGGCGGCCGCACACCCCTCGCCGAAGGGCTGCTGGAGTCCGCCCGGGTGCTGCAGCGCGAGCGGCTCCGCGACCCGCGGCTGCGCCCGCTGCTGGTGGTCCTCACCGACGGCCGTGCGACGGGTGGTGCCGAACCCAGGGCGGCCGTCGCACGCTCGCTGCAGGCGGCGCGGTTCGTCGCCGGGCTCGGCGTGACGACCGTCGTGGTCGACTCCGAGTCCGGGCCGATCCGGCTCGGCCTCGCGGAGCGACTCGCCGAGGCCCTACACGCCGAGCACCTGCCGGTCGGGGACGTCAGTGCCGAGGCGTTGACGGCGACCGTCACCGCCCACACCGGGAAGGTGGCCTAGCCGTGCCCCAGGGCAAGCCGCTCGTCGTCCCCGACGACGGGCTGACCACCCGCCAGCGCCGCAACCGCCCGCTGCTCGCCATCCACACCGGCGACGGCAAGGGCAAGTCGACCGCCGCCTTCGGGCTGGCCCTGCGTGGCTGGAACCAGGGTTGGCGTATCGGGGTCTTCCAGTTCGTGAAGTCCGCCAAGTGGCGCATCGGCGAGCAGACGGTGCTCGAGCGGCTCGGCCGGCTGCACGAGGAGACCGGCGAGGGCGGCCCGGTGCAGTGGCACAAGATGGGCTCGGGCTGGTCCTGGAGCCGGCGCGAGGGCTCCGAGGAGGACCACGCGCTCGCCGCCGCCGAGGGCTGGGCGGAGATCAAGCGCCGGCTGGGTGCCCAGACGCACGACCTCTACGTGCTCGACGAGTTCACCTACCCGATGAAGTGGGGCTGGGTCGACGTCGACGACGTCGTCGCGACGCTGGCGAGCCGTCCCGGCTTCCAGCACGTCGTGATCACCGGCCGGGCGGCCGACCCGCGGCTGGTGGAGATCGCCGACCTGGTCACCGAGATGACCAAGGTGAAGCACCCGATGGACGCGGGCCAGAAGGGTCAGCGAGGCATCGAGTGGTGAGGCTGCCGCGCCTGGTCGTCGCCGCGCCCTCCACCGGCCAGGGCAAGACGACCATCGCGACCGGCCTGATGGCCGCGTTGCGCGCCGCCGGCCCGCACGGTCCAGGGCTCGCCGTCAGCTGTCACAAGGTCGGACCGGACTACATCGATCCCGGCTACCACGCCCTGGCCACCGGCCGGCCGGGCCGCAACCTCGACCCGCACCTGGTCGGCGAGGACCTGATCGCGCCGCTGCTGCTGCACGGTGCGCGTGTGCCCGTACCCGCCGACGTCGCTGTCATCGAGGGCGTGATGGGCCTGTACGACGGACGCATCGGCGCCGACGGCTTCGCCTCCACCGCGCACGTGGCGGCGCTGACGGCGACGCCGGTGGTGCTCGTGCTCGACGTCGGCCGGCTCTCCCGCTCGGCGGGTGCCATCGTGGCGGGGATGATCGCCTACGACCCGGCGGTCCGGATCGCCGGCGTGATCTTGAACCAGGCAGGCTCGGAGCGCAACGTCGCCGAGGTCGTGCGGTCGATCCGGGAGGTCCCCGTGCTCGGCGTCGTACGGCGCGACGAGCGGCTGGCGACCCCGTCGCGCCACCTCGGCCTGGTCCCGGTGGCCGAGCGCTCGGTGTCGGCCCAGACGGTCGCCCTGCTCGGCGAGCAGATCGCCGCGCAGGTGGACCTGTCCGCCGTGCTCGAGGTCGCGCGGTCGGCTCCCGCCCTCGACGCCGTGCCGTGGGCGCCGCCGACCACACCCGTCGCGCGAGCCGACGGTGCCCGACCGCGGATCGCCGTCGCCGGCGGGCGGGCGTTCACGTTCCGCTACGCCGAGACCGAGGAGCTGCTGACCGCCGCCGGGTGCGAGGTGGTGACGTTCGACCCGCTGACGGACGCCGCGCTCCCCGCCGGGACCAGCGGTCTCTACCTCGGAGGCGGCTTCCCCGAGGTCTACGCGCCCGAGCTGGCCGCCAACCGGGCGCTGATGGAGGAGATCCGCACCGCCGTCCGCGACGGGCTGCCGACGGTCGCCGAGTGCGCCGGCCTGCTCTACCTGGCCGAGTCGCTGGAGGGCACGGCGATGGCCGGCGTGCTGCCGACCACGGCAACGATGGGGCGGCTCACGCTGCGCTACCCGGTCGCGCTGGCTCCCGCCGACTCGCTGCTGACCCGAGCGGGCGAGCGGATCACCGCGCACGAGTTCCACAAGACCCGCGCCACACCGGGTGCCGGAGCGGGTGCCGGAGCGGGTGCCGGAGCGGGTGCCGGCTGGGGGCCGGCCTGGGAGGTGGACGGTGAGGCCGTCGGCTTCGGTGGCCCGAGACTGCACGCGTCGTACCTGCACGTGCATTGGGCCGGCCACCCGCAGCTGGCCCAGCGCTTCGCCGAGGCCGCGTCGAGTCGGGCCTGCGTCCCGGTCGAGTCGGGGCTGCGTCACCACGGTGATGCGGAGGCTCGCGACGGGCACCTCGACTTCGCCGTGAACGTGTACGCCGCAGCCCGCCCCGACTGGCTCGACGCAGCGCTGACCGAGAGCCTGGCGGGCATCGACTCCTACCCCGACCCGACCTCGGCGGCGGCGGCGATCGGCGCCCGTCACGGCCGCGCGCCCGACGAGGTGCTGCCGACGGCCGGGGCCGCCGAGGCCTTCACCCTGATCGCCCGGCTGCGGCCCTGGCGGCGGCCGGTGGTGGTGCACCCGCAGTTCACCGAGCCGCACGCGGCGCTGCAGCAGGCGGGGCACACGGTCGCCACCGTCCTGACCCGACCCGAGGACGGCTTCGCACTCGACGCCGGCCGGATCCCCGAGGACGCCGACCTGGTCGTCGTCGGCAACCCCACCAACCCGACCGGCGTCCTGCACCGCCGGGCGGCGATCGCTGCGCTGCTGCGCCCCGGCCGGGTCGTGGTGGTCGACGAGGCGTTCATGGACGCCGTCCCGGGGGAGCCGGAGTCGTTCGCCGACGCAGTGACGCCTGGAGTGCCACGCGATGACGTCTCGGCGGGCCTGCTCGTGCTGCGCAGCCTCACCAAGCACTGGTCGATCCCCGGCATCCGGGCGGGCTACGTGCTCGGTGAGAGCGCCCTGATCCGCGAGCTGGCCGCACAGCAGACCCCCTGGTCGGTCGGCACGCCCGCCATCGCCGCGATGCTCGCGTGCAGCAGCCCGCAGGCGCGGCAGGAGGCCGCGCGGCGCGCCGCCGAGCTGACCCGGTGGCGCACCTACCTCGTCGCGCAGCTGCACGAGCGCGGGCATCGGCCGGTGGACTCGCAGGCGCCGTACGTCCTGCTCCAGGCCGGCGCCGGCACCCATCGCCTGCTGCGCGAGCAGGGCATCGCCGTACGACGGGGCGACACGTTCCCCGGTCTCGACGATTCCTGGATCCGGATCGCTGTCCGGCCGCCCGAGCTCACCGACCAGCTGCTCACCGCCCTCGAAGGAGCCCTCCGATGACCCTCGTCCCGCCCTCCACCATCACCCGCGACCACGCCGCCAAGCGGCTGGCCGCCCTGGCGACGCCACCGGGTGCGCTCGGCCGCCTCGGCGAGCTCGGCGTGTGGCTGGCGGCCTGCCAGGGTCAGGTGCCGCCGCAGCCACTGGACGGCGCCGAGAGCGTGCGGCTGGTCATCTTCGCCGGCGACCACGGCGTCGCCGCGCACGGCGTCTCAGCGTTCCCGCCTGCGATCACCGGGGCGATGGTCCGCACGTTCCTGGCCGGCAAGGCGGGCGTCACGGCTCTCGCCCGCGCCCACCAGGTGCAGGTGCGCGTGCTGGACCTCGGCGTCGACGACGACTTCGAGGACCTCGACAGCGACCTCAGGGCGGCGCTGCAGCGGCACAAGGTCCGTCGCGGCAGCGGCGCCATCCACCTCCAGGACGCTCTCACCCGGGCCGAGACCGAGCAGGCGCTCGCCGCCGGTGCGGCGGTCGCCGGTGAGGAGATCGCTGCCGGTGCGCGCCTGCTGATCAGCGGCGACATGGGCATCGGCAACACCACCCCGGCCGCCGCGCTCGTCGCGGTGGCGCTCGGACTGCCGGCCGGCGAGGTCGTCGGCCGGGGGACAGGCATCGACGACGCCGCGCTCGCCCACAAGGCCGGCGTCGTCGATGCTGCCGTCGCCCGCGCGGGTGCACGCACCGAGGATCCGGTCGAGACCCTCGCCGCGCTGAGCAGCGCCGACCTCGCCGCCACCACCGGCTACCTGCTGGAGGCGGCACGCCGAGGGGTGCCGGTCCTGCTCGACGGCCTGATGAGCGTCGCGTGCGCGCTGACGGCGGATCGGATCGAGCCCGGCGCCGCGGCCTGGTACGCCGCCGGCCACCGCTCCACCGAGCCCGCGCAGAGCCTCGCGCTGGCGAAGATGGGCCTCGAGCCGCTGCTCGACCTCGGTCTGCGGCTGGGCGAGGGATCGGGTGCCGTCGCCGCCGTACCGGTCGTGCGCAGCGCGATCGCCCTGTTGCGCGACGTCGCGCTGCTCAGCGACCTGTTGCCCTGAGCTGCGTCATGATCGCTGACTCCTGGCGGCTCGCCGTCGGCACGCTCACGGCGGTGCCCGTCCGTCCGCCGACGGTGGTCGATCGGCGCCGCGCGGGACTGGCGATGGTGCTGGCACCGGTCGCGACGGTCCCGCTCGGAGCGGCCGCCGCGATCACCGGGTACGCCGGCATCCGCCTCGACCTGCCGCCGCCGGTGGTGGCGCTGCTCGCGGTGGGGGTGATCGTGCTCGGCAACCGCGCCTTCCACGTCGACGGCCTCGCCGACACCGTCGACGGCCTCGCGTCCTCCTACGACCGCGAGCGGGCGCTGACCGTGATGAAGACCGGTACGTCGGGGCCGGCGGGCGTGGTCGCCCTCGTCCTGGTGATCGGTCTGCAGGCGGCCGCGCTGGCGTCGGTGCTCGCGGGGCCGCACGCCCTGCGCGGTGCGGTGCTGGCCGGGCTGGGCGTGTGCGTCTCGCGCGCCGCGCTGGTCCTGTGCTGCGCCGCCGGCGTACCGTCCGCGCGGCCCGGCGGACTCGGCGACACCTACACCCAGGCGGTGCCGCGACCGGTCGTGGCGCTGGTCTGGCTGGCGGGTGCCGCGGTGCTGGCACTGGCGGCGAGCGCCGCCGGCCTGGACTGGTGGCGTGGCGTGGTCGCCGTCGCCGCGGCCGCCCTGGCGGTGGCGGTGCTGGTGGCCCACGCCGTCCGGCGGCTCGGGGGCGTCACCGGCGACGTCTTCGGTGCCGCCGTCGAGCTGGCGCTGGCCGCGCTCCTGGTAGGCCTGTCGTGACGGGGCTCGCCCGGGCGGGCGGACTGGTGCTCGGCTTCGCCGCCGACCGGGCGTTCGGCGATCCCCGGCGGGGCCACCCGGTCGCCGGCTTCGGCAGGTTGGCCGGCGCGCTGGAGCGGCGGATCCACGGCGACGACCGCGCTCGCGGCGTGCTCCACGCCGGGATCCTGGTCGGGGGAGCGGTGGCCCTGGGTGTCGCGTCCGAACGGGCCGTGGCGTCCCGTCCGCTGGCCCGGACCGCCCTGACGGCCCTGGCGACCTGGGTAGTGCTGGGCGGCCGCAGCCTCGAGCGGGAGGCAGCCGCCGTCCGGGCGCGCCTGGCCGCCGGCGACCTGCCCGGTGCGCGACGGCGGCTGACCCACCTGGTCGGTCGCGACACGGCGGCCTTGGACGAGGGCGAGGTGGCCCGTGCCGTGGTGGAGTCGATCGCCGAGAACACCTCGGACGCGGTCGTGGCGCCGCTGGTCTGGGGGGCCGTCGCCGGCGTCCCTGGCCTGCTCGGCTACCGGGCTGCCAACACCCTGGACGCGATGGTCGGCCACCGCACCGCCCGCTACGAGAGGTTCGGCTGGGCGAGCGCGCGGCTCGACGACGTGGTCAACCTGCCGGCGTCGCGGCTGGCCGGTGTGCTCGCGGTCGCGCTGGGCGAGGACCCGGGCAGCGCTGCCACCGCGTGGCGACGCGACGCCCGCCGGCATCCGAGCCCGAACGCGGGCGTGGTGGAGTCGACCTTCGCCGGCGCGCTGGGCATCCGGCTCGGGGGCACCAACACCTACCACGGTGACCGGGTCGAGCATCGCGCCGTGATGGGGGTGGGCCGGGCGCCGGAGCCGGTCGACATCGCGCGCGCGACCCACTTGGCCCGGCGGGTCGACGGAGCCGCGCTAGCGGTCGGGGCGGCCGCCGTCCTGGCCCTCGCCGTGCTCAGGAGGAGCCGTTGACCGCGGCGCGGCAGGCAGGTGCGCCCCTCAGCTCGCGGAGGCGGCCTTGCGCCGGCGCAGGATGATCACCTGCAGGCCGAGGATGACCAGGATCGCCAGGCCGATCGCGCCGTAGGTCAGGTAGGTCCCGAGGTGGCCACCGGGCTGGTAGGTGAGCGTGCCGGTGATGTCGGCCTTCTGGGTGCCCGACGCGATCGGGATCTTCCAGTTGTTGATCAGGTGGGCGTGCTTGGGGTCCTTCTGCACCACCGGAGCGTTGCTGACGCCCATCCAGTGGATCCGGTGATCGTGCCACTGGGCATGGTTCGTGTCACTGATCTTGACCCAGACGGGCGGCTTGGTGGCGTTGGCATCGGCGGGGATGGCGCCGATGGTCTGCTCCTTGTTGAGGTAGGTGGCCGGGGAGAGCTTGTTCTGCCACACGCCCTCAGAGGTGATCTTGAGGTACTGGTCGCCCTGGTAGCCATAGACGATCAGCGGGGTCGCACCCGTGTTCGCGACGTTGATGTCCTCGCCGTTGGAGGGGACCCGCACCCGGATGCCGGAGATGTCAGGGGCGACGGCCTTGAACGTCGAGACGTAGGTGGAGAATCCGTCGGCGTGGGCGGGCAGGGGCAGGAGGACGGCCAGGGCCAGCAGGAGGGCAGCACAGCGACGCAACGACGGGTCCTTTCAACGGTCTGCAGCGATGGTAGGCCGCCCCGTCCACACCTCACGGATCGGGAGGTACGAGGCCCCCGTTACAGTCGGTCCCCGTGGTGTCCAGAGTGCTCGAGCCGCGAGGCCGGTGGGTCAGGTTCGCGGCGGCGCTCGGTGCGCTGGTGGTGCTCGCGGTCATGGCGGCGGCCGCTCCGGCCTCCGCCCATGCGGTGCTGGAGGGCAGCACGCCGCCACCGGACGTCGTCCTCGCGACCGCTCCCGACAGCGTGTCGCTGAGCTTCGACGAGGCGGTGACCCTGCTGCCGACCTCGTTGCGCGTCTACGGACCCGACGGCGCCCGGGTCGACGCCGGTGACGTGGCCCACCCGGCCGGGAAGGGTCAGGCCGTCAGCGTGCACCTGCGCAGCGGCGGCGCCCAGGGCACCTACCTGGTCTCCTGGCGGGTGATCTCGGCCGACTCCCACCCGGTCTCGGGTGCCTACACCTTCTCGGTCGGCCGGACGAGCGCGGCGCCGGTAGCCCCGGACGATGCGACGAACAAGGGCGTGGCCGTGGCGCTGGGCGCCGCGCGGCTGGTCGGCTACGCCGGCAGCGCGCTCCTGGTCGGCACCCTGCTCTTCGTCGCCTGGTGCTGGGCGGAGGGCTGGTCGCTGCGACGGGTGCGGCGGCTCGCCGCCGTCGGCGCGGGGCTGCTCGCCCTCGGCACCGTGGCAGACGTGCTCCTCAAGGGCCCCTACGACGCGGCGCTCGGCTTCGGCAGCCTGGGCCAGGGCCGGCTGCTGCGCGAGGTGCTCGGCACGACGTACGGCCATGCGGCGATCGCCCGGCTGGTGCTGGTGGCGGCCCTGACACTCACCCTGCGGCTCTCGCGCCTGCCGCGGCTGCCCGTCGGTGTCGGGGCGGTGCTGGTCGGGGTGAGCTTCGCGCTGTCCGGTCACGCCGCGGCGGGCTCGGGCCGCGTCGTGGCGGCGCTCAACGACACCGTGCACGTCCTCTGCGCGAGCATGTGGCTGGGCTCGTTGGCGGTGATCCTGGTAGCGGTCCTGCCGCTGGCCGAGAACGCCGCGGCCGTCGTCGCGCGCTTCTCGGCGCTCGCCGCCGTGCTGGTGCTCCTGATCGTCGCCAGCGGGACCTATCAGGCCGTGCGGCAGGTCGGCTCCTGGGCCGCGCTGGGCGGCACCACCTACGGCCGCGAGCTGCTCGTCAAGATCGGGGTGGTGGCGGTCGTGCTGGTCGCCGCCGCCGGCTCGCGGGCCTGGGTACGGCAACAGCGGCGGACGGCCGGCTCGACGCGGATCCTGCGGCGTGCGGTCCTGGCCGAGGCGGCCGGGCTCGTCGTGGTCCTGGGCATCTCCTCGGCGCTGGTGGCCACCGAGCCCGCCAAGACGGCCTACCACCCGAGCATCGCGGCGAACCTCGTGCTCGAGGGCGACACGGTGCAGGTCTCGGCGGTGCCCACCGGGGACCGCCGGATGGAGCTGCACCTCTACATCTTCGGCAAGGACCAGCTGCCGACCGATCCCAAGGAGATCGACGCCACGCTGAGCCTGCCCGCACGGTCGGTCGGGCCGCTGCCGGTCACGCTGGTCAACGCCGGTACGGGTCACCGTCAGGGCAGCATCGCCGTACCGGTGTCGGGAACGTGGCGGCTCTCGGTGACGTTGCGGACCACGGCCGTCGACGAGGCGACCGGATCGGTCGCGCTGCCGATCAAGTGATCCGCGCCTGAGCGGATGATCGGGCGGGTCCGCCGGCCCGGGTGGTGCGTGCCCAGCGTGCCAGCAGGATCACCATCACCAGGACCGTCGCCGCCTCCGAGGTGGCCCAGGCGATGCTGCCGGCCAGGGTCTGGTCGCTGAGGGGATCGACCGCCCAGGACGGGTCCGGGTCGTCGAAGAACCGCAGCACCGGCCCGGTCGAGAACATGATGATCAACCCGAACACCGCGTGCAACGGGGTGGAGGCGAAGGTCTCCGCCAGCCGGCGCGGCGCCGGCCGGACGTGGGGGAGGGCGCGGGGCTCGCTGACCAGCGGGCCGAAGAAGAGGCAGCCGGTGAGGAGGAAGTGCAGCAGCATCACGTTGTGGCCCCACACCGTGTGCATCAGGTCCTGGAAGAGCGGGGTGAAGTAGATGCCGTAGAGCGAGGCGAGGAACAGGCACCATCGCACCGGCAGGCTCAGCAGGACGCCCGCCGCCCGACTCCCGGCCGCGGCCGGCAGCAACCGCCGGACCGCCGCCCCGCCCGGGCCCTCGGGGGCCGCGGCGAGCGCCAGCCGGTAGGGCGAGCCCAGGGCCAGCAGGATCGGCACCACCATCGCCAGGACCATGTGCTGGGCCATGTGCACGCTGAACAGCATCATGCCGTAGGCCTCGATGCCGGTGGTGGTCACCGCCTCGAGGAGCACGATGCCGGCCAGCCAGCTCAGCGTGCGTCCCAGCGGCCAGCGCCCACCGCTACCTGTCACGACCGCAACGCCGAGCAGGTAGCCGATCAGTCCGACCAGGCCGAGCAGCGGCACGATCGGCACCGGCTGCAGGTGGAACGCGACGAGCCGGGACAGGGAGGGTGCGCGATCGGGCATCCACATCGGACCGGTCATCGACCACATCCCGCCGGCACCCTGCATCCCGGGCATGTCATCCACCGAGCGCCACCTCGCCCCGGGACGAGCGGGCCTCGATCCGCTGCGCCCTCAGACGCAGCCCGTCGTCGTGGTTCGCCGCACCCAGGGCCCGCAGGGCGCGCGCGGTCAGGCCGGCGCCGCACCGCCGTACGGCGTGGTCGTCGGCGGCCAGCTCGACCAGCAGGTGGATCGAGCGCTCCAGCGCCCGAGCGCACGGCAGCAGCGGCGCACACCGGTACTGCAGGTCGGCGAGCTGGACCAGGAGGTGGTGGCGCTGGAGCAGGTGGCCTCGTTCGTGCTCGACGACGGTGCGCAGCTCGGCGGCCGTGAGGAGGTCGCGCAGCTGCGAGGACACCACGATGACCGGCCGGCGGCCGGGGACGCTGATGGCACTGCGCGTCTCGCTGTCGACCACCACCGTGGTCACCCGGCGAGCGGGCGCTGCCGCGCGACGACCGAGGGCGGCGGCGATGCGCACCCGAAGGTGGCTTCGGCGCAGGCTCCCGGTGGCCGCGCGATAGAGGACGAGGCCGATCATCGCGCCGCCCACCGCCGTCGCCAGGCAGGCGACGGCGGTGATCCCGAAGCTGTTGAGGGCGGAGTGCCAGGTGACCTGCTCGCGGACGCCGTGCGGCCGGTGGGCGAGCGCGACGGCCGCGCCGATCGTGCAGCCGAAGCTGACCAGCATCGCCGTGCAGCCACTCGCGAGCGCCCCGATCCAGATCATGATCGCCAGCCGCGGCAGCCGGCTGGTCCACCGCCGCCGGGTCACCGCCAGCGGGGTCGCGACCATGACCGCCACCGCGTAGAGCAGGAGCAGGCAGCCGGTGCTGACCAGGTCCGCGACCACGGCGTGGTCAGTCGGATCCGACGAGTCGGCGCAGCGCGGCGAGGTCCTCGTCGCTCAGGGCGCCGGCGAAGCTGAGCAGTGCGCCGGTCCGATCCTTGCTGCGCAGCAGCGCGGCCAGCATGTCGTCGGCGGTCAGGTCGGCGTCGTGGCGTGCCACGCTGAAGCGCAGCTCACCGCCGACCTTGGCCTTCTCCACCTCGCCCGAGCGACGCAGGCGGTCCAGCACGGTGAGCACCGTGGTGATCGCCGGCACCGGGCCACCGGCCTCGGCGAGGCGGTCGGCGACCTCGCGCGCCGTCAGCGAGCCGGGGGAGTGCAGGAGTACGCCGAGCACCTCGTCGCGCAAGGCGCCGTGGCGGCGACGTCCGCCGTCGTGCTCCGCTGTGGTCATCGGTCCTCCCGGGTCGTGCTGCTCGCGCCGCCATTCTCACCGATGGCAGCGCGGGGGCGAAGACGGCCGTGGGGCCGCCCGCTATCAGGCGCGACGCCGGACGACGGAGAGCGCCGCGCCGCCGAGGGCGCCGAGCGCGACGACGAGGGCGATGGTCGAGAGGATCAGCGGCGCGTGCGAGGAGTCCTCCTTCTCGACCACCGTCGCCGGTCCGGGAGAGGCGGACTCGGTGCCGGAGTCGCCGGCCGGGCTGCTCGCCGTCGCACTCGGGTCGGCGGCGGCGGACGGGGTGATGGTGAGGACCGGGGCCGGGTGCTCCGGCTCGTCCTGACCGGCGACGCTGTCCTGGATCCAGCGCACGACCGAGCCGTCGCTGTAGGTCTGCAGCGCCTTGAACTCCACCGTCCCGGAGTCGGGCAGCGGACCCACCGACACGTCGAACTCGTCGAACTCCCCGGGCTTGATCGCGTCGGCGGCCGAATCGGCTGTCCACACGATCCGGGAGACGGCCTGGGTGACCTGACCGTCGTCGCTGCTGATCGGCGTCTTCAGCTTCTCGTCGGTGACCTTGAAGCTCCACCCCGGGTGCGGCTTGACGCTCACCGAGGCGAACGGGTGGTCGGTGGGGAAGTAGACGGCGACCTTCGTGGTCGAGGCCGTGTCGGACTCCGTCGGCACCCGGAAGGTCAGCTTGGTGTATCCGCCCGCACTCGCGGTGCTCGGGTTCACGGTGACGTGAGCGGAGGCCGGCAGGGCGAGGCCGACCACCGCGAGTGCGGGGGCGGCGACGAGAGCGAGCCGGACGGCTTGACGACGCGTCATGGGTTCCTCGGGATCGTGATCTGGCTCCCGGGGATCGGGAGCGCCGGCCAGACTCTACAAGACGTAGAACGTTGCCGGTCGCAGGCCCGTGCCGCGGCCCGCCCGGTTCGCTCGATCCGCTCGGTTTGCTGGGTCCGCTGGGTCCGCTGGGTCCGTGGCGATTACCCGTGTCGATGCGTCGTGGCCACGGCGGGTGCGACCTGGTCCAGGAGGGGCCCGAGCGCTGCGTCGAGGAGCCGGTAGCGCACGACGCGTCCCTCGCGGCCCGCCGCGACGGCGCCGGCGTTGCGCAGCAGCCGTAGCGCCTGGGAGACGGCCGTGTCCTTGAGGCCGGTGGCAACAGCGAGATCCGACACCGAGATCGGACCGACCCGGTGGATGCACACCAGCAGCGCGAGGCGCGTCGGGTCGCCGAGCAGGGCGAAGCGCTCGGACCAGGTGCGGACCCCTGCGCCGTCCGCGAGCACCGCTATCGCGTCGCAGACGCGGTCGGCGTCGATGATCCGGTGGTCGGCGCGCTCTGCAGGGACGAGGTGCATGGGGCCATCCTCCCAGGCGAGGGCCCGACCCGCAGCAACCTGTCGCCTGATCAGCTCATCAGGTGGGAAGGCTTGACGCCTCGAGTCGCTGGACCCTAGGTTCGAACCGTCCGGCCAACGGCCGGATGATCCAGACGGAGCGAAGCCGGTGAGATCCCGGCGCTGTCCCGCAACGGTAAAGCCCTCGTGCGCGCATGCACGCAGGGACGAGCCCGGTCGCCTCCCCCGGATCGCCGCTGACCGTCCCGAGGAGGATGGCGATGTCGCCTTCTGTTTCCCCTGCCACGCCCCCGCGAGGCCACGTCCTGCTCCGTGCTCTGACCACCTGGACCGCCAAGGACTGGATCGAAGCCGGTGGCCTGCTCGGCTTCATCGTGCTGATGCACGTGGTCGGCTTCGGCGTCCTGATCCTCGTGGTGGCGCCGCAGCACTACAGCCTGGGGACCCAGGTCTTCAGCGTCGGGCTCGGCATCACCGCCTACACCTTCGGCCTGCGGCACGCGTTCGACGCCGACCACATCGCCGCGATCGACAACACCACCCGCAAGCTGCGCAACGACGGGATCCGCCCCAAGTCGGTCGGCTTCTGGTTCGCGATGGGCCACTCCACGATCGTCTTCGGCATGGCAGCGCTCGTGGCCGTCGGCGCCCACGCCGTCGGAGCCCTGGTCGACGACGACTCGAGCGCCCACCGGACGATCGGCACGGTCGGCACCCTCTCCTCGGGCAGCTTCCTCTACCTGATCGGCATCCTGAACCTCGTCGCGCTGGTCGGCATCTGGCGCGTGTGGCAGGGCCTGCGGCACGGAGAGTTCGACGAGAGCGAGCTCGAGGAGCACCTGAGCAACCGCGGCCTCTTCGCGCGCTTCCTCAACGGCCTCACCCGAGCGATCCGCAAGCCCTGGCAGGCCTACCCCGTCGGCGTGCTCTTCGGCCTGGGATTCGACACCGCCACCGAGATCACCCTGATGGTCCTCGCCGGCTCCGGCGCGGCAGCCGGCGTTCCGTGGTACGCGATCCTCGTCCTGCCCCTGCTCTTCGCCGCGGGGATGAGCCTGCTGGACTGCCTCGACGGACTGTTCATGTCGATCGCCTACGACTGGGCCTTCCTCAAGCCCGTCCGCAAGGTCTACTACAACCTCGCCATCACCGCGCTCTCGGTCACCGTCGCGCTGCTCATCGGCACGATCGAGCTCGTCGGCGTCCTCGACGGCAATCTCGGTTGGTCCAACCCGGTCACCGACTGGATCAGCGACATCGACCTCAACAACGTCGGCTTCATCATCGTCGGACTGTTCGTCGCCATCTGGGCCGCGGCGATCGCCTACTGGAACATCGCCAAGGTCGAGGACAGGTGGGGCCACGTCGGCGTGGCCGTGGGCTCCGCCGAGGACTGAGGCTCCACGGAGGACCGAACAGCGCCCGTCCGCCCACCCGGCGTGACGAATCTCATCGTGCCGAGGGATGAGACGGTTCGGATGGGAGGCCGATCCCAATTAGGCTTGCCTTAGTTCCGTGGAAAGGCTCTGACACTCATGCGCTCCCTTCGCGTCGCCGTCGTCGGCGGTGGACCGGCCGGCATCTACGCCGCCGACATCCTCACTCGCCAGTACGAGCAGGCCCATGTCGACGTCATCGAGCGGCTGCCCGCGCCGTACGGGCTGGTCAGGTACGGCGTGGCCCCCGACCACCCGCGGATCAAGGAGATCATCAAGGCGCTGCGGCGGGTGCTGTCCAACGACCGGATCCGGTTCCTCGGAAACGTGGACTACGGCACCGACCTCAAGCTCAGCGATCTGCAGCGCTACTACGACGCGGTCATCTTCGCCACCGGCGCGACCGCCGACCGGGCGCTGAACATCCCGGGCATCGAGCTCAACGGCAGCTTCGGCGCGGCCGACTTCGTGTCCTGGTACGCCGGCCACCCCGACGTCGCCCGCGAGTGGCCGCTGGAGGCCGAGTCCGTGGCGGTGCTGGGCGCGGGCAACGTCGCCCTCGACGTCGCCCGGATGCTGGCCAAGCCGGCCGACGAGCAGCTGACCACCGAGATCGCGGAGAACGTCTACCAGGGTCTGAAGGCCAACCGGGCCACCGACGTGCACGTCTTCGCGCGGCGCGGCCCGGCGCACATCAAGTTCTCGCCGATGGAGTTGCGCGAGCTCTCGCACTCGCCCTCGGTCGACGTGCTCGTCACCGAGGAGGGCTTCGAGATCGACGACGCCGGCCAGTCGGAGATCTCCTCGCACAAGGCCACCAAGCTCGTCGTCGACACGCTGCTGAAGTACCTCGAGGCCGAGCCGACCGGCGCGCCGCACCGGATCCACATCCACATGATGCAGAACCCCGTCGAGATCCTCGGCGAGGACGGCAACGTGGTAGCGATCCGCACCGAGCGCACCGAGTACAACGGCGACGGCACCGTGCGCGGCACCGGCGAGTACGTCGACACGCCCGTCCAGGCGGTCTACCGCGCGGTGGGCTACCTGTCGAGCAACCTGGCCGACCTGCCGTTCGACGACAACGCCGGCGTGGTGCCGAACGAGGCCGGCCGCGTGCTCGACCTCGACGGCGTCCAGGTCCCGGGGGTCTACGTCACCGGCTGGATCAAGCGCGGTCCCGTCGGCCTGATCGGCCACACCAAGTCCGACGCCAACCAGACCATCACCTGCCTGCTGGAGGACCTCGACAGCCTCGCCCCGGCCGAGGTCACCGACCCCGACGCGATCCTCGGCCAGCTGGCCGAGGCTGGTGTCGAGGTCGTCACGTGGTCGGACTGGGAGCGGCTGGACGCCCACGAGGTCTCGCTCGGCGAGGCCGCCGGACGCGAGCGGATCAAGGTGGTGCCGCGCGAGGACATGATGCGCGCGGCCCGCGGCTGAGGCGCACGAGGCGCTCGTCATCCTGTCCCGAGCCGACGCCAGGACCGGCTAGAGCCGCATCACCCGGCCGGCGATCACCAGGTGCACCTGGTCGCAGACCGCGGCGAGCTCCTGGTTGACCAGGCCGAGCAGGTCGCGGAACAGCCGGCCCGACCGGTGCGCGGGTACGACGCCGAGCCCCACCTCGTTGGTCACCAGCACGGTGTCAGCCGTGCGTCGGGTGAGGACGGCGGCGGCCTCGGCCACCAGCCGGCGGACCACCGCCGTCACCTCGGCCGGCGGCGCCTCCCACAGCTCGCGCTCGTCCAGGGTCGCCGTCAGCCAGGTGCCGAGGCAGTCGACGATCACGGGACCCTCGACCGCCAGCCCGACGGCCAGGTGGTGGGTCTCCAACGTCGTCCAGGACGCGGAGCGGGCTGCCCGATGGACAGCGATGCGATCGGCCCAGTCGGCGTCGTCGATCGCCGGGCCCGGCGCGACGTAGGTCACCGGGCCGGTGGCGGGGAGCAGCGACTCGGCGTGCCGGGACTTGCCCGATCGCACGCCGCCGGTGACCAGGGTCCTCATCCCAGCCCCCGTACCCAGGCGAGCGCCGCGTCGACCTCAGCGACCGTCCGGATCCCTGCGGGGGCGGGCGGCCGGCGCACCACGACCACCGGCACGCCCAGCACGCCGGCGGCCTCCACCTTGGCCCAGGTGTGACGACCGCCGGAGTCCTTGGTGACCAGCACGTCGACGGCGTGTGAGCGCATCAGCGCCAGCTCGCCGGCGAGGGGGTAGGGGCCGCGGCTGGAGATCAGGGTCCAGGCCGGCGGCAGCTCGAACGCCGGCTCGTCGACGACCCGGGCGAGCGTCGGCAGCGCGCCGAGCGCGGGGACGAAGCGCGCGAGCTCCTGCCGGCCCACGGTGAGGAAGGGCCGGGTGCCGAGAGCCGCCGTCCGGGCGGCCGCCTCCTCGTGGGTGTCGGCGTAGTGCCAGGATGCGTCGGGCTCCCAGCCGGGCCGCTCCAGACGCAGCAACGGCCGTCCGGTCGCCGCGCACGCGGAGGCAGCGTTCACCGAGATCCCGCGCGCGAACGGATGGGTCGCATCCACGACCGCGTCGTAGTCCGCCAGCGCTGCGACCAGGCCCGGCACACCACCGAAGCCGCCGATCCGGACCGGCCCGAGGGGCAGCCGGGGTCGTGCCACCCGGCCGGCCAGTGAGGACGTGACGTCCACGCCGCCCTCGACGAGCCGGGCGGCCAGGTCGCGCGCCTCCGCCGTCCCGCCGAGCAGCAGCAGCCTCACAGCACGTCTCCGGGCGGCAGCACGGGCAGTCCCGCCGGGGCACCCTTCATCGCCAGCTCGAGCAGGCCGTCGACGTCGAGGTGCTGTTCGACCAGGTCGCTGAGCAGGTCCAGCCGCGCCTCGCGGGCGGCGGGGAACGACGCCCGCGAGGCGACGCCGAGGGCGGCGCGCAGGTAGCCGGCGCGGAAGTCGTCGTCCTCGAGCCGACCGTGCACCATCGTGCCGCTGACAGCACCGGACGCGGTCTCGCCGCTGATCCGGCCGTGGTGGATCTCGTAGCCGGCCGGGTCGTGCAGCCGCAGCGTCTTCTCCGCCTCGAAGGCGGTCGTCAGGTCGAGCAGGCCCAGGCCCTTCACCGCGGCACCCTCAACGCCTTCCACACCCTCGGGGTCGCTGATCGATCGGCCCAGCATCTGGCATCCGCCACAGATGCCGAGCACGGGCCGCCCCGCCTCGGCGTGGGCGACCACGGCCCGATCCAGCCCCCGAGCGCGCAGCCAGGCCAGGTCGCTGATGGTGGCCCGGGTGCCGGGAAGCACCACCAGATCGGCGTCGGCCAGGTCCCGTGGCGAGGAGGCGAAGACGACGTCGAGCTCCGGCTCGAGGCCGAGCGCGTCGACATCGGTGAAGTTGCTGATCCGGGGGAGCCGGACCACCGCCACCCGCCGGGTCGAGGCGGCCGTCACCGCACCGTCCGCCCGCCTGCCGTCCAGGTCGAGCGCGTCCTCCGAGTCCAGCCACAGCGACGGATCCCAGGGGAGTACGCCGAAGGTGGGTCGCCCGGTCGCCCGGGCCAGCATCTCCAGCCCCGGTGCCAGCAGCCCGAGGTCGCCGCGGAACTTGTTCATCACGAACCCGGCGACCAGGGCCTGGTCGGCGGGCGAGAGCAGCGCCACGGTCCC
This sequence comes from Nocardioides sp. BP30, assembly GCF_029873215.1. NCBI lineage: Bacteria > Bacillati > Actinomycetota > Actinomycetes > Propionibacteriales > Nocardioidaceae > Nocardioides > Nocardioides lacus. Next base: position 3,180,923 of record NZ_CP123620.1, on the reverse strand, counting down.
CAACAGCGCGGCGAAGACGCCGCCCCGGTCGATGTCGCCGACCACGATCGTCGGCAGGTCCGCATGGCGTGCCAGCCCCATGTTCACGTAGTCGCCGGCGCGCAGGTTGATCTCGGCGGGACTGCCCGCGCCCTCCGCGACGATGACGTCGTAGCGCGTGGCCAGGTCGTCGAAGGCCTCGTGCGCCGAGCGGGCGAGGTGACGCCGGCCGTGCACCCAGTCGGCGGCGGAGACGGCACCGGCGGGCCGGCCCATGAGGACGACGTGGCTGCGTCGGTCGCTGCCCGGCTTGAGCAGCACCGGGTTCATCGCCGGCTCGGGCGTCGCCCCGGCGGCCAGCGCCTGCACCCACTGCGCGCGCCCGATCTCGGCGTACCCGTCCCCGGACCGCACGACCATCGAGTTGTTCGACATGTTCTGGGCCTTGTAGGGCGCCACCTTCACACCCCGCCGGGCGAACGCGCGGCACAGCCCGGTGGTGACGACCGACTTGCCGGCATCGGAGGTCGTGCCCGCGACCAGCAGGCCGTGCGGCCGGCTCATGACGCCTGCTCCGGCTGCTCGGGCTGCTCGCCGAGCCACCAGGAGTGCAGCAGGCGGCAGTCGTGGTTGGCCCACCACTGCAGGTCGAGACGATCGAGCCGGACCGTCACCGGGAGGGTCTCGCCCAGCCGTTGGCTGACCGTGTGGGCGGTGACCGGATCCCCGGCGGCCGACCCGGTCGAGACCTGGTCGAGCGTGAGGTGCGGGGTGGGGTCGGGATAGGCCCCGCCGTACGGCGGGTGGTCGGGGAACTCCTGCGTCAGCCTGGCGGTGAGGTCCCGGATCGGGTCCTCGGGCACCGGCCGCAGGTGGAGCAACCCGTCGGGGAAGGCGTGCACCGCGCCGAGGGTGACGTCGATCGGCTCGGTTTCGGCCAGCACCTCGGCCACCCGGCCCAGGTCGTCCGGCCCCGGCGAGGCCAGCCACGGCCCGAGCACGGTGATGTGGGCGTGCACGAAGGCCGGGTCGGCGGAGACGAAGGACGCGTCGTAGTGCCGCGTCCGGTCGCGCACCCAGGCGTCCAGCTCCGGGACCGGGAAGGCGAGCACGCTGTGCCCCGCCGGGATCTCGGTGCTCATCGCGGGCCCCGCAGGAGGTAGAGGTCCATCACCCAGCCGTCGATAGCGCGGGCGTGCTCCCGGGCGACCCGCAGCGAGGCCTCGCCGACATCGCCGAGGCGTCCGGCCGCGAGCTGCTCGCCGGGCGCGCCGAGGTTGGCGCCGTACCAGACCTGCCAGTCCTCCAGCCCCTCCAGATCCGGTGCCGAGCCGAGCATCACGACCAGGTTCCGCTGGCCGGCCGCGATGTCCTCGCGCAGCCGGCGGGCGGTGGTGAGGTGCACCGGCCGGCCGACCTCGTGCAGGACCATCCTGTGCCGGGCGGCGAGCAGCTGGGGCGCACTGATCCCGGGGATCACGTCGAAGGGGAGGCCGAGCTGCTCCACGACCCGGATCGTCGAGTCGTAGAGCGCGGGGTCGCCCCACACCAGGAAGCCGGCGGTGCCGCCGCGCTCCTCCAGCACCGCCCGGTAGGACTCCACCCGGGCGGTGTGCCAGGCCCGCACCGCCCTGTCGTAGCCGGCGGTCGCGGTGGTGGTCGCGGCGTCGCGGTCGCGCTCGGGATCGGGTACGGCGACGAGCTCGGCGCCGTACTGCTCGCACACGGCCCGCCTGATCGCCAGCAGCGGGTCCTCGGCACCCTTGGCGGCGGCGAGGACGTAGTCGCAGGACCGCAGCGCGTCGGCCGCCTCCGGCGTGACGTGCTGCGGACCCATCCCGAAGCCGATGACCCGCACGGTCGAAGCGCTCATCGGTCCTCCAGGTCTCCCTCGACCTCGAGGTAGACCTGCTGCAGCTGAGCCATCACGTCCGGGTCCGGCTCCTGCCACAGCCCGCGCTCGGCCGCCTCGTGCAGCCGCTCGACGATGCCGCGCAGCGCCCACGGGTTGGACCGCTTGAGGAACTCCTGGTTGGTCTCGTCGAGCACGTAGGACTGCGCCAGCTTCTCGTACATCCAGTCGTGCACCACGCCGGCGGTGGCGTCGAAGCCGAACAGGTAGTCGACGGTCGCCGCGAGCTCGAAGGCGCCCTTGTAGCCGTGACGCTGCATCGCGCCGATCCAGCGCGGGTTCACCACCCGCGCCCGGAAGACGCGGGCGGTCTCCTCGGCCAGGGTGCGGGTGCGGATCGCGTCGGGTCGGGTGGAGTCGCCGACGTACGCCTTCGGGTCGCTGCCGGTCAGCGCCCGCACCGTGGCGACCATGCCGCCGTGGTACTGGAAGTAGTCGTCGGAGTCGGCGATGTCGTGCTCGAGTGAGTCGACGTTCTTGGCCGCGACCTTGATCCGGCGGTAGTTGGCCCGCATGTCCTCGGCCGCCGGGGCGCCGTCCAGGCCGCGGCCGTAGGCGAAGCCGCCCCACACCGTGTAGACCTCGGCCAGGTCCTGGTCGTCGCGCCACGAGCCGGACTCGACGGCCTGGAGGATGCCGGCGCCGTACGAGCCCGGCTTGGAGCCGAAGATCCGGGTGCTCGCCCGGCGGGCGTCGCCGTGCTCGGCCAGGTCCGCGCGGGCGTGGGCGCGGACGAAGTTGGACTCCGCCGGCTCCTCGAGGTCGATCACCAGCCGCACCGCGTCGTCCAGCATCGCGACCACGTGCGGGAAGGCGTCGCGGAAGAAGCCGGAGATCCGGACCGTCACGTCGACGCGGGGCCGGCCGAGCTCCTCGAGCGGGATCACCTCGAGCTCGCTGACCCGGCGCGACGCCTCGTCCCAGACCGGACGTACGCCGAGGAGCGCGAGCACCTCGGCCACGTCGTCGCCGCTGGTCCGCATGGCGCTGGTGCCCCAGACGGAGAGGCCGACGCTGGCGGGGTACTCGCCGGTCTCCTCCAGGTAGCGCTGCAGCAGCGAGTCGGCCATCGCCTGGCCGGTCTGCCAGGCCAGCCGGCTCGGAACGGCCCGCGGGTCGACGGTGTAGAAGTTGCGCCCGGTCGGCAGCACGTTGACCAGCCCGCGCAGCGGCGAGCCGGACGGTCCGGGCCGGACGAAGCCGCCCTCGAGGGCGTGCAGCACGGCGTCGAGCTCATCGGTCGTGCGGGCCAGCCGCGGGACGACCTGGGTGGCGGCGAAGGTCAGCACCGCGCCCACCTCCGGTGACTCGTGCAAGGCGGCGACCGCGGCGGGGTCCCAGTCGGCCTTCTCCATCGCCTCGACCAGCTCGCGGGCCTGCGCCTCGAACGCGTCGGTCTCCACGGCACCGGCCTCCGCTGCCAGACCCAGCGCCGTACGCAACCCCGGCACCGCGTTCCCGACACCGCCCCACACCTGGGCCGCCCGCAGGACGGCGAGCACGAGGTTGACCCGCGCAGCGCCGGACGGGGCCGCGCCGAGCACGTGCAGACCGTCGCGGATCTGGGCGTCCTTGATCTCGCACAGCCAGCCGTCGACGTGCAGGATGAAGTCGTCGAACTCCTCGTCCTCGGGCCGCTCGTCCAGGCCGAGGTCGCGATGGAGCTCGGCGGCCTTCATCAGCGTCCAGATCTCGCCGCGGATCGCCGGCAGCTTGGCCGGGTCCATCGCGGCGATGTTGCCGTACTCGTCGAGCAGCTGCTCGAGGCGGGCGATGTCGCCGTACGCCTCCGCGCGGGCCATCGGCGGGACGAGGTGATCGACCAGGACGGCGTGCGCGCGGCGCTTGGCCTGAGCCCCCTCGCCGGGGTCGTTGACCAGGAACGGGTAGATCAGCGGCAGGTCGCCGAGCACCGCGTCGGTGCCGCAGGCGGCCGAGAGGGCGGCGTTCTTGCCCGGCAGCCACTCCAGCGAGCCGTGTTTGCCCAGGTGCACGACCGCGTCGGCCCCGAAGCCGTGCTGCTCGATCGGCGCGGCGAGCCAGCGGTAGGCGGCCAGGTAGTGGTGGGTCGGCGCCAGGTCGGGGTCGTGGTAGATCGCGACCGGGTTCTCGCCGAAGCCGCGCGGCGGCTGGATCATGATGACCACGTTGCCGGCCTGCAGCGTCGCCAGCACGAGCTCGTCACGGTCGTTGACGAACAGCGATCCGGGCGCCGGGCCCCACTGCTCGGTCATCGCCGTCCGCAGGGCGGGGGCGAGATCAGCTGTCCAGCTGCGGTAGTCCTCGGCGCTGACCCGCACGTGCGCCTCGGTCAGCTGCAGGTCGGTGAGCCACTCCTCGTCCTGCCCGCCGGCAGCGATCAGGGCATGGATCAGCGCATCGCCCGCCTCGGTGTCGTCGGCCAGGTCGAGCACGCCGAAGCCGTCGCCGACGTCGTACCCCTCCGCGCGCAGCCGGCGCAGCAGCCGGACCGCGGAGACGGGGGTGTCGAGCCCGACGGCGTTGCCGATCCGCGCGTGCTTGGTCGGGTACGCCGAGAGCACCAGGGCCAGCCGCTTCTCGGCGTTGGGGAGGTGCCGCAGTCGCGCGTGGCGCACCGCGATCCTGGCGACACGGGCACAGCGCTCGGGGTCGGCGACGTAGCGCGGCAGGCCCTGCTCGTCGATCTCCTTGAACGAGAACGGCACGGTGATGATCCGGCCGTCGAACTCCGGGATGGCGATCTGGGTGGCGGAGTCCAGCGGCGTGACGCCGTCGTCGGAGTCCGCCCACTCGGCGCGGCTGCTCGTCAGGCACAGCCCCTGCAGCACCGGGATGTCGAGGGCGGCGATCCGGGCGACGTCCCAGGCCTCGTCCTCGCCGCCGGCGCTCGCTGCGGCCGGGGTGCTGCCACCGGCCGCGAGCACCGTCACGACCAGCGCGTCGAGGGTGGCGAACGCGTCGTACAGCTCCTCGGGTGCGCTGCGCAGCGAGCTGGCGAAGATCGGGACGCCGACGGCGGTCCCGGTGGCGTCGACGGCATCGGCCAGCGCATGGGCGAAGCCGGCGTTGCCGCTCACCTCGTGGGCGCGGTAGTAGAGCACCCCGATGCGCGGGAGCGGACGCTCCGGGGAGTCCGGACGCTCGGCGTAGCCCCAGACCGGCACGCTCATCGGGGGCTCGAAGCCCTCACCCGTCAGCAGGACGGTGTCGCTCAGGAAGGCGTGCAGCTGGCCGAGGTTCACCGGGCCGCCCTCGGCGAGGTAGCGATGGGCCTGCGCCGCGAGGCCGACCGGCACGGTGGAGAGCTCCATCAGCTCGGCGCTGGGCGTGACCTCGCCGCCGAGCACCACCACCGGCGTGCCCGCCGCCCGCACCTGCGCGACACCCGGCCACAGGTCGTGCGGGGAGCCGAGATGACGTACGACGACCAGCGCCGCGCCCTCGGTGAGCGCCGTCAGGTCGGCGTCGCTGCTGCGAGCGGGGTTCGCCCACGCGTAGGCCGCGCCGCTGCCGCGGGCGGAGAGCAGATCGGTGTCGGACGTGGAGAGCAGCGCGATCCGGGGGGACGGCGTCGCGTTCAGCGCAGGGGACGGCACGGCCGGGTCTCCTCCTCCGGGGTTCTCGCCCCGGCTTGCGGTCGGATGGCGGGTGCGTCCGCTGGTGCGGAGGCCCCCGGCCCGCGGCCAGTGTCTGGCTGTCCCCGGAGGGATCACAGTGGCGGAACCGCCCCGGAGTCGCACCGGGTTCCTGCAGCCACGAGCGCCGCCAGCCTACGGGAGGGTGCCGCCATCACGCCCATGCCGACCATGGAACGCGTCTGCGGCGGCGGCGCGCACGCCTCCCGCCACGGGGTCTCGGCACACGACGCGCCGCAGGGAGTCGCAGGAAATGGTCACACCCGCCGATGAACACAGGGATCCTGTTCGCAGGGCCTCCGGGTGATTCCGGGTAACGGGGGCTCTACCAGCCCCTACCCACGAGCCGACCATCGGGAGCCCCACGGATGCCGACCTCATCCGCACGCGCCGCGCAGGTGCGCGAGTGGTCCTACCACCTGCTGATCCTGGCCCTGGGCATCGTCGCCGTCGTGGCGGCGGTCGCCGAGGTCGCGCGGGGCGGCGGTGTCGGGACGCACTTCGTCGCGGCGGCGGTGATCGGCGTCCCGCTGATCGTGGTCATCGCCCGCTTCCCGATGGTGCTCGATGCGGGGGCCTCCGGGATCGAGGTCGGCTTCGACTCCTCCGTGCTCATGTTCCTGCTCTGCACGATGGAGAGCGCCCAGGCGGTGATCGTGTGGAGCGCCGGCGTGCTGGCGACCCAGGCGCTGTCCGGGAAGCGCGCGGCGGCTCGGGTGTTCAACATCGGCGTCGGCATCGTCGGCGGCGCGCTGGCGACGGTCGTGTACGGCGCGATCATCGACGGCACCACCATCGAGTCACCGCGCGGCCTGCTGGCCGTGGCGCTGGCCGCCGTGACCTACTTCGTGACCGACTACGTGCTCTCGGCCGTCGCGATCACCCTCTCCAGCGGCTCCCCGCTCAGGTCGACACTGGTCCAGACCGGCACGGTGCCGGCGATCGCCTGCTTCGTCCCGCTCGACTCGCTCGGCTACCTCGCGGCGGTGGTCGCGCGGGCGACACCGTCGTGGACGCTCATCCTGTTCGGCATCCCGCTCGTCACGCTCCTGATCGCCACCAGGGCGGTGACCCGTGGCCGGGAGAACGCCCGCCGGCTGACGGTGCTCTTCGGGGCCGCGGGCCGGGCGCAGTCGCTGGCCGACCGGCAGGCGGTGGCCGAGGCGCTCGCGCGCGACGCCGCCGAGCTGCTGCAGATGAAGGACGTGCAGATCCGCAGTGCGGCCCCGGCCGAGGGCGAGATCGGGGTGGAGGTGCAGCTGGGGGAGGAGACCGCCTGGGTGGTCGCCCGAGCGGCGCACCGGGCCCGGGCCACCGTCACCGGGGACCAGCAGGCGCTGCGTGCGCTGGCGGCTGTCGCCTCGGACGCCATGGCCCGCATCGATCTCATCGACGAGATGCTGCACCTGGCCCGGCACGACCCGCTGACCGACCTGCCGAACCGTGCCATCCTGCTCGACCGGGTCACCCAGGCGCTCGAACGGGCCCGGGAGTCCAACACCCAGACGGCGCTGCTCTTCTTGGACCTGGACGGCTTCAAACCCGTCAACGACCGGTTCGGCCACGGCGCCGGCGACCTCGTGCTGGTCGACATCGCCGGCCGGTTGCGCGACTGCGTCCGCGAGGGCGACACGGTGGCGCGACTCGGCGGCGACGAGTTCGCGGTGCTGGTCGAGGACGTCGACCCTCTCGGCGTACCGGCGATGTGCCAGCGGATCCTCGCCGCCGTCGAGGAGGGCACGGTGGTCGGCGGTCAGGCGATCCGACTCGGCGTCAGCGTCGGTGTCGCCTTCGACCGCGGTCACGACACCGCCGCCAGCCTGCTGCGCAACGCCGACCTGGCGATGTACGAGGCCAAGGCCGGCGGGAAGGGCCGCTGCGTGGAGTACCAGCCGGCGATGGGCCGGGCACGGGTCGATCGGCTCGAGCTGATCGACGACCTGCGCGGCGCTGTCGAGGCCGACCAGATCGAGGTCGTCTACCAGCCGGTGGTCCAGGTGGCGACCGGGCGGGTCGTCGGCGCGGAGGCGCTCGCCCGATGGAACCGCGCCGGGGTCCCGGTGCCGCCGGACACCTTCATCGGCATCGCCGAGGAGACAGGGCTGATCATCGCGTTGGGCGAGGCGGTGCTGCGCCGGGTCGGCACCGACGCCGCCGCCCTGCTGGTCACCGAGGGCGAGCCGTTCTCGCTGAGCGTCAACATCTCCGCCGCCCAGCTGCGCAGCCCGGGCTTCATCGACACCGTCCGCTCCGCGGCCCGGGCCACGGCCGGGATGTACCTGATCCTGGAGATCACCGAACGGCAGGGCGTCGACCTCACCGGCGAGGTCCTCGCCGTGATGCGCGCGATCGCCGACCTCGGGGTGAGGTTCGCGATCGACGACTTCGGGGTCGGCTTCTCCTCGATCAGCTACCTGCACGAGCTCCCGGCGCGGGTGATCAAGGCCGATGCGGCGCTCTCGGCGAACATCGACCAGGACGACCGTGCCCGCGGACTCCTGCGCTCGGTGATGGAGATGGGCCGGACGCTGGGCTTCCACGTGGTGATCGAGGGCATCGAGCGCGCCTCACAGCTCGACATCATCTGCGAGGACGCGCCGTACAGCATGGTCCAGGGCTACCTGCTGCACCGGCCGATGCCGCTGGCGGACCTGGTGGCGCTGCTCCGATCGGAGTCGGCCCTCGAGCAGCCGCAGGTCTGACCGGGCCGCCGGAGCTGCCGAAATCACCACCGCCGGCCCCGCATGCGCAGGTCCGGCGGCTTCCGATGTCGCGCGACATCTCGGAGCGCCTTCGGCAGGATTCGAACCTGCGACACCTGGTACCGGAAACCAGTGCTCTATCCCCTGAGCTACGAAGGCATGCACCGCGAGCAGTGCGAGAGCGACCCTACAGCCCCCGGGCGACGAGGGTGAAACCGGGCACGTCGGGGCGCCCCGTCGAGCCTCTACCGATCCTCCACCGAGCCTCCGTCGAGCGGGGCGGGGTCCTGGGAGCGTGCACGACGGCGTCCGGCCGCGGGATATCGGTGCGGGGGTTGGGCGCGAGCGCCGATAGGGTTGACCGGTGACCCCTGAACAGCTCTCCACCGCGATCGTCGACGTCCTGACGACGCTGTCGGAAGATGGCGCGCTCGCCCTTCCCGACGGCGTCCCGACCAGCGTGACGGTGGAGCGACCCCGGCAGAAGGGTCACGGTGACTACGCCACCAACGTGGCGATGCAGCTGGCACGGCGCGCCGTGATCGGGGGCGCTGCCACGAACCCACGCGCGCTGGCCGAGCTGATCGCGACCGGTCTCAAGGCCGTCGACGGGGTGGCCGACGTGGAGATCGCGGGTCCGGGCTTCCTCAACATCACCGTCGAGGCCGGTGCGCAGGGCGTGCTCGCGGCCCAGATCGTCGCGGCCGGCGCCGGTTACGGCCACACCGACACGCTGCAGGGCCAGCGGATCAACGTCGAGTTCATCTCGGCCAACCCGACCGGCCCGCTCCACCTCGGCCACACCCGCTGGGCAGTGCTCGGCGACGCGATCGGCCGGGTGCTCTCGGCCGCCGGCGCGGAGGTCACCCGCGAGTTCTACATCAACGACCGCGGCGTGCAGATGAACCACTTCGCGGACTCGATCATCGCGGCGGCGACCGGTCAGCCCAAGCCGGAGGACGGGTACGCCGGGGCCTACATCAACGACCTGGCCACGGCGGTCGGCGACGCCGTCCCCGGGATCTTCGAGCTGACCGACGGCTACGGCGTGGAGGAGCGCCGCACCGCGGTGCGGGCCAAGGGCTACGAGCTCCAGCTCCAGGAGCAGCAGGACCAGCTCTCCTTCTTCAACACCCACTTCGACGTGTGGTTCTCCGAGCTGTCGCTGCACGACAGCGGCGACGGGTCGGGCGGCGTACCCGACACGCTCAAGAGGCTCAAGGAGCTCGGCCACGTCTACGAGGAGGGCGGCGCGCTCTGGATGCGCACCACCGACTTCGGCGACGACAAGGACCGCGTCCTGATCAAGTCCGACGGCGAGCTGACCTACTTCGCCTCCGACACCGCCTACTACCTCAACAAGCGCGCCCGCGGCTTCGACAGGTGTCTCTACCTGCTCGGCGCCGACCACCACGGCTACGTCGGCCGGCTCAAGGCGATGGCCGCCTGCGTAGGCGACGACCCGGCGCAGACCCTCGACGTCCTGATCGGGCAGCTGGTCAAGATCCTGCGCGACGGCGCCGAGCTCAAGCTCTCCAAGCGGGCCGGGACGATCGTGACGCTGCACGAGCTGGCCGAGGAGATCGGCGTCGACGCGCTGCGCTACTCGCTGGCGCGCTATCCCGCCGACAGCCCGCTGACGCTCGACGTCGCCGAGATCACCAAGGCGTCCAACGACAACCCGGTCTACTACGTCCAGTACGCCCACGCCCGCACCTGCCGGATGGTGGCCAACGCCACCGACCTCGGCATGGTGCTGCCGACCGGGGACGACTTCGACCCGAGCCAGCTCTCGCACGAGCGTGACGGCGAGCTGCTGCGCGCGCTGGCGGACTTCCCGCGCGTGGTCGCCAGCGCGGCCGAGCTGCGCGAGCCGCACCGCGTCGCCCGCTACCTCGAGGACACCGCCTCGACGTTCAACAAGTGGTACGACACCAAGGAGTGCCGGATGCTGCCGCAGGGCGACGAGCCGGTCGGCCCGGCGAACCTCGCCCGGCTGGTGCTCGTGGTGGCGACCCAGACCGTCATCCGCAACGGCCTGGGCCTGCTCGGCGTCACCGCGCCGGAGCGGATGTGAGCGGCCGATGAGCGGCCGCGTCCCGCCCGGCGACTTCGCCGGCACGTCTCCGGTGTGGCTGCGTGAGCCGGCCGACGTCAACGCCCTCGTGCCGCTGCTGTGGTCGCGTACGGCGCAGAAGGTCGACGGTGTCCTGCGCATCGGCGGTCTCTCCGTCGCCGACCTGGTGGCGAACGTCAACACCCCCGCCTACGTGCTCGACGAGGACGACTTCCGCACCCGTGCGCGCGCCTTCCGCGACGGGTTCGAGGGGTACGACGTCTACTACGCGGGCAAGGCGTTCCTCAGCACGGCCGTCGCCCGGTGGGTGGCCGAGGAGGAGCTCTTCCTCGACGTCTGCTCCGACGGCGAGCTGAGCGTCGCGCTGCGTGCCGGCATCGATCCGGGCAGGATCGGCTACCACGGCAACAACAAGTCGGCGATGGAGCTGCGGCGGGCCGTGCACGTCGGCGTCGGGCGGATCATCGTCGACTCCTTCGTCGAGATCGAGCGCCTGGCCGACATCGCCGCCCAGCTCGGCGTGGTCCAGCCGGTGATGGTCCGGGTGACGGCGGGGGTGGAGGCGCACACCCACGAGTTCATCGCCACAGCGCACGAGGACCAGAAGTTCGGCTTCTCGATCAGCGCCGGCGACGGGTTCGAGGCGGCGCGACACGTGGTCGCCGCGGCGAGCCTGGAGCTGCGCGGCCTGCACAGCCACATCGGCAGCCAGATCTTCGACACCTCCGGCTGGGAGGTCGCGGCGCGCCGGGTCCTGGGTCTGCACGCCCGGGTCGCGACCGAGCTGGGTCACCCGATGCCCGAGCTCGACCTCGGCGGTGGCTTCGGCATCGCCTACACGACGCAGGACGACCCGGCCGAACCGGCCGAGCTGGCCGCGCAGATCACCCGGATCGTGACGGGGGAGTGCGCCGCGCTCGGCCTCGACGTACCGCACCTCTCGATCGAGCCCGGGCGCGCCATCGTCGGGCCGGCGATGTGCACCGTCTACACCGTGGGCACCGTCAAGGAGGTCAGCCTCGACGGCGGTGCCCGGCGGACCTACGTCAGCGTCGACGGCGGCATGAGCGACAACATCCGACCCGCCCTCTACGACGCCGACTACTCCTGCACGCTCGCGTCCCGGCCGTCGACCGCGGCGCCGGTGCTGGCCCGCGTGGTCGGCAAGCACTGCGAATCCGGCGACATCGTGGTCAAGGACGAGTTCCTGCCCGGTGACATCGGCCCCGGCGACCTGATCGCGGTCCCCGGCACGGGCGCCTACGGCCGCTCGATGGCGTCGAACTACAACCACGCGCTGCGTCCGCCGGTGGTGGCGGTCAAGGACGGTGTCGCACGGGTGATCGTGCGCCGCGAGACCGTGGACGACCTGCTGGCGACCGACGTCGGCTGAATCCGTAACGCCTCCACAGCGTTCATAGGACGTCGAGCATCGGGTACCGGTTGATCTCCGACAGCAAGGAGGCAACCGATGGGTTTCGACGACAAGCTGGGCAACAAGGCCGAGGAACTGAAGGGCGAGGCCAAGGAGCGGTACGGCGGCGCCACCGGCGACGAGAGCACGCAGGCCGAGGGCAAGATGGACAAGGCGAAGGCCGACCTCAAGCAGGCCGGCGAGAAGGTCAAGGACGCCTTCAAGTAGGCCACTGGAGATCGCAGCGGAGCGGTCCGCCGTGGGTCGATGACGACCCTCATCCGTTCCGCCGGCAACGGGCCCCGGTTCCGCCGGGGCCCGTTGCCATGCGCGCTGCCCGCGGTCCCACCGTCCTGGGCTCGCGCGTCGCGGCGCAGCGGCTGTCCAGAGTCCTGACACGGTTCAGCCGCCCGGGCGCTTCGCCGATACGCTTGGCCGGTGAGCACTCAACCCGTGGCTTCCGCCTCCGTCCCCGGCGCGCGCCCCCTGGGCGTGGCCCTGCTGGGCTGCGGCGTCGTCGGCTCGCAGGTGGTCCGGCTGCTCGAGGAGCAGGCCGACGACCTGGCGGCGAGGATCGGCGCTCCGGTCGTGCTCAGGGGCGTCGCCGTACGGCGCCTGGACGCGCCCCGCGAGGTCGACGTACCGGCTGAGCTGCTCACCACCGACGGGCCGGCGCTCGTGGCCCGCGACGACGTCGACATCGTGGTCGAGGTCATCGGCGGCATCGAGCCGGCCCGCACCCTGATCCTGTCGGCGCTGGAGAACGGCGCCAGCGTCGTGACGGCCAACAAGGCGCTGCTGGCCGAGGACGGCGCCACGCTCTTCGAGGCTGCCGAGAAGGCGGGCCGCGACCTGTACTACGAGGCGGCGGTGGCCGGTGCCATCCCGATCCTGCGGCCGCTGCGGGACTCGCTGGCCGGCGACCGGGTGACCAAGGTGATCGGCATCGTCAACGGCACTACCAACTACATCCTCGACAAGATGGACACCTACGGCGCGGGCTTCGCCGAGGCGCTCGCCGAGGCCCAGGAACTCGGCTATGCCGAGGCGGATCCGACCGCTGACGTCGAGGCGTTCGACGCGGCCGCGAAGGCGGCGATCCTGGCGAGCCTGGCCTTCCACACCCGGGTGACCGGCAGTGACGTGCACCGCGAGGGCATCTCGGACGTCACCGCGGCCGACGTCGCCTCGGCGAAGGACATGGGCTGCGTGGTCAAGCTGCTCGCCATCGCCGAGCTCAAGCACGACGCCGACGGGCAGAGCGCCGTCAGTGCCCGGGTGCACCCCGCGATGATCCCCCGCGAGCACCCGCTCGCGAGCGTGCGGGACGCCTACAACGCCGTCTTCGTGGAGTCCGAGGCCGCCGGGCAGCTGATGTTCTACGGCCGCGGCGCCGGCGGAGCCCCCACGGCCAGCGCCGTCCTGGGCGACCTCGTGACGGTGGCCCGCAACCTGGTCGCCGGGACCAAGGGCGTCGCCGCGTCGGCGTACGCCGCCCGCGCGGTGCTGCCGATGGGCGAGACGCTGACCCGCTACCACGTCGCGATCGACGTCGACGACCGCGCCGGCGTGCTCTCCGCCGTCGCGCTGGCCTTCGCCGAGCACGGTGTCTCCATCCAGACCGTGCGGCAGGAGGGGCGGGGTGCCGACGCCCAGCTCGTGGTCGTCTCGCACACCGCCACCGACGCCCAGCTCAGCGCGACGGTGGAGCGGCTGCGCACCATGGACATCGTGCGCGACGTCACCTCGGTGATGCGCGTGGAGGGAGAAGAATGAGCACCACCAGCGCCCAGTGGCGCGGCCTCATCGAGGAGTACCGCGAGTTGCTCGACATCCCGGCGGCGACGCCCGCGATCACGCTGGGCGAGGGCGGTACGCCGCTGGTGCACTCGGCCTGGCTCTCCGGCGTCACCGGTGGTGAGGTCTGGATCAAGGTCGAGGGGGCGAACCCGACCGGCTCGTTCAAGGATCGTGGGATGACCGCCGCGGTCTCGGTGGCGGTGCACGAGGGCGCGAAGGCCTGCGTGTGCGCCTCCACCGGCAACACGTCGGCGTCGATGGCCGCGTACGCAGCCAAGGCCGGCATCACCCCGATCGTGCTCGTCCCCGACGGCAAGATCTCGGCGAGCAAGCTGGCCCAGGCGCTGGTCCACGGCGCCCAGGTGCTGCGGGTGCGTGGCAACTTCGACGACTGCCTCAAGATGTCGCGCGGTCTGGCCGAGCACTACCCGGTCGCCCTGGTCAACAGCGTCAACCCGGTCCGGCTGGAAGGTCAGAAGACCGCCTCCTTCGAGGTCGTCGACCGGCTCGGCGATGCCCCCGACTTCCACCTGATGCCGATCGGCAACGCCGGCAACCTGAGCGCCTACTGGCTCGGCTACACCCAGTACCTGGCGGCCGGCAGGGCGACCAGGACGCCCGTCATGCGCGCCTTCCAGGCCGAGGGTGCCGCGCCACTCGTGCTCGGCCACCCGGTCGAGCACCCGGAGACCCGCGCGACGGCGATCCGGATCGGAAACCCGGCGTCCTGGAAGCTCGCGGAGGCTGCCAAGGACGCCTCCGGCGGTCGCTTCAAGGCGCTCTCCGACGAGCAGATCCTGGCGGCGCAGGCCGAGCTGGCGCGCCGGGACGGGATCTTCGTCGAGCCGGCCTCGGCAGCCGGCGTGGCGGGCCTCCTCGACGACGTCGCGGCGGGGGACGAGGTGGCCCGCGGCTACGTCGGCAAGGTCACCGTCGTCACGGTGACCGGTCACGGTCTCAAGGACACCGTCACTGCGTTGGAGTTCTTCGGTGAGGTGCCCGACGTGGTCATCGATGCCGACATCGACGCCGCCGCGGCGGCCGCCGGCCTGATCTGACCGGCGGACGTCGATGGCACAGACGTTCGTCGCAGGACCGGTCACCGTCACGGTGCCGGCCACCTCGGCCAACCTCGGTCCCGGCTTCGACTCGCTGGGCCTTGCCCTCGACCTGCGCGACACCCTCGTCGCAGAGGTGCTCCCAGCGGGCCTGGAGGTGGAGGTCGACGGGGCCGGCGCAGCGGCAGTGCCGCGCGACGAGTCGCACCTGGTCGTCCGCTCGATGCGCGCAGCGTTCGCCGCACTCGGGGAGCAGCCGCCCGGGCTGCGGCTGAGCTGTCGCAACGTCATCCCGCACGCCCGCGGCCTGGGCTCCTCCTCGGCCGCGATCGTCGGTGGCATCGTGCTCGCGCGGGCCCTCGTCGCCGGCGGCGCCGACCGGCTCGACGACGACGCCGCCTTCCGGTTGGCCGCCGAGCTCGAGGGCCACCCGGACAACGTCGCCCCGGCGATGTACGGCGGCTTCACCATCTCGGGCCGCGAGGGTGAGGAGTTCTACTCCGTCCCCTCGCCGGTGGCCACCGGCATCGGTGCGGTGGTCCTCATCCCGCCGGGCGGGGTGGAGACCGTCATCGCGCGGGGCCTGCTGCCCGGCACGGTGCCGCACGCCGACGCCGCCGCTGACGCCGGCCGGACCGCGCTGCTGGTGGCGGCGCTGGCCGGCCGGCCCGATCAGCTGTGGCGCGCCACCCGCGACTACCTGCACCAGGACTTCCGGCGGCCGGCCATGCCCGAGTCGTTGGCCCTGGTCGACGCGCTCCGGGCCGACGGGGTGCCCGCCGTCGTCTCCGGCGCCGGGCCCACGGTCCTCGCCTTCACCGGCGGCCACGACGCCGACACCCTCCTCGCCCGTACGCCGCAGGGCTGGCTGGGCCGTGCCCTCGCCATCGACCCGACCGGTGCGCGGGTCGAGGAATGATTCGCGCCACACCAGTGCTACATTGTCCGGGCGCCGGGCTTCCGGCGTCGTACCCACCGCGCAGCAGCGCCTGATCGGCCTTCTGCACGCAGGGTGCGCACTTCCCTCCAGTTCCCGTGCAGATCTGCTCTGCACAACCGTCGAGACCGCAGGCCGGTCCGCCGTCGGGGAGGGAGGTTTCGACAAGACAAGCCATGGGCGGACCGTCCGGTGCGCCCGGCTGTGATACGTGGGAAGGACCTCACGTGACGGAAACCATCGAATCCACCGAGGCAGCGCCGAAGAAGAAGGCCGCCGGTGGACTCAACTCCATGCTGCTCGCCGATCTCAAGGCGATGGCCAGCGGCATGGGCATCGCCGGCTCGGGCAGCATGAAGAAGGCCCAGCTGGTCGAGGCGATCAAGGACGCGCAGGGCAGCCGCCCCACCCAGCGGGCGACGCAGCGTCCCGCGCGTGCCAGGGCCGAGAAGCCCGAGAAGCCCGAGAAGTCGGCGTCGACCGACGAGCAGGCGTCCTCCGAGCAGCCCGCAGCGGTCGAGAAGCCGGCGCGGACCCGTGCCGCCCGCTCCGGTCGCGGTGTCGAGGCTGCTGCGGCGGCCGGCGAGACGACGGCCGCGGCGACGGCACCTACCGCCACGCCGTCGGGCGACGGTGCGAACGAGGGCTCGGCCACCGGGGAGACCCGCCCGCGCCGCGAGCGGCAGCGCAAGCCGAAGGCCGACGCTGCGGCATCGTCCAGCGGCACCGAGGGCCGCACCGACGCGCCCGTCGAGAGCCGGTCCGCCGGTGAGCGCGAGTCCGGGCACGACGACGGGCAGCACGACGAGGGCCCGCAGCGCGAGCGCCAGTCGCGCCAGAACCAGAACCGGACCCAGGGGCACGGTCAGGGCCAGAGCCAGAGCCGCGCGTCGGGCGAGCGCGCCGGCAACCAGCACCACCAGGGCAACCAGGGCAACCAGGGAACCCAGGGCAACCAGGGAACCCAGGGAACCCAGGGCAACCAGGACAACCAGGGCAGCGCTCACAACGCCGCCAACAACGCCGCCAACAACAACGCTGCCGGCGACGTCGACGGCGACGGCAGCCGTCGCAATCGCCGTCGGCGCGGTCGCGACCGTGAGCGCAACCGTCCGGCCGGCGCCGTACGGGGGGACTTCGACACCGAGGTCCGCGACGACGACGTCCTCGTGCCGGCCGCCGGCATCCTCGACGTCCTCGACAACTACGCCTTCGTGCGCACCAGCGGCTACCTGCCGGGCCCCGAGGACGTCTACGTCTCGCTGTCGATGGTGCGCAAGCTCGGCCTGCGCCGTGGCGACGCGATCGTCGGCCAGGTGCGCCAGCCCCGCGAGGGCGAGCGCAAGGAGAAGTTCAACCCGATGGTCCGCATCGACAGCGTCAACGGGACCGACCCGGCGCAGGCCGCGAGCCGGGTCGACTTCGCCAAGCTGACGCCGCTCTACGCCAACGAGCGGCTGCGGATGGAGACCGACGCGGCCAACATGATCGGTCGGGTCATCGACATCGCCGCGCCGATCGGCAAGGGCCAGCGCGGCCTCATCGTCTCGCCGGCGAAGGCCGGCAAGACGATGATCATGCAGTCGATCGCCAACTCGATCACGATCAACAACCCCGAGTGCCACCTGATGGTCGTCCTGGTCGACGAGCGGCCCGAGGAGGTCACCGACTTCCAGCGCTCGGTCAAGGGCGAGGTCATCTCCAGCACCTTCGACCGTCCGGCCAGCGACCACACCATCGTCGCCGAGCTGGCGATCGAGCGGGCCAAGCGCCTGGTCGAGCTGGGCCACGACGTCGTGGTACTGCTCGACGGCATCACCCGCCTGGGTCGCGCCTACAACCTGGCCGCCCCGGCCAGTGGGCGGATCCTCTCCGGCGGTGTCGACTCGGCCGCGCTCTACCCGCCGAAGAAGTTCTTCGGCGCCGCCCGCAACATCGAGAACGGCGGCTCCCTGACGATCCTGGCCACCGCGCTGATCGAGTCGGGCTCGAAGATGGACGAGGTGATCTTCGAGGAGTTCAAGGGCACCGGGAACATGGAGATCCGGCTGCGTCGCGACTTCGCCGAGAAGCGCCTCTTCCCGGCGATCGACGCCATCCAGTCCGGCACCCGCCGCGAGGAGCTGCTGGTGAGCAAGGAGGAGCTGGCGATCATCTGGAAGCTGCGTCGCGTCCTCTCCGGACTCGACGGCCAGCAGGCCCTCGAGCTGCTGCTCGAGCGGCTGAAGAAGACGCACAGCAACGTCGAGTTCCTGATGCAGGTGCAGAAGACGACGCCGGGCACCGACGGCGACTGACCGTTCTCGGCCCGCGCGAGCGACGGCCGCCGCACATCGGACCCGCGAGGGAATTGGTGGGCGGCGGTCGTTGTTCGTAAGATTGCCCGTCGGTTCCGGTTCACGTCTCGCAGTCCGCGAAGGCGACCCGGCACCCCAAGAGATGAGGACACCATGAAGGCTGACATCCACCCGACCTACGTGGAGACCCAGGTCACCTGCACCTGCGGCGCCACGTTCACCACCCGCAGCACCAAGACCGACGGCGTCATTCGCGCCGACGTCTGCAGCGCATGCCACCCGTTCTACACCGGCAAGCAGAAGATCCTCGACACCGGCGGCCGCGTGGCCCGCTTCGAGGCTCGCTACGGCAAGAAGAACAAGTAGCGCCTTCCGAGCGCCGACCTTCTCCGTCCGGGGAAGGTCGGCGCTCGTCATTTCTGCACGTACAGGGTCCAACGTCCAGGAGGCGCAGATGGCGCAGTTCGAGGCAGTAGAGGGGCTCGTCGAGGAGCACGCCGCGCTGGAGAAGCGCCTCGCCGAGCCCGAGACGCACGCCGACGCACGGCTCGCGAAGCGGCTCAATCAGCGCTACGCCCAGCTCAACGCCATCATCGGCGCGTGGCGCGAGTGGCAGCAGCTCGCCGACGACATCGAGGCCGCCCGCGACCTCGCGGCCGAGGACCCGGCGTTCGCCGAGGAGGCCGAGGCCCTGACGGTACGCCGCGGCGAGGCCGAGGAGCGGCTGCGGCGGCTGCTGGTGCCCCGCGATCCGGCCGACGACAAGGACACCCTGCTCGAGGTCAAGTCGGGCGAGGGCGGGGAGGAGTCGGCGCTGTTCGCCGGCGACCTGCTGCGGATGTACACCCGCTACGCCGAGCGGCTGGGCTGGAAGGTCGAGCTGCTGGACGCGACGGAGTCGGACCTCGGCGGCTACAAGTCGGTCACGGTGGCGGTCAAGGCCAAGGGCACGCCCGAGCCGGGGCGGGCGCCGTACGCGCTGCTGAAGTTCGAGGGCGGCGTGCACCGCGTGCAGCGCGTCCCGGTGACCGAGAGTCAGGGGCGTGTGCACACCTCGGCCGCCGGCGTGCTGGTGATGCCGGAGGCGGAGCAGGTCGACGTCGAGATCAACGAGAACGACCTGCGCATCGACGTCTTCCGCAGCTCGGGGCCCGGTGGGCAGAGTGTGAACACCACCGACTCGGCGGTCCGGATCACCCACCTGCCCACGGGGATCGTGGTCAGCTGCCAGAACGAGAAGTCGCAGCTGCAGAACAAGGACCAGGCCCTGCGCATCCTGCGTGCCCGGCTCCTGCAGGCCGCTCAGGAGGCCGCCGACGCCGAGGCCAGCGACGCCCGCCGCAGCCAGGTGCGGACGGTCGACCGCTCCGAGCGGATCCGCACCTACAACTTCCCGGAGAACCGGATCTCCGACCACCGCACCGGCTACAAGGCCTACAACCTCGACCAGGTGCTCGACGGGGACCTCGGCCCTGTCATCGAGTCCGCCGTCGAGGCCGATCTGGCGGCGCGGCTCGAGGCCCTGGACAGGTGAGCGAGTCCGCCTCGCGCCGCGCCCTGCTGGCCGCGGCGACGCGGTCGCTCCAGGAGGGCGGCGTCGCCAGCCCGGCGTACGACGCGGCAGAGCTCCTCGCGCACGTGCTCGGTACCGACCGGGCCCGGCTCGTGCTGGTGGACCAGGTCGCTGCGGACCGCGTCGAGGCTTTCGAGCAACTGGTGGCACGCCGCGCCGCGCGCGAGCCGCTGCAGCACCTGACCGGCGTGGCGTACTTCCGGCACGTCGAGCTGGCGGTGGGGCCGGGCGTGTTCGTCCCGCGCCCCGAGACCGAGCTGTTGGCCGGGTGGGCGATCGACGCCCTGCGGCAGGCGCAGCAGGCGGCCGGCGGGTCGGGCGCGCCGCCGATCGTCGTCGACCTGTGCACCGGCTCCGGTGCCATCGCCAGGTCCATCACGGACGAGTGCGCGCCGGCCCGGGTGCACGCCGTGGAGCTGAGCGAGGACGCCTACGCCTGGGCCCAGCGCAATCTCGCGGGGACGGGTGTCGACCTGCGGCAGGGTGACATGGCGACGGCCTTCGCCGACCTGGACGGGACCGTCGACGTGGTGGTCTGCAACCCGCCGTACATCCCGCTGGAGGCCTGGGAGTCGGTCGCCGCCGAGGCCCGCGACCACGACCCGCACCTCGCGCTCTTCTCGGGTGACGACGGGCTCGACGCCATCCGCGTCCTGGAGCGACGAGCCGCCGCCCTGCTGCGCCCGGGAGGGGTGGTCGGCTTCGAGCACGCCGACGAGCAGGGTGAGCTGGCGCCGGCCGTCTTCAGCGCGAGCGGACGCTGGGCCGACGTACGCGATCACCGGGACCTGGCAGGTCGACCGCGCTTCGTGACCGCGAGGCTGGCACGATGACCTCCATGAGCACGCGCGTTTCCACCGGCACCGACGAGGAGCGTGAAACGGCGATCGCCGCTGCGACGCAGGCGTTGCGGGCGGGCGAGGTGGCTGTGATCCCGACCGACACGGTCTACGGGATCGCCGCCGACGCCTTCGACCCCGCGGCGGTGCGCAAGCTGCTGGCAGCCAAGGGCCGGGGCCGGGAGATGCCGCCGCCGGTGCTGGTGAACGCGGCCGCGACCGTCGACGCGCTGGCGGTCCGTATCCCCGACTGGGCGCGGGCCCTGTTCGTCGAGTTCTGGCCCGGACCGCTGACCCTCGTGCTGCACCAGCAGGCCTCCTTGCAGTGGGACCTGGGGGAGACCCGGGGGACCGTGGCCGTCCGCGTCCCGGACCACCCGCTCACACTGGAGATCCTCGGCCGGACCGGCCCGCTGGCGGTCAGCTCGGCGAACAAGACCGGCCACCCGGCCGCGCTGGACGCGGACGAGGCCGAGGACATGCTCGGCGGGGACGTGGAGGTGATCGTCGACGACGGCCCCGTGCCCGGCGGCGAGGCCTCGACGATCCTCGACGCCACCGCCGCCGAACCGCGGCTGCTGCGGCTGGGCGCGCTCGCCGTGGAGAAGATCGACGCCGTCCTGGCCCCGCACGGGGTCAGCGTCCAGGGCGTCGTGCGGGAAGACTGAGGTAGGAGAAGAAGCGTGCGCGCCTACCTCCTGCTCTTCCTCGTCGCCGGGGCTGTCACCTACCTGCTCACGGTGGTGGCGCGCGAGATCGCGCTGCGCACCGGTGCGGTGGCTCGCGTCCGGGACCGTGACGTGCACGACGAGCCGATCCCGTACCTGGGCGGCCTGGCCATGCTCGGCGGCCTGGGTGCCGCCTACGTGGTGGCGCGACACATGCCCTTCCTCACCGAGTCGCAGCCATTCGTCGTCCACGACGCCGGTGTCGTGCTGATCGCCGGCGCGCTGATCTGCGCGGTCGGGGTGATCGACGACATCTTCGAGCTCGACGCGCTCACCAAGCTCGGCGGCCAGGTGCTCGCCGTGTCCGTCCTGATCTACTTCCAGATCCAGTACACGTTCATCACCTGGTCCGACGGCTCGGTCTTCACCCTCGACCTGGCCCAGGGGGCGCTGTTCACCGGGATCGTGGTGGTGGCGACCATCAACGCCGTCAACTTCGTCGACGGTCTCGACGGTCTCGCCGCCGGCGTGGTCGGCATCGGCGCTGTCGCGTTCTTCCTGTTCTCCTACGAGCTGACCCGGGCCAACGGCCTGAGCCACGCCACCACCGCCGCCCTGCTCAGCGCCGCGCTCGCCGGTGCGTGCAGCGGCTTCCTGGTGCACAACTGGCACCCCGCCCGGCTCTTCATGGGCGACAGCGGCTCGATGCTGATCGGACTGGTCCTGTCGGCGAGTGCCGTGAGCCTCTCGGGTCAGTTCTCCTCCGAGCAGCTCTCCGAGGGCGCCGGGGGAGCGCGTGCCAGCCTGCTGCCGACGCTGCTCCCGGTGCTGCTGCCGGTGACGATCCTGATCGTGCCGTTCACCGACCTGGTGCTGGCGGTCGTACGACGTACGCGTGCAGGGCGCTCGCCCTTCGCCCCGGACAAGATGCATCTGCACCACCGGCTGCTGGAGATCGGTCACTCCCAGCGGCGCGCCGTGCTGATCATGTGGCTGTGGGCCGCGCTGATCGGCTTCGGATCGGTGCTCGCCAGCCTCTACACCGGTCCGTGGATGTGGGGTGGCGTCATCGCGATGGTGCTGGTGACGCTCGCCCTGACGTTCCTGCTGCCGAAGGTGTCGGCGCCCGGGCACCCGGCCCAGCCGGCGCTGACCAGCGGGCCGGACCAGGGTTGAACGATCCATTTCGGCATCGACCCGCGCTCGTGATAGTTTTCACGAGCGATCAGGTTCGGCTTAGAAACTGGTCGTTGCCCTGACCCCCACCGGAAACGGCCGCCGATGATGACGACCGAGTCGAGCAAGATGTTCCGCGCCTCGAGCGCCGGAACGCTGCTCGGTGCGGCGTCTGTCGCGGCGCTCGCCGGCATGGTCGTCGCCGTGGTCGCGGCACTGGTCAGTGGCGGGGGAGCCGCAGCAGCCGCGCTGGTCGGCACCGGTCTCACCTTCGGTGTCCTGGTCGGCGGCGCTCTGATCGTCGACCTCGTCGCGACCGTGATGCCGTCGGCGGCGCTGATCTTCGCGCTGCTGACCTACGCCCTCCAGCTCCTGTTGCTGCTCGTGATCCTGGCCGCCGTCGACCGCTCGAACGCCTTCGCCGCCGCGGCCGAGTCGCGCGCCCTCGGCATCGCCGCGATCTGCGTCGCGCTGACCTGGACCGCGGCCCAGGTGCGGCTGGCGGTGCGCCGTCGGATCCCGCTCTACGATCTGCCCGTCCAGCGCACCACCGCGGGTGAGCGATGAGTCACCAGTGCTGTTATTGTCCGGGGCGTGAACGACCCCGAGCGCTCGTCGCAGGACGATCCGCACGGGGACCCGTGGCGCGCCTTCGCCTACACGGTCTCCGGCGTGGCCGTCTACGGCCTCATCGGCTGGCTGCTCGATCGCTGGTTGGGGACCTCGTTCCTGGTAGCGGTCGGGATCTGCGCCGGAGCGGCCATGGGGATCTACATGACCTGGGCGCGCTTCAGCCGCTCCGCACCACCACAGCCACAGCAGCCACACCAGCACGACCCTCACCACAAGACATGACGAAGCAGGAGGCACAGTGAGTTCCGTGATCCGAGCCGAGGAGTTCAACGCCCCGGGCCCGGCGAACTTCGACCTCCCGGGCTTCTTCAGCATCGGTGGCCACGAGATCACCAAGGCGATGTTCCTGCTGGTGCTCGCCGCGATCGTCGTCTTCGGGTTCTTCTTCCTCGCGATCCGCCGCGGGTCGCTGGTGCCCGGTCGCCTGCAGTACGCCGGCGAGAGCGCCTACGGCATGGTGCGCAACAGCATCGCCCGTGACGTGATCGGCAGCCACGACTTCCTCCGGTTCGTGCCGTACCTGGTCACGCTGTTCTTCTTCATCTTGGTGAACAACCTGTTCGCCACCATCCCGTTCCTGCAGTTCCCGGCCTTCTCGCGTGCCTCGATGGCGTACGCGCTGGCGGCGGTGAGCTGGGTGGTCTACAACGCGGTCGGCGTCAAGAAGCACGGGCTCCTGGGCTATCTCAAGCTCCAGTGCGTCCCTTCGGGCGTCACGCCGTTGATGTACCCGCTGCTGATCCCGCTGGAGTTCTTCTCCAACATCCTGGTCCGTCC
This sequence comes from Nocardioides sp. BP30, assembly GCF_029873215.1. Taxonomy (NCBI): domain Bacteria; kingdom Bacillati; phylum Actinomycetota; class Actinomycetes; order Propionibacteriales; family Nocardioidaceae; genus Nocardioides; species Nocardioides lacus. Next base: position 3,157,464 of record NZ_CP123620.1, on the reverse strand, counting down.
GGTCACGCTGGCCCTGCGTCTGTTCTGCAACATGTTCGCCGGCCACCTGCTGCTGCTGCTGTTCGCGACCGGCGGTCTCTACCTCATCCAGCACGTCGGTGGCGTCGGCTACGTCGCCGGCCCGCTCGCCTGGGTCCTGGCGATCCTGATCAGCTTCCTCGAGATCCTGGTCCAGTTCCTGCAGGCCTACGTCTTCACTCTGCTCAACGCGATGTACCTCCAGGGTGCGCTCGCCGACGAGCACTGAGATCCGCTCGGCGGATCGTCGCAACTCATCACACCAACTGCTTCGTCCGAAGCGGAAAACAACCGAAAGGAAGAGTCATGGGTGGCTCGCTCAACATGATCGGCTACGGCCTGGCCGCTATCGGCCCGGGTATCGGTATCGGTCTGATCTTCGCGGCCTACATCTCTGGTGTGGCCCGTCAGCCGGAGGCGCAGAGCCGCCTCCAGTCGATCGCGATCCTCGGGTTCGCGCTCGCCGAGGCCCTTGCCATCATCGGCATCGCCCTCGCCTTCGTTCTCAAGGCTTCGAACACCTGATCGGTCTCGGGCACCCAGCCCTCGGTCCATCACTGGTGAAGACAAGGTCAGGTAGATGAATTCAATGTTGATCGTCGCCGCTGAGAAGGAGAGCGAGAACCCCCTCGGCTTCGTGTGGGTGGAGTTCGTGCTCGCCCTCGTGGTGTTCGGCATCCTGCTCTTCCTCATCTGGAAGTACGTGACGCCGCGCTTCGAGCAGACCTTCAACGAGCGCGCCACGGCGATCGAGGGCGGGCTGGCCGCTGCGGAGAGCAAGCAGGCCGAGGCCGACGCCAAGCTCGCCGAGCTCGAGCAGCAGCTCGCCGAGGCGCGTCACGAGGCGGCGCGCATCCGGGAGGACGCGCGCGCCCAGGGTGCCCAGATCGTCGCGGAGATGCGCGAGCAGGCACAGGCCGAGGCGGACCGCATCGTCGAGCACGGCAAGACCCAGATCGAGGCCGAGCGCCAGCAGGCTGTCACAGCGCTGCGCGCCGAGGTCGGCACGCTCGCGACCGGCCTCGCCGGTCGGATCGTGGGCGAGAGCCTGGAGGACGACGTGCGGCAGAGCCGTGTCGTCGAGCGGTTCCTCGCCGACCTCGAGTCCGGGGTGAACTGATGGACGTGCGTGGTGCCTCCGCGGACGCCGTCGCGAGCCTGACCTCCGAGCTGGAGACCGTCGTCTCCGGCTCGGGGGCCTCGGCCGCCGCCGAGGTCGCGGACTCGCTGTTCTCGGCCTCGCAGACCCTGCGCGGTGAGGCGGCGCTGCGCCGGTTCCTCACCGATCAGTCGGTCCCGGAGGAGGCCAAGTCCGGCCTGGTGCAGCAGATCTTCGGCGGCAAGGTCGCCGCGGGTGCACTGCAGGTGCTCAGCGCCGCCGCCACGCGGCGCTGGACGCACGCGGGCGACCTCGCGGACGCGCTGGAGCACCTCAGCGAGCTCGCTCTGGTCCGCTCGGCCGGTACCGAGGCCAAGCGGCTCGCCGACGAGCTCTTCGAGCTCGGCCAGGTGGTGCAGCAGAACCCGGAGCTGCGCGACGCACTGTCCGACCCCAGCCGGTCGGCCGACGACAAGGCCGCCCTGCTCGACTCCCTCCTCGACGGCAAGGCCCTCCCGGCCACCGTCGCGCTGGCCAAGCAGTCGCTCGCCGGCACCTACCGCACCGTGTCGGTGGCGTTGGGCGAGTACGAGAAGGTCGCCGCGGCGGCCCACAACGAGGGCGTCGCGACCGTTCGCGTCGCCAAGCAGCTCAGCGAGGCGGAGACGAGTCGTCTCGCCGCCGCGCTCGAGCGGCACTACGGTCGCCCCGTGCACCTGAACGTGCTGGTCGACCCCTCCGTCATCGGCGGCATCAAGGTGGAGATCGGTGACGATGTCATCGACGGCACCGTGGCCAGCCGTCTCGACGACGCCCGCCGCGCCCTGGCCGGCTGACCCGGCCCCAGCACGCACCAGACTTAGAGAGAACGAGAGAGAAGGCACCTGAGATGACGGAGCTGACCATCCGTCCGGAGGAGATCCGCGACGCGCTGGCGAAGTACGTCGCCGACTACCAGCCGGAGGCCGCCAAGACCGAGGAGGTCGGCACGGTCGCCCAGACCGCTGACGGCATCGCCCGCGTCGCCGGCCTGCCCTCGGCGATGGCGAACGAGCTGCTGCAGTTCGAGGACGGCACCCTGGGCATCGCCCTGAACCTCGACACCCGCGAGATCGGCGTCGTCATCCTGGGTGACTTCGACAAGATCGAGGAGGGCCAGACGGTCCGCCGTACGGGCGAGGTCCTCTCGGTCCCGGTCGGCGACGGCTACCTCGGCCGCGTCGTGGACCCGCTCGGCAACGCGATCGACGGCCTCGGCGAGATCGCCACCGTCGGACGCCGCGCCCTCGAGCTGCAGGCCCCCGACGTGATGCAGCGCAAGTCGGTGCACGAGCCGCTCGCCACCGGCATCAAGGCGATCGACGCGATGACCCCCATCGGTCGCGGTCAGCGTCAGCTGATCATCGGCGACCGCGCCACCGGCAAGACCACGATCGCGATCGACACGATCATCAATCAGAAGCAGAACTGGGAGACCGGCGACCCGTCCAAGCAGGTCCGCTGCATCTACGTCGCGATCGGTCAGAAGGGCTCCACCATCGCCTCCGTGCGCGGTGCCCTGGAGGAGGCCGGTGCGCTGGAGTACACCACGATCGTCGCGGCCCCGGCCTCGGACTCGGCGGGCTTCAAGTACCTGGCCCCCTACACCGGCTCGGCCATCGGCCAGCACTGGATGTACGAGGGCAAGCACGTCCTGATCGTCTTCGACGACCTGACCAAGCAGGCCGAGGCCTACCGCGCGGTGTCGCTGCTGCTGCGCCGTCCGCCGGGCCGTGAGGCCTACCCGGGTGACGTCTTCTACCTGCACAGCCGTCTGCTCGAGCGTTGCGCCAAGCTGTCCGACGACATGGGCGCCGGCTCGATGACGGGCCTGCCGATCATCGAGACCAAGGCCAACGACGTCTCGGCGTTCATCCCGACCAACGTCATCTCCATCACCGACGGCCAGATCTTCTTGCAGTCCGACTTGTTCGCCGCCAACCAGCGCCCCGCCGTGGACGTCGGCGTGTCGGTGTCCCGCGTCGGTGGTGCGGCCATGACCAAGGCGCTCAAGGCCGTCACGGGCTCGCTCAAGGTCGAGCTGGCGCAGTACCGCGCCATGGAGGCCTTCGCGATGTTCGCCTCGGACCTCGACGCCGCCTCCAAGCAGCAGCTCGCCCGCGGTCAGCGCCTGATGGCGCTGCTCAAGCAGCCGGCGTACTCGCCGTACCCGATCGACGCGATGACCGTCTCGCTGTGGCTGGGCACCAGTGGTCGCCTGGACAAGCTGCCGGTCTCGGACGTCCTCAAGTTCGAGCAGGAGTTCCTAGACTACCTGCGCCTCTCGCACGAGGGCATCCTGGCGGGGATCCGTGAGTCGCTGAAGTTCGAGGACTCCACCGAGTCCCAGCTCGCCAGCGCCTACGACTCCTTCCTGGACCAGTTCGAGACCTCCGACGGCGAGTCGATCAAGTCGGGTTCCTCTCGTGCGGAGGCGCTCGAGGACGGCGATGTCGAGCAGGAGCAGATCGTCAAGCAGAAGCGAGCCTGAGCATGGCCGTATCGCTGCGTGAGTACCGCGCGCGGATCAAATCGACCGAGTCGATGAAGAAGATCACGCGCGCCATGGAGCTCATTGCTGCGTCGCGCATCATCAAGGCGCAGCAGCGGGCCAATGCGGCCGCGCCGTACGCCCGCGAGCTCACCCGCGCGGTCTCGGCGGTGGCGACGTACTCCAACGTCGACCACGCCCTGACCAGCGAGCCGACCTCACCGGACCGGGCCGCCGTCCTCGTCATCGCGAGCGACCGCGGCCTGGCCGGGGCGTACGCCGCCAACGTCCTGCGCGAAGCCGAGGGCCTGGTGGAGAAGCTGCGGGGGCAGGGCAAGAAGGTGGACCTGTACGTGTTCGGTCGCAAGGCCGAGGCGTTCTACAAGTTCCGCAACCGCCCGGTCGTCCGGTCCTGGACCGGCGGCTCGGACCAGCCGACCTACGAGGTGGCCCGCGAGATCGGCGAGACGCTGATCGAGGCGTTCCTCGCCGGTCAGGACCAGGGGGCCGACGGCGTGCACGAGGTGCACCTGGTCTCGACCCGCTTCCAGTCCATGCTGGTGCAGAAGCCGCAGGCCGTGCGCCTGCTGCCGCTGGAGGTTGTGGAGGGCGAGAGCGCTCCCGAGCCCGGTGACGTGCTGCCGCTCTACGAGTTCGAGCCCAGCGCCGAGCAGGTGCTGGACTCGCTGCTCCCGCAGTACGTCGTGAGCCGGATCTGGTTCGCCATGCTGCAGGCCGCCGCGTCGGAGCTCGCCGCGCGCCAGAAGGCGATGAAGTCGGCGACCGACAACGCCCAGGAGCTGATCAAGAAGTACACCCGGATCGCGAACCAGGCTCGCCAGGCCGGCATCACCCAGGAGATCAGCGAGATCGTCGGTGGCGTCAACGCCCTCGCCGACGCCAACGCTGCCAACGACTGAGACCCCTCGAGAAGGAAACCGAATCACCATGACCGCAACGGTTGACGAGACCCAGACCGCGACGGGGCGCATCGTCCGCGTCATCGGCCCGGTCGTCGACGTGGAGTTCCCCGTCGACGCGATGCCGGACATCTACAACAAGCTCGAGACCGAGGTCACCCTCGGTGACGAGACCACCACCCTTCCGCTCGAGGTGGCCCAGCACATCGGTGACGGCGTCGTGCGCGCCATCTCGCTGAAGCCCACCGACGGCATGGTCCGCGGCGGTGCGGTGCACAACACCGGCGGCCCGATCAGCGTCCCGGTCGGCGACGTCACCCTCGGCAAGGTCTTCAACGCCACCGGTGACATCCTCAACCTGGAGCCGGGCCAGACCGTCGAGGTCAACGAGCGCTGGGGCATCCACCGCAAGGCGCCGGCCTTCGACCAGCTCGAGGCCAAGACCCAGATGTTCGAGACCGGCATCAAGGTCATCGACCTGCTGACCCCGTACGTCACCGGCGGCAAGATCGGCCTGTTCGGCGGTGCCGGCGTGGGCAAGACCGTGCTGATCCAGGAGATGATCGCGCGTGTGGCCCGCAACCACGGTGGTGTGTCGGTGTTCGCCGGCGTCGGCGAGCGCACCCGCGAGGGCAACGACCTGATCCACGAGATGCAGGACGCGGGCGTCTTCGGCCAGACCGCCCTGGTCTTCGGCCAGATGGACGAGCCGCCGGGCACGCGTCTGCGGGTGGCGCTCTCGGCCCTGACGATGGCGGAGTACTTCCGCGACGTGCAGAAGCAGGACGTGCTGCTGTTCATCGACAACATCTTCCGCTTCACCCAGGCCGGCTCCGAGGTCTCGACCCTGCTCGGCCGGATGCCGTCCGCGGTGGGCTACCAGCCGAACCTCGCCGACGAGATGGGCACCCTGCAGGAGCGCATCACCTCGACGCGCGGTCACTCGATCACCTCGATGCAGGCGATCTACGTGCCGGCCGACGACTACACCGACCCGGCTCCGGCGACGACCTTCGCGCACCTCGATGCCACCACCGAGCTCTCGCGCGAGATCGCCTCGCTGGGTATCTACCCGGCCGTGGACCCGCTGACCTCGACGTCGCGCATCCTCGACCCGCAGTACATCGGTCAGGCGCACTACGACGCGGCGATCCGGGTGAAGCAGATCCTGCAGCGCAACAAGGAGCTCCAGGACATCATCGCGATCCTCGGTGTCGACGAGCTGTCCGAGGAGGACAAGATCGTCGTGCTGCGGGCGCGCCGCATCCAGCGCTTCCTGTCGCAGAACACCTACGTGGCCAAGCAGTTCACCGGCATCGAGGGCTCGACGGTCCCGATCGGCGACACCATCGAGGCGTTCAACAAGATCTGCGACGGCGAGTTCGACCACGTGGCCGAGCAGGCGTTCTTCATGTGCGGTGGCCTCGACGACGTCGAGCGCAACTGGGCCGACATCCAGAAGAACCTCTGAGTCATGGCCGAGAACCTGCAGGTGGAGCTCGTCGCGGCGGACCGGGTGGTCTGGAGCGGCGAGGCCACCATGGTCATCGCCCGCACGATCGAGGGTGACGTCGGTGTCCTGCGGGGTCACGCGCCGATGCTGTCGGTGCTCACCGACGCCGTGGTCGAGATCAGCCCGGTCGACGGCCCGGTGGTCGTCGCCTCCGCCGACGGTGGCTTCATCTCGGTCGCGAACGACCGGGTCTCGGTGCTCTCGGCACACGTGCTGCTCGCCGAGGAGATCGACGTCGACGCGGCTCGTACCGAGCTGGAGAAGGCCCAGGGCCTGATCGGGAGCGACGACGAGGCCGAGCAGCGCATTCGTCGCGCCGAGGCACGTATCCGCGCTGTCGAGAAGGCTCGCTGATACCTTCATGACCTGGTGGGAGTGGGTGCTGACGCCCCTCAGCGTCGTGCTCGCACTCTTCCTGGTCCTCGTGGTGGCGCTGATGATCCGTCGCCGGATCATCAGCCGTCACGGCGGCACCTTCGAGCTGAGCTACCGCGCCCGGGCGACCAGCCCCGGGCGCGGTTGGCTCCTCGGCGTCGGCCGCTACTCCGGCTCCACGCTCGAGTGGTTCAGGGTCTTCTCGCTCGCCCCGGTGCCCAAGCGGACCTGGGAGCGAACCGGCCTGGTCTATGCGGCCAGCAGGATCCCGCAGGGCGGTGAGGAGCTCGCGCTCTACCCCGACCACCTCGTGGTCGAGTGCCGCACCCTGGACGGTGCCCTCGTCGAGCTGGCCATGGCCCCGCAGTCGCTGATCGGGTTCCAGGCATGGCTGGAGTCCCGCCATCCCGGAACGGACTGGTCGCGCTGAGCGTCACCCCCTCGCCCCTCCGGAGCCGCAACGCCGTGGTGGCGGCCTTCGCCCTCAACGGGTTCCTCTTCGCCTCGCTGGTCTCCCGGCTGCCCGACGTACGCTCGGCACTCGAGCTGAGCAACGCTCAGCTGGGACTCCTGCTCCTGTCCGCCTCCGTGGGCAGCCTGGTGATGCTGCCGTTCTCCGGTCGGCTGATCGAGCGCTTCGGTGCCGCCACCGTCGTGCGAGTGGCCGCCGTCGGCGTCGCCGCGGGAGTGGTCGTGGCCGCTCTCGGGGCGACAGTGGTCGGCTGGGTCCCGCTGGCGGCGCTCGGCATGCTCTCGGAGGGCATGGGCCTGAGCGCCTGGGACGTCGCGATGAACGTCGAGGGCGCCGAGGTCGAGCGGCGGCTCGGGCGCACGATCATGCCGCGGTTCCACGCCGCCTGGAGCATGGGGTCGATCGCCGGGAGCGGGATCGGCATTCCGATGGCGGCGCTGGGCGTCCCGGCCGTGGTCCACCTCCTCGTGGTCGGCGTGCCGGCGTACGGCGGTGTCCTCGCGGCCTGTGGCGCCTTCCTCCCCGTGCAGACCCATGCGCCCGATCCGACGGTGCCCGGCGAGCGACGCGCCTCGGCCTGGCGCGAGCCGCGCACCCTGCTGGTCGGGGTGATGGTGCTGGCCTTCGCCGCCGTCGAGGGCTCGGCGAACGACTGGCTGTCCCTCGGGCTGATCGATGGGTACGACGTACCGCACTGGGTCGGCGTGGCCGGCTTCTCGCTGTTCGTGGTCGCGATGACGACGGGGCGCTTCGTCGGCCCGGTGGCGCTCGACCGGTTCGGCCGCGCACCTGTCCTCTGGGCGTGCACCGTCGCCGGACTCGTCGGCGTGCTGCTCACCGTCTACGGCGCCCACCTGGCGGTAGCGGCCGTCGGCATCGTGATCTGGGGCCTGGGCGCCTCCCTGGGCTTCCCGGTCGGGATGAGTGCCGCCGCCGACGACCCGCGCCGCGCGGCGGCCCGGGTCAGTGTCGTCTCGACCATCGGCTACGGCGCGTTCCTGATCGGGCCGCCGTTCCTCGGCGCGATCGGCGACCGGATCGGGACGTTGCAGGCGCTGCTGGTCGTCGCGGCGCTGATGGTGCCCGCTGCCTTCAGCGTGCTGGCGGCGCGTCCGCAGCGCGGGCCCGTCGACGCGGCTGACCTGACCGGCTGATCGCCGCGGGTCACTCGCCCCGCTCGCCGCCCGGCACCCACAGGACGTCGCCGGGCTGGCGGTTCGCGTGCCGAGCGAGGATGAACAGCAGGTCCGAGAGCCGGTTGAGGTAGGTGATCGCCAACCGGTTCATCGTCTCGCCGTGCGCCTCGTAGGCGGCCCAGGCAGAGCGCTCGGCCCGGCGGACCACCGTGCGGGCGACGTGCAGGTACGCCGCCCCCGCGGTGCCGCCGGGCAGGATGAAGCTGCGCAGCGCCGGCAGGTCGGCGTTGTAGTCGTCGCACAGCCGCTCGAGCCGGTCGACGTACTCCTGCTCGACCCGCAGCGGCGGGAACGCGGGCTCGGCGACGACCGGCGTGGAGAAGTCGGCGCCGACGTCGAACAGGTCGTTCTGGATCCGGGACAGGTCGGCGACCACGCGCTCGTCCAGGGAGCCCATCGCGATCGCGACGCCGATGGCGGAGTTGGCCTCGTCGACGTCGGCGTAGGCCGCCAGCCGAGGGTCGGTCTTGCTGGTCTCGCTCATGTCGCCGAGCCGGGTGGTGCCGGCGTCGCCGGTGCGGGTGTAGATCCTGGTGAGGTTGACCATGTGCCGACTCTAGGACGCGCAGAATGGGAGGCACCATGTCGACCACCTCCTGGCGCGCTCCGGCCGTCGCGATGCTCGCGGTCCTCGGCACCTGGCTCACCGCCTGGCGCCTCGAGGTGGCCCGGGGGCTCCACCTCGACGTCGTCGTCCTCGCGACGGTGCTCGCGGTGACGCTGGCGCGGGTGGTGAGCAGGGAGCGGCCGCGCGCGGCGGCGCCGTACCTCCTGAGGATCGCGACGCTGCCGCTGATCGCCCTGCTCGCGACCGAGGTCGGCCGGCTGCTGGTCCGCCACCCGGTCCTCGGTGGCGTGGCGTTCGTCCTGGTGCTGTCCGGGGCGGTGTACCTGCGACGCTTCGGCAGCTGGTGGACCCGGCTGGGCACGCTGGTCAGCCTGCCGTTCATCGCGCTGCTGGTGGTGCCCGTCCCCGTCGATGCGGGCACCGCCAGCACCTGGTGGCCGGCCGTGTTCGCGATGGTGGCGTTCGGCTGGGTGGTGGCGGTGCATCTGCTCGCCTGGGGGATCGGCTTCCTGCCGGCACCGCCCGAGGACCACGGATCAGACACCGCGGCCCGGTCGGGTCGGGCCAGCACGCGGATGGCTGCCCAGCTCGCCGTCGGTCTGGCCGTCTCCTACGGCCTCGGCCGGTGGCTGATGCCGGAGCACTGGCCGTGGCTGGTGCTGTCCTGCTACGTGGTGTGCAGCGGCAACCGCGGTCGCGGCGACGTCCTGCACAAGGGCGTGCTGCGGCTGGTCGGGGCGCTGGTGGGGACCGGACTCGCCACCGTGATCGCCGGTCGATTCGTCGCCGGCGACCGGTGGGCGATCGTGCTGCTGTTCGCCGTGATGGCTGCGGCGCTGTGGGCGCGCCAGCGCAGCTACGCCTGGTGGGCGGCGGGGGTCACGGCGATGGTCGCCCTGCTCCACGGGTACGTCGGGATCGGCGGCGCCGGTGAGCTGGGTCAGCGACTGATCGGGGTCGCGCTCGGCGCGGTGATCGGGGTGCTGGCCTCCTGGCTGGTCCTGCCGGTGCGCAGCCGGGACGTCTACCGCCGGCGTCGCGGCGATGCCCTGATCGCGCTCAAGGAGCTCCGGGACGCGCTGCGCGCGGAGGAGGGCGTCGCCCCCGCGCGGCGCCGTTACGAGGCGGCGGTGGAGGAGCTCGTGCTGCTCGAGCCGCTGTGGAAGGCGCACGGGCGGCTCCGTCCGCGGCATGCCGTCGCCCTGGGCGAGCCGGCGGCCCTCATCCGCCGGCTGGTCGCGCTGCGTGCCGACCTTGCCGGGCTCTCGGCACAGGAGGCACTCGGAGCGGTGACGGCGGCGCTGCGGGCGAGCCTGACCCGTCCGACGGCCACGAAGCCCACGCACACCGGTGGCGGCTGAGCCTCGCGGTCGGCGGAGTGGCATTTTCCACATCGCGCAGGGTTACCAGCCGGTAAGGAAGGGCCTAGTCTCCGTTTCATGAGCAGCGAGAAGCCCACCCCGGAGCGCGCGCCCAAGGATCGTCCGTGGGTGATGAGGACCTACGCCGGCCACTCCACAGCCGAGGCGTCGAACGCCCTGTACCGGACCAACCTGGCCAAGGGTCAGACCGGCCTGAGCGTGGCCTTCGACCTGCCCACCCAGACCGGCTACGACCCCGACAGCCCGCTCGCGAAGGGTGAGGTCGGCAAGGTCGGTGTGCCGATCCCGCACCTCGGCGAGATGCGCAAGCTGTTCGACCAGATCCCGCTCACCGAGATGAACACCTCGATGACCATCAACGCGACGGCGATGTGGCTGCTGGCGCTGTACCAGGTCGTCGCCGAGGAGCAGAACCCCGATCTCTCGCCGGAGCAGGTCGCGGCCCAGCTGGCCGGCACCACCCAGAACGACATCATCAAGGAGTACCTCTCCCGCGGGACCTACGTCTTCGGCCCCGAGCACTCCCTGCGGCTGATCAGCGACATGATCGCCTACACCGTCCACCAGATCCCGAAGTGGAACCCGATCAACATCTGCAGCTATCACCTGCAGGAGGCCGGCGCGACGCCGGTCCAGGAGATCGCCTACGCGATGTGCACCGCCATCGCCGTGCTCGACCAGGTGAAGGCCTCGGGCCAGGTCGGCGAGGACGACTTCGAGCGGGTGGTCGGGCGGATCTCGTTCTTCGTCAACGCCGGCGTGCGGTTCATCGAGGAGATGTGCAAGATGCGCGCCTTCGTCGAGCTGTGGGACGAGATCACGCGTGAGCGCTATGGCGTCACCGACGAGAAGATGCGTCGCTTCCGCTACGGCGTCCAGGTGAACAGCCTCGGCCTGACCGAGGCGCAGCCGGAGAACAACGTGCAGCGCATCGTGCTGGAGATGCTCGCGGTCACGCTGTCGAAGAAGGCGCGGGCCCGAGCGGTCCAGCTCCCCGCCTGGAACGAGGCGCTGGGGTTGCCGCGGCCCTGGGACCAGCAGTGGTCCCTGCGGCTGCAGCAGGTGCTCGCCTTCGAGTCCGACCTCCTGGAGTACGGCGACATCTTCGACGGCTCGCCCGTCATCGAGGCCAAGGTCCGCGAGCTGGTCGAGGGCGCCAAGGCGGAGATCGACCGGGTGCAGGCGATGGGCGGTGCGATCGCCGCCGTCGACTCCGGCTACATGAAGTCCGAGCTGGTCTCCTCCCACGCCCGTCGCCGGGCGGCCATCGAGGAGGGCTCGGAGATCATCGTCGGGGTCAACCGGTTCGACACCACCGAGCCCTCGCCGCTGACCGCCAACCTGGATGAGGCCATCATGGTCGCCGACCCGCGCGCCGAACAGGCGGCGCTGGCCTCCGTCGAGGCCTGGAAGGCCGAACGCGACCAGGCCGAGGTCGACGAGGCGCTGGCGGCACTCGCCGCCGCGGCCAAGGGCACCGAGAACCTGATGCCTTACACCCTGGCCGCCGCGCGCGCGGGCGCGACGACGGGGGAGTGGGCGGCCACGCTGCGTGGCGTCTTCGGCGAGTTCCGGGCCCCGACAGGGGTCCAGGGAGCGGTCGGGGCCGGTGACCAGGCCGGTGAGGCCGGGCAGGCGCTCGCTGCGGTGCGTGAGCGGGTTCGTGCCACCGGCGAGGAGCTCGGCGGCCGCCTGCGCGTTCTGATCGGCAAGCCCGGGCTCGACGGTCACTCCAACGGGGCCGAGCAGATCGCCGTACGGGCCCGGGACGCGGGCTTCGAGGTGATCTACCAGGGCATCCGGCTCACGCCGGAGCAGATCGTCTCGGCAGCTGTCGCCGAGGACGTGCACCTCATCGGCCTCTCCATCCTGTCCGGGTCGCACATGGAGCTGGTGCCCGACGTGCTCGCCAAGCTCGAGGAGGCCGGGATGTCCGAGGTACCGGTGATCGTCGGAGGGATCATCCCCGAGTCCGACGGTCGGGCGCTCCAGGAGATGGGGGTCGCAGCGGTCTACACCCCCAAGGACTTCGGGCTGACCGAGATCATGGACGGGTTCGTCGACGTCATCCGGAGCGCCAACCACCTCGACTGATCCGCGTGGGTGAGCACCGAGGGTGCGGACGCCGTCGTCGCGTCCGCACCCTCGGTGCCTCCGGCTGCCGAACGTCGATCAGAGCCGGTGATGCTGGTGCTTGTGGTGCCCGCGGTGCTTGTGGTGCTTGTGGTGACTCACACGCACGATCGCTGCACCCCCGCTCTGGGCGACGGTGGTGAAGGTGATGCCCTCGGGCGTGGTGAGCGAGTGCCCGGGCAGCAACTGCGCCTGGTCGCGATCGTCGAGGCCCACCACGTGGGCGTCGACGTTCTGCGCGCGGCCGCTTGCGGGTAAGGCGTCGACCAGCCAGGTCTGGGCGGTGTGCGGCTTGGTGTAGTGGATCAGCACACCGGTCTGGGCCGGGTCGAGAGCCGCGTCGACGCCGGTCCGCGTGCGGTACTCGATCCAGTAGACCCGTCCGTTGCGGCCCTTCACCGTGATGGCCTGGGTGCCGCTCGCGCCCTCGAGCGGTGCGAGCGTCACCGTCGCCCTCTTGTGCACGTGCTTGACCTTGCCGGGCAGCCAGTGCAGCTTCTTGAGCCGGGGCGCGCTGAAGCTGCCGGGTGCGAAGCGCGAGCCCATCGCGTCGTAGTCGTCGCCGTACTCCACGCTCGTGCAGTGACCGGCGAAGGAGGTGGTGACGCCGTGCTTGCGGCACTGCAGCAGGTGGGCGTGGTCCAGCCCGAGGTTGTGGCCCATCTCGTGGATCGGCGTCAGGTCGACAGCCATGAACCGGCCGCCTCCGGTCACCGTGTCGGAGTAGCCGTCGGGCCAGGTGGCGGTGAAGTCCTGGAAGATCCACCACGACGAGCTGACCGTCGAGGTGGTCAGCGTCGTGCCGGCGGGTGCCGTCGGCGGGGTGATGTGCGGCTGCCGGTACTCGTAGAGCACGATCATCTTGCCGGGCATCTGGCCGAAGCCGCTGTGCTTGGGGATCGGGCAGGGGAGTGCCACCACGACACGGCCGTAGTGCCGGGGCCCGTATCCGGCGCGCTTCGCGGCCTTGATCCCCACCCGCTCGTACCTGAGCTTGAGCCGGCTGCTCTCGCCGCAGGCCATCGGGCTCACCTTGATCGGGCGGGTCACGGAGCCGGTGATGCCATAGCGGCCGTGCGAGACGGTGTGGTACCAGGCAGCGGGGCCGGTCAGGATGCGGGAGCGCAGCGCGGCGCTGTCATCGGCGGCCGGGAAGCCGTTCCAGTACAGCTGGACGACGAGCGTCTTGGTGACGCCCTTGGGCTTGGGTGCCTTGGGATGGGCGACGGTGCGGGCGTCGGAGGAGGCGCCCGGCGAGGCGACCGGGGTGCTGACCGGGGCGCTGAGCCGGCCCACCGGCGGCAACGCCCGGGCCGCATGGGCAGCGGGTGGGGCGACGGGGGAGAGGACGACTGTCGCCCCGAGCGCGACGGCGGCCGACCAGGCGGGCAGACGTGCGCGGGGGGCGGACCGGCTGAGGATGCGGAGGGAGCGCAGCAACGAGACTCCTGACAGGTCGGACATACGGCGGCCGGTGGGGCGACCTCCGCAGCATGCCCATCGACGGGGCCGGCAAACCGACACCGTGACGGTCGGTGGTGCCGCCCGAAGTCCGGTCAGGCAGGAGCCCGGGTGCGGCTGACGTCGCGGGTCCGGACCACCGCGTCGAGGCTGAGCGGGCCCGAGACCCGGGCACTGCGCGCTGCGACCCGTTCCTCGACTCGCGCGACGGGGTGGATCCTCACGAGGCCTCCGGCAGCCGACGCAGGATCTCGGTGAGCATCGTGCTGTGGTGGTCGATGGTTCCGTGGATGCCGGTGAGGGCGGCGCTGTGCTCGTCGATGGTCCTGCCGATGTCCGCCAGGATGTCGTAGATCGCGACGATCTCGTCGTCGTGCTGGCGCAGCTTCGTCTCGAGCTGCGCGTTGCTCGGGGTCATGTCTGCTCCCTTCCCCCCGGGGCATCACCCGCCCTCAGGCTAGGTGCCCTGCTCGCCGGCCGGGAGGGGACGGCGCCCTTCTGTGGATAACCTCAGAAGAGCCGGTCCTCGGCGTTGTCGAGGCCCCGGAGGGCGTCATAGTCGACGACCGCGCAGGTGATGCCGCGGTCCTCGGCCAGCACGCGGGCCTGAGGCTTGATCGCCTGAGCGGCGAAGATGCCGCGCACGGCACCGCCGCCGGTCAGCAGGGGGTCGCGGTTGAGCAGTTCGAGGTAGCGGGTGAGCTGCTCGACGCCTCAGATGCAGTCGCTACCCGCCGCTACGCCGACGCCGAAAAACCTGGTTGTTCGCCTCTGGAAGACTGGCGGCATGTCCGTTCACGAGCTTGGTGTCGCGTACGAGATCAAGGTCCGCACTGAGCGTGACGCATGGCGTCGGAGGAAGGTCAAGGAGACCGAATTCCGCGTGTGGGACTGGTTGGTTGACGGCAAGTCGTTCAATGCCATGGTTCACGCTGGGTCCGGTACGAGCGTTCTACTCGATCTTGACTATCCGATTCGGACATGGCAGCTCGCTGTGTTGCTGGGCGAGGGGGAGTCGAAGGACCCGCGGTTCGGTATGCCGGATGGGCGCGTTGTCCTGATGCACTGCGAGTGTGGCGATCCGAACTGCTCCGCCATGACCGCTGACCTGATCATGACTGCCGAAACGGTCGCGTGGCGCCGCATCGGATGGCAGGTTGCGTATGAGGACTTCGATGCGCCGGACTCGGGATACCACCCAATCGAGCCGTCGCTCGATCTGGTCTTTTCCAGGCTTCAATACGAGCAGGTGCTGCGCGACTTGCTAAACGTTGAGTGAGTTCAGAAGAGCCGCTCTGTCGGGTCGTCCAGGCCCCGCAAGGCGTCGTAGTCGACGAGTGCGACGGTGATCCCTCGGTCCTCGGCCAACACTCGCGCCTGAGGTGCAATCGACTGCGCGGCCAGGATGCCGCGCACCGGCTTCAGTAACGGATCGCGATTCAGCAACTCCAGATACCGGGTCAGTTGCTCGACGGCGTCGATGTTCGCCTTGCGCTTGATCTCGACCGCGACATGCCTAGCGGCGCCTGTCGCGTACGATCCGTCGATCTCGCCACGGCGCTTGATCTCGACGGCGACCGAGAGGCCGGCGGCGTCGCGGCACATCAGGTCGACCGGACCGATCGCCGTGGGGAACTCCCGCCGTACCAGCGTCAGGCCCGGCGCGAGGGTGGCCGGGTGCTCGGCGAGCAGTTCCTGCAGGTGCTTCTCGACGCCGTCCTTCTGCAGGCCAGGGTCCACCCCGAGCTCGTGCGAGGAGTCGTGGTGGATCTCCTCGATCAGGATCCGCAGCGTGTCCTCGCTCTTGGCCGCGCTCACCGTCCACTCCGGGCGACCGTCCTCGCTCACCCCCTCCTTGAAGGAGCAGGGCGGTGACATCCAGTTCAGCGGCTTGTAGGAGCCGCCGTCGGAGTGCACGAGCACCGATCCGTCGTTCTTGATCATCAGCACCCGGGTGGCCATGGGCAGGTGCGCCGTCAGACGCCCGGCGTAATCGACCTGGCAGCGGGCAACGACGAGTCTCACGGGCCAGCAATCTACCGTCCCGCCCGCTGCTGGTCGGCAGCCGACCCGGACCCGATCGGCAGGTCGACTAGCGCGGTGCGGGGATGAAGGCCTGCGGGTCGTCCAGCTCGAGCGCAGGCTGAGGACGTCCGATGAGGTAGCCCTGGACGCTGTCGCAGCCCAGCGTGCGCAGGCGCTCCAGCTGGCTCGGGCGCTCCACCCCCTCGGCGATCACCGTCAGCCCGAGGATGTGCGCGGCGCTGATCACGCCGGAGACCAGCTCGGCGTCGGCGCGGTCCGAGTCGATCCGACCCACGATGCTCTGGTCGATCTTCAGCGTGCTCACCGGCAGCCGGCGCAGCATCGCGAGCGAGGAGTAGCCCGTGCCGAAGTCGTCCAGGTGGACCCGTACGCCGGCGGCCTGCAACTCGTGCAGCTGCTGGCTGGCCAGGTCGATGTCGAGGACGGCGCTGCTCTCGGTGACCTCGATCTGCAGCAGCTCGGGTCCGATCCCGGTTTCAGCGATGGCGGCGAGCACCGTGTCGGCCAGCCCCGGAGCGGCCAGCTGGACAGGCGACACGTTGATCGCGACCGACCAGTTGCGGCCTTCGTCGCGCCAGCGACGTGCCTGGGCGCAAGCGGTCTGCAGGACCCAGTCGCCCAACGCGTTGATCTGCCCGGTGTTCTCCGCCACCGCGACGAGCTCACCGGCGGAGACCGGCCCCAGCTGCTCGTCGGTCCACCGGACCAGCGCCTCGACCGAGGTGACCTGGCCGGTACGCAGCTCGAGCTTGGGCTGGTAGTGCAGCCGCAGCCGGCCCTGGTGCAGCGCTTCGGGCAGGCGCAGGCGGATCAGGGCACGCCGCTCCGGAGCCCCCGCCGCCTCCGGCGCGCTGAGCCGGCCGGTGCGGGCCTTGCCGGCGCGCTTGGCGTGCAGCATCGCCCCGTCGGCGTGCTGGAGCAGTGCGTCCAGCGGGCTGAGCACCGAGCTGGCGACGCCGAGGTCGGCGCCCATCGCCACCCCGACCGTGGCGGAGAGCTGGAGCTGGGTGTCGTGCAGGCTGAACGGCTGCTGGGCGACCTCGACGATGCGATCGGCCACGGCGGTGGCCTCGCCCTCGTCGACATCGAACAGGAGGACGGCGAACTCGTCGCCACCGAGGCGCCCGGCGAGGTCGTGCGGACGCACGGCGCGCGCGAGCCGGCGGGAGAACGCCATCAGCAGTGCGTCTCCCGCCTGGTGGCCGAGGGTGTCGTTGACCTGCTTGAAGCCGTCCAGGTCGACGTACAGCACCGCCATCCGGGCCGGGTCGACGCCGGTGGCGAGCAGCTCGGCACCGCGCTCGTCGAGCATGCGGCGGTTCGGGAGCCCGGTGAGCTGGTCGCGCAGCGCGATCTGGCGGAAGACCAGACCGACCTCGCGGAAGATCACCGCCACCGGGACGATGCCGATCGGCTCGAGGTCGCCGTCGACGATGAGGACGTCGTCGTCGCGCAGGCCGCGAGCGAGGATCTCCGCCGCCACGTCCCGCAACGGCAGGTCGGCCGGGAACGGTGCGCCGTTCCACGCCACGATGTCGCCGACCGCGGCGCGCGAGAGCAGCGCCCGGCCGAACCCCAGCCGGCCGCTGAGCATCGTCTCCAGGTGCAGTCGCGTGAGCAGCGCGGTGCCGTCGTCGGAGGTGACGGCCACCGCGCGCAGGTCGGGGTCGTCGCGGAAGGCGCGCTCGACGTCGCGGAGGCGTCTTTCGGCCGTGACCACGGGTACGGGCAGGCTGAGCTCGCGCAGCATGGGCACCCGTACGGTGGCCAGCTCGGTCGAGGCGGAGTCCGTCACATCGCAGGCATCGGCGGTGGGGTCCTCGGCCTGACCCGACGCCTCGTGAACAGCAGCCGAACAGCCCGTGTCCTCACTCATCCGGGTCGACGTGACGCCGATCACCTACTGGTTACCCGCGGGTAGCTGGAATGCCATGATGCCGCTATGACCGAGACGTCGCCCGAGCTCATCGCCCAGACGCTGCTCTATCCCTACCTCAACCACGCGGTGAAGTTCCTCCAGGACGAGTACGCCACCGCTGCCGACATCGACAACGGCATGCGCTTCGGATGCGGCTACCCGACCGGTCCGTTGGCCCAGCTCGACGCCATCGGCCCGGCCGTGGTGCGCGACGCGCTGGCGGCCCGTTTCGCGCAGACCGGCGACAGTCTGCACCGACCGGTCGCCCTGCTGGACCGGATCGCCGACGAGGGCGGAGCCTTCCATGCGGCAACGGGCGTCACCGAGGCGGCCGCGCCGGAGTTCAAGCGCGTCATCAGCCGGATCGGTGTGGTCGGCACCGGCACGATGGCGGCCGGCATCGCCCAGGTCTTCGCGCAGGCGGGGTACGACGTGGTCTTCGTGGGACGCGGTCAGGACAAGGTCGACGGCGTCGTGGGCTACGTCGCCAAGAACCTCGACCGCGCGATCGCGAAGGGTAAGGCGACCGAGGCGGACAAGCAGGCCGTCCTCGGACGACTGACAGGGGCGACCGAGCGGGCCGCCCTCGCCGAGGCGGACCTGGTCGTCGAGGCGATCGCGGAGGATCTCACCGTCAAGACCGAGCTCTTCGCCGATCTCGACGCCCTGCTGAAGCCGGGCGCCATCCTCGCCACCACGACCAGCAGCCTGCCGATCACCCGGCTCGCCGCCGCCACGCGGCGTCCCCACGACGTGATCGGCATGCACTTCTTCAACCCGGCGCCGGTGATGAAGCTCGTCGAGATCGTCACCACGCCCCAGACCGGTGCCGATGTCGACGAGACGGTCCGAGCCCTGACGTCCGCCGTCGGGAAGGTCGGCGTGAGCTGCGGGGACCGGGCCGGGTTCATCGTGAACGCCCTGCTCTTCCCCTACCTCAACGACGCCGTCAAGCTCGCCGAGACCGGCGTCGGGATCGACGTCATCGATCGGGCTGTCAAGGAGCAGGTCGCGCTCCCGATGGGCCCCTTCGAGCTGCTGGATGTCGTCGGCAACGACGTCTCGCTGGCGATCCAGCGCGAGCTCCATGCCGAGTTCAAGGAGCCTGGCCTGGCGCCTGCGGCGCTGCTCGTGGCGAAGGTCGCCGACGGCAAGCTCGGGCGCAAGACCGGTGAGGGCTTCCACTCGTACTGACGCCGCGGCAGGGGTACCTGCGGGCGCATGAGCGTCGAGACAGGTCGCATCACCACCGACATCCCCGCCCGACTCGACCGCCTCCCGTGGGCGCGGTGGCACTGGCTGGTCGTGATCGGCCTCGGCACGGTGTGGATCCTCGACGGGCTCGAGGTCACGATCGTCGGGTCGATGTCGGACGCGCTGAAGTCGGCGAAGACCGGCCTGGGCATGAGCGGGTGGGACATCGGCTTCGCCGGTGCCGTCTACGTCGCCGGGTCCTGCGTGGGAGCGCTCTTCTTCGGCCAGCTCACCGACCGGCTGGGCCGCAAGCGGCTCTTCCTGGTCACGCTGGGCGTCTACACCTGCGCGACGGTCCTCACCGCGTTCTCGCCGACCCCGTGGTGGTACTTCGCGGCGCGCTTCCTCACCGGAACCGGCATCGGCGGTGAGTACGCCGCGATCAACTCGGCGATCGACGAGCTCATCCCGGCGACCTACCGCGGCCGGGTGGACGTGGCCATCAACGGTTCGTACTGGATCGGCGCCGCCGGCGGTGCGCTGCTGACCATCCCGCTGCTCGACCCGAGCGTGATCGACGCCCGGATCGGTTGGCGGCTGGCCTTCGGGCTCGGTGCGATCCTGGCGCTGGCCATCCTGCTGGTGCGCCGCAACGTGCCCGAGTCGCCCCGGTGGCTGTTCATCCACGGTCGCGAGGAGGAGGCCGAGCAGATCGTCCGCGAGGTCGAACACACCGTCGCGCAGGAGAGCGGCGAGCAGCTGCGCGAGGTGGACGAGACCATCACGATCCGGCAGCGGCGCTCGATCGGCTTCGGCCTCATCGCCCGTACGGTGATCACCCGCTACCCGCGCCGTACCGTGCTGTGCTTCGCGCTCTTCGTCGGGCAGGCGTTCCTCTACAACGCCTTCTTCTTCACCTACGGCGACACCCTCTCCACGTTCTTCGACGTGAAGCAGACCGGCTGGTACCTGGCCGTCTTCGCGGCGAGCAACTTCGTCGGTGCGCTCGCCCTGAGCCCGCTGTTCGACCGGGTCGGGAGGGTCAGGATGATCACCGCGACCTATGTCGTCTCCGGCGTCCTGCTGGCCGTGACCGGTGCGATGCTCGGCGGCCTCAATGCCACCACGCTCACGCTGATGGGCGCGATCGTCTTCTTCATCGCCTCCGCCGGTGCCAGCTCGGCCTACCTCACCGCCAGCGAGGTCTTCCCGATGGAGACCCGGGCGCTGTGCATCGCGTTCTTCTACGCCATCGGCACCGCCGCCGGCGGTATCAGCGGGCCGCTGTTCTTCGGCTGGCTGATCGACCGGGCCTCGGCGGACAAGGACGTCAGCGCCATCGCGATCGGCTACTTCGTCGGCGCCGCGCTGATGGTGGTCGGCGGTGTGGTCGAGGCGTTCCTCGGGGTGAGGGCGGAGGGTCGGTCGCTGGAGAGCATCGCCCAGCCGCTGACAGCGGACGACGATCCGCAAGACTCCCCGAGCGGGCAGAATCAGGCCCATGCAGAGCAGCAGGCTGGAGGCGTTCAGCGACGGCGTCCTCGCGATCATCATCACGATCATGGTGTTGGAGCTGCACGCCCCTGACGGGCCCACGCTCCACGACCTGTGGAAGGGCGCCGGTCAGAGTCTGCTGACCTACCTGCTGAGCTTCGTCTACGTCGGGATCTACTGGAACAACCACCACCACCTGTTCCAGGTGGTCTCCCGGGTCGACGGGCTGGTGCTCTGGGCCAACCTGCACCTGCTGTTCTGGCTCTCGCTGTATCCCTTCACCACCAGCTGGATGGACGCACAGGACCTTGCGCGGGTGCCGACCATCGCGTACGGCGTCAACCTCATCGGTGCCGCGATCGCCTATTCGCTGCTGGTCCTGGCCATCCGCAGGCTTCCGTCGGGGGCGCACATCGGCGAGGTCTTCGGCAGCGACTGGAAGGGGAAGACCTCGATCGCGCTCTACGCGGTCGGCATCGCGCTGACCTTCGTCGTGCCCTGGGTCGGGGTGGTCCCCTACGTCGCGGTGGCGCTGCTGTGGCTCATCCCGGACCGCCGCGTCGAGCGCTGGCTTCAGCGCCACGACCAGGTGCCGACCGGCTGAGGGCCGGCACCTGGTCGACGGGCCTCCTCAGACGGTCGCGGCCGGCCTCCACGGCTTGACGTACGGCATCTCCGGCCAGCCCTCCCGGCCGGCCAGCAGCTCGATCGAGGCGGCTCCGTCGATCGCCTCACGAATGATGTCGGCATGACCGGCGTGCCGGGCCAGCTCCTCGAGGAGGTGGAACCACACCCACCGCACGGACCACGCCTCGACGTCCTTGGGGAACCAGGGGGCGTCGGGGACCGGTACGGGGGTGTCGAGGTCGACGGTGGTGATCGCGTCGAGCACCTGGGCGCAGACCTCGTCGTACGCCCCGAGGACGGTTGCCAGCGAGTCGGACTCCTCCCAGCGCCAGGCGTCCGCCCAGGCCTCGGCGGCGTCCGCGGACTCCGGCCGGGGACCGGGTGCAGCGAGTGCGGAGGCGAGCCAGCCGCGGGAGACGAAGGTGGTGTGCTTGATCAGGGTGCCGATGCTGAGCGTGCTGGCGGTCGGGCGCGTGCCGGCCTGCAGGTCGGTCAGGCCGTAGGCGGCGTTGCGGTAGGCCTCCTGCTGCTGGTGCAGGAAGCCCCGCAGGGCCGAGCGCTCGTCGGGGGCGGCGGGGGCGTGTGCGGACATGGTCGTGCCTCTCGATGGATGCGGGTGGTGGCGACGAGTCTGGCCGGCCAAGAGGACAGGATCGGTCCGCTATCGATGGCAGAGTGGTGCCATGAGCGAGGCCGGGACCACTGAGCGCGTGCTGCGGCTGCTGGGCCTGTTGCAGCAGCGTCCCGTCTGGACCGGCCCGGAGCTCGCCACCCGGCTCGGCGTGACCACGCGCAGCATCCGGCGCGACGTGGACAGGCTGCGGGCGCTCGGCTATCCGGTCAACGCCACCCAGGGCGTCGGCGGCGGCTACCAGCTAGGAGCCGGCCGGGCGCTGCCACCGCTGCTGCTCGACGATGAGGAGGCGATCGCCACCGCCGTCTCGCTGCGGCTCGCTGCCGGTGGAACCGTCACCGGCGCGAGCGAGGCCGCCGTGCGCGCGCTCACCAAGCTCGACCAGGTCCTGCCGCGGAGGCTGCGCGCCGGCGTGCGGGCGTTGCAGGGGGCGATCGCCACGCTGGACGGTCACCGGTTCGAGGTCGATGCCGAGGCTCTGCTGCTCCTCGCGCGAGCATGCCGCGACACCGTGCGGATCGAGTTCGGGTACGTCGACCTGGCCGGTGCTGCCACCCGACGCCGGACCGAGCCCTACCAGCTGGTCGCGACCGGCAGCCGGTGGTATCTGGTCGCCTTCGATCTCGACCGCGAGGACTGGCGCACCTTCCGGCTCGACCGGCTCCGCGATCCACGCATCACCACCCTGCGCTTCTCCCCGCGCGCGCACCCGCCGGCCGTCGAGCTGGTCCAGCGCGCGATCAGCGTGGCCGCCTACCCGGAGCCCGTGCGGCTCCTCCTGCACGCCGACGCCGAGACGGTGCGCCGCCAGGTGCCGGCGACGGTGGCGGTCATCGAGTCCCGCGGTCCGGGACGCTGCCTCTTGGAGGCGGGCGCGCGCGATCCCGCCTGGGTGCTGCTGCACGCCGCGCGGCTCGGCCACCGCTTCGAGGTGCTCGGGCCCGCCGCCGTCCGCGAGCTCGCCGCCGAGCTGGGACGACGGCTGGCGGAGGCGGCCGGCCCGTCGACCTCACACTAAGGTTGTCCCATGGGTGGAGTGGTCCTGCTGGTCGTCGTCCTCGCGGTCCTGGCCGTTGTCGTGGTCGCACGCCGGCGCAGCCGACAGGCGGGTCTGGAGCGCGCCGCCCGCGAGCTGGCGCCGGTGAAGCGACTGGCGCTCGAGGACGTCACGGCGCTCGGCGAGCAGCTGCGAGACCTGGATCTGGACACCGCGGCGATCCAGCTGGACGAGGGCGCCCGCGCCGACTATCAGCGCGCGCTCGACGCCTACGCGGCAGCCGGTCAGGCCGGCGAGGCCCTGACCCGCCCGGAGGACATCGGCCACGTCACCACGATCGTCGAGGACGGCCGCTACGCGATCGCCTGCGTGCGCGCGCGGATCGCGGGTCAGCCGTTGCCCACCCGCCGTCCGCCGTGCTTCTTCGACCCTCGGCACGGTCTCTCGGTCGAGGACGTGCCGTGGGCGCCCGGGGGAGGCGCCGTACGGCAGGTGCCGGCGTGCGCCCTGGACGCCGAGCGGGTCAAGGCGGGTGCCGAGCCCGACAGCCGCCAGGTGCTCGTCGGCTCGCGTCGGGTGCCCTACTGGGAGGGCGGCCGCGCCTACCAGCCCTACGCGCAGGGTTACTTCGGCGGCTTCGGCATGCTGGACTGGATGTTCATGGGCTTCATGTTCGAGGGCCTCGGCGAGGGCATGGGCGCGCTCGCGGCCGGTCTGGGCGAGGGCATCGGCGACGTCGCGGGAGGCATCGGCGACGGGATCGGCGACGTCTTCGGGGGCATCGGGGACGGCATCGGGGATCTCTTCGACGGCTTCGACCTGTGAGCGCGGGGACGCTGCACACCCTCCAGTACGGCGAGGGTGCGGGGGCGGTCGTCTTCCTCCATGGCCTCTTCGGCCAGGGTCGCAACTGGAACACCATCGGCAAGGCTCTCGCCGGCGACCGCCGGGTGATGCTCGTCGACCTGCCCAACCACGGACGATCGGCCTGGACCGACCGGGTGGACTACGTCCAGATGGCCGATGCCGTCGCCGCGGAGGTGCTCACGCCGCTGGCGGCCCAGGGTCCGGTCGCGCTGGTCGGGCACTCGATGGGCGGCAAGGTCGCGATGCTGGCGGCGTTGCGCCACCCCGAGCTGGTCGAGCGCCTCGTGGTCGTCGACATGTCACCGGTCGGCTACGGCACGGCGCGGGAGTTCACCGGCTACATCCGCGCCCTGCAGGGGCTGGACCTCGCGGCGATCAAGGATCGTGAGGACGCCGAGGCGGCACTGACGGCGGCCGTGCCGACGCCCTCGGTGCGGTCGTTCCTGCTGCAGAACCTGCGTCGCGACGGCGACTCGTGGCGCTGGCAGCCGAACCTCGCGGTGCTGGGCCGCGACATCGAACAGCTCTCGGGATGGCCGGAGGAGGTGGCGGACGCGCTGGCGCCGTACGCGGGCCCGGTGCTCTGGATCGCCGGCGCCGAGTCGGGCTACGTCAAGCCCGAGTACGACGCGGCGATGACCCGCCTCTTCCCGCGCAAGCGACTCCTCACCATCAAGGGTGCCGGCCACTGGGTGCACTCGGAGAAGCCCGAGATCTTCACCGAGGTGCTGCGCCGCTTCCTCGATTCCTGAGCCGGTGCCGGCAGCGGCCGAGCCCGACTGCAACGAAACCTCGCGCCGCCGCGTGAGTCGTGCATGGATGTAGGGGTGAGTGAGCGCCTCGCGCCGGTCGTGCCACCGTTCGACGAGTGGGTCGCGGCCCGGTCCACGGCGCTGCTGCGGTTCGCCTATCTGCTGACGGGCAGCCAGAGCGAGGCCGAGGACGCGGTGCAGAGCGCGCTGGAGCGGGCGCTGGCGCGGTGGCAGCGTGTCGCCCGGACCGAGGACCCGGAGACCTACGTGCGCCGGATGATCGTCAACGAGCACATCTCGCTGTGGCGGCGCTGGCGGCGACGGGTCTCACCGGTCGCCGTGGTGCGGGAGACGGTCGGCGGTCAGGCCGATCTCGCCGAGACGGTGGCCAGCGCGGACGTCGTACGCCGCCTGTGCGCCGCGCTGCCCGCCACCCAGCGCGCGGCGGTGGTGCTGCGCTACTACCAGGACCTGGACTACCGCGAGATCGCGGCGCTGCTCGGCTGTGCCGAGGCCACGGCGCGCTCGCACGTCCACCGGGCGCTGCAGGCGCTCAGGCATGAGCTGGCAGGGGAGGACGACGATGCGTGACGTGGAGGAGCTGATCCGCGAGGGTCTGGGTCGCCTCGCCGACGAGGTGGGCACGGCCGTGCCGCTGGCGCGACGGGCGCGTGCGGGACGCCGGCGACGGATCCGGCGGCTGGCGGCGGTCGGCGCCGCAGCGGTCGTACTGGTCGTGGCGGGTGGCCTCGGCGTGACGCTGCACGGCGGTGGCTCGAACGCTGCTCCCAGTGTGAGCACGCCGACCGGGCGCACCGGGCTGCCTCCCGACGGCTACCGCCTCGAGGTCTGGGAGGACGTCGGGGTCTATGTTCCGGTCGGCTGGGGATGGGGCGGCGCCCCCGGATCCTGCGGCGTCGGCCCGGCGGTCGGCGCCGACGGCCACCGGTTGAGCGGCACCGAGCGCAGCGACGGTGTCCTGCAGGGGTATGTCGGCCGCCCGGTGGCGCAGACGCCACGGTGTCCGCAGAGCGCCACGCGGGGGAGGAGCTCGGCGATGCCGTTCGTCTGGCTCGGGGCAGACGTCGAGCCGGGCTCCAGCGACCTCGGCCATGGCTTCGTGGCGGAGACCCGCCGGTTCGGCGACACCACCGTCACCGTGGGGAGCAGCGACGCCCGGCAGCGACGCACGATCCTCGCCTCGGCGCACCTGATGACCGGCGGCTCCTGCGCCGCTCGGTTGGCCTCGCCGCCCCATGCCGGCGGGCAGACCGCCGCAGGATCGGCTCCCGTGGCGATGACCGTGTGCGCCTACGCGCCCGCGCCGACGTCGGGCTACCGGCTGCTCTACCAGGACCAGCTCGGTGCCGGGCCCGCCAAGCAGCTGGTCGACGCGGTGGCAGCCGCGGACCCCGCCGGGGAGTTCAGCTGCTTCGGCGCCAGCGGTGGCGAGTGGGCTCTGCTCCGGTTGGCGTCAGCGGACGGCAGCCGCGACTATGTCGTGGACCTGTCGTGCCCCAGCATCGCCGATCCCACCGGGCTGCAGCACGAGCTCACCTCGGCCGACGTGCTGCCCTGGGCTGTCGACGGTGTCAACGCGGTCCTGCACGGCAGTCCGCTGATCGACGTGCCAGGGCGCCTGATCGGACAGTGACGCGCTACTCGCCGCCGGCCTGGCGGGCCCGGTAGGCGGCCACGGCGTTGCGGTTGCCGCAGGTCACCGAGCAGAACCGCTTGGACCGGTTGCGGGAGAGGTCGAGCACCACCCCGGCGCACTCGTCGTCGGCGCAGACGCCGAGGCGGCCGTGCTCGTCGGCACGGATCACGTCGATCATCGCCATCGCCGTCTCCACGCCGACCCGGACCGCCAGCGGAGCCTGGGGCGGCACCGCGTGGATGTGCCAGTCGAGCGGCGCGTGGCGGACCAGTTGCGGTACGGCGCGAGCCTCGCCCAGGATCGCGTTCACCAGCTCGACCGCTTCGTCGCGCTCGGCGAGGAGGAGCGTGCGCAGACGCTGTCGCAGCGCGCGGACCTCGTCGAGCTCGGTGCGGGTGCCGTCGTGGCGGCCGGTGTAGCCGAAGCGGTCGTAGAACGCGTCGAGCTCGGCGACGGTCGTGAGCGTCTCCGGAGGCTCGGCGCTGTTGACCAGCGCCACCGCGGCGAGCAGCGCCTCCTCGGTGTCATGGGCGAAAACCACATTGACAGATTACCCAACGACTTCGTAGCGTCATGACCAATGAGTACCATCACCGATGACAAGGCGACGGCGATCCGAGCCGAGAGGTTCGGCGCCGGCCTGTTGCTCGCCGTCGCCTCGGCCGTCAGCTTCGGTCTGTCGGGCTCGGTGGCCAGCAGCCTGTTCGACACCGGTTGGACGCCCGGATCGGTGGTGCTCCTCCGCGTCGGGCTCGCGGCGCTGGTGCTCGCGCCGTTCGGGCTGCGCTCCCTGCGTCGCAGCGGTACGCCGTGGCGCGCGGTCCGCCGCCAGGCGCCGACCATCCTGATCTACGGCCTGCTGGCGGTCGCTGCCTCGCAGTTCTGCTACTTCTCCGCCGTACGGCACATGGAGGTGGGTCCGGCGATCCTGGTCGAGTACACCTCGCCGGCGGCCGTCGTGGTGTGGCTCTGGCTGCGGCACGGCCAGCGTCCCACAGCGATCACCGTGCTCGGAGCCGTCCTGGCAGCCCTCGGCCTGGTGCTGGTGCTCGACCTGACGGGCGGCGGCATCGGGCTCAGCATCGCGGGCGTGCTGTGGGCGCTCGGGGCGATGCTGGGCGCGGCGTTCTACTTCGTCCTCAACGCCGAGGGTGGGATAGCGCTGCCACCGATCGCGCTGGCCTGGCTCGGGCTCGTCTCCGGCGCGGCCGCACTGGGCCTCCTCGGGGCGACCCGGCTCATGCCCGTGCACGCCGCGACCCACACGGTCCGGTTGGCGGACACAGACGTGCCGTGGTGGGTCGCGATCCTGGTGCTCGGGGTGGTGACCGCCGCGGTGGCGTACGCCACCGGGAT
Organism: Nocardioides sp. BP30; assembly: GCF_029873215.1. Classification (NCBI taxonomy): domain Bacteria; kingdom Bacillati; phylum Actinomycetota; class Actinomycetes; order Propionibacteriales; family Nocardioidaceae; genus Nocardioides; species Nocardioides lacus. Next base: position 3,130,255 of record NZ_CP123620.1, on the reverse strand, counting down.
CGCCGCCGGCCGGCTGCTCGGCGCCCGGCTGGCCAGCTTCGTGGCGCTGCTCGAGGTGGTCTCCAGCGTGCTGTTCGCCTGGCTGCTGCTGGCGGAGCTCCCGGCGGCCGTCCAGGTGCTCGGCGGCCTGCTCATCCTCGCCGGCGTGGTAGCGGTGAAGCTGGGCGAGCCCGCGGTCCGGTCTGACCCGGCGGCGGTCCGAGCGGAAGAGCCGGCGGTCGGGCGCTAGCGCTCGTCCTGGGCGCGCACGAAGACCTCCCGGACCAGCATCAGGATCGCCGCGGCCGTCGGGATCGCGAGGAGCGCTCCGACGACGCCGAGCAGGGAGGCGCCGACCAGCGCCGCGATGACCGTGAGCACCCCGGGGATCTCGACCGAGCGGGACATCACCCTCGGGTAGATGACGTAGTTCTCCAGCTGCTGGTAGGCGATGTAGAAGATCGCCGCGATGATCGCGGTCTGGATGGAGTTGCTGAAGCAGATCGCCGTCACGATGACCGCGCCGATCGTCGCGCCGATCATCGGGATGACGTCGGTGACCATCACCACGAAGGCGAGCGCCACGGCGTACTTGCTCATCCCGATCACCAACAGCAGCAGCAGCGAGCTGAGACCAGCGCACAGGGCGATCACGAAGGCGCCGGAGACGTATCCGCCGATGCCCTCGAAGATGCGGTCGCCGAGCTTGCTGACCCGGTCGCGCCGGGATGCCGGCGCGAGGTGGTAGATCGCCGACTTGATGGTCTGGAACGAGGCCAGGAAGTACAGCGTCATCACGGTGATGACGAAGGCGTTGAGCAGGGCCCCGAGGACGGCGAGGCCGACGCCGAGCACCCCACCGAAGACCTCGCTGACGAAGTTGCCACCGGTGACGAAGTCCTGGAGCTTGTCGATGAAGTGGTACTGGTCGTCGAGGTCGCGGATGCGCTGGTTGTTCTGCAGGCTGTGCAGCCAGTCCGGCGCGTTCTTGCCGATCGAGGTGACCTGGTCGGCGATGACCGGTGCGAGCGCGAAGACGAACAGCGCGATGACGGCGAGCACCGCGACGATCACCACCAGCACGGCCGCCGAGCGGCGAAGCCCGCGCCGCTCGAGGAAGCGCACCGCCGGATCGAGGCCCGCCGCGATGAAGAGCGCGACCACGATCTGGATGATCACGCCGCTGATCGTGACCACGATCTGGCCCAGGGCATAGGCGGTGAGCAGGCCGAGGCCGCCCAGCAGCCCCATCATGTACGGCGCCCGGCGGTTGAAGGGCAGACCCGGCCTGCCGAGCACCGGCTCGTCGTCGGTCGGGCCCTCGCTCAGCGCGGTCTCCGGAGGGCCGCCGGAGGCCGCGGCCTCACTCACTCAGCGTCCTCGGTGTCCTCGGCGTCCCCGCTGTCCTGCGCCGCGCCCCTGCCCTGCGGCGCCTCGTCCTGGGCGAAGCCGGCGATGAGGTTGGTGAGCGGAGCGAGCTGGGCTGTGATCGCGTCCCGGCGCTTGGTGAGCCGCTCCACCTCGGCACGGATCGCTGCCAGGCCGCGCTCGGCCTCGGCGTGCCCGGCCTGGCTGATCGTCTCGGCCTGGGCGCGTGCGCTGGTGATCAGCTGGTCGGCCTCCCGCTTGGCCCTGGCCAGCAGGCCCTCGGCCTCGCTCTCGGAGTGGGCGCGCTGGGCAGCGATCTGGGCCGAGGCCTGGCGAGCGCGCTCCTCGGCCGCGGTCGCACGCGCCTCGGCCTCCTCGACGAGCCGTCGCGTCTCGGCCATCGAGCTGTTGTGGTGATCGGTGGCCTCGCGGGCCAGCCGCTCCTTCTCCACGGCCAGCATCCGTCGGGCCTCCTGGACCTCGCGATCGGCACCGGCGCGCGCCTGCTCGACCTCGCGCTGCGTGGCCGCCCGCAGCTCGGTCGTCTCCTGCTGGGCCGCCAGCCGCAGCTGATCGGCCTCCCGCTTGGCGGAGGCGAGCAGATCCTCGGCCTCGCTGCGTGCGAGCGAGCGCTCCTGCTCGGCCTGCGCGTTCGCGCGGGCGCGGTGGTCGTCCATCTCCTGGTAGTGGGCCTTGCGCAGCTCCTCCACCTCGCGCTGCGCCTCGGCTCGCAGCGCGGCCGCGTCGCGGGTGGCCAGGCTACGGATCTCGGCGGCCTCGCGGTCGGCCGCGGCCTTGATCTCGGCTGCCTCCTCCTCGGCCAGACGCAACATCGCGGAGGCACGGCCGCCCAGACCGGCGTACGACGGGTTGGCGTGCTCGGCGAGCTCGTCGCGCAGCCGGGCGATCTCCTTCTCCGCCTCGGCGGCGCGCTGCTGGGCGCTCTGGGCCGCGCTGTGCGCGGCACCGTGGGCGGCGGTGAGCTGCTGGATCCGGGAGTCGACGGCGGCCGGGTCGTAGCCGCCGCGGCGCACGATCGGCAGCGGCGAGGACGACACGCCCGGTACGGCGGCCGGTGCGCCGCCCGGACGGCTCGCAGCGGCGCTCGGCGTCGGCGGCGAGGTCGGGCGCGCGGCGGGAGCGGCCCCTGTCGGCGGTCCGGACGGGCCGCCCGCGGGGCCGTTGCCGGCGGGTCCGCCCGGCACCCGGGGGAGGACGCGGGTCTCGTCGCCGGACCGGTCGGAGTCCTCGGATGCGCCCTCGGCGGACGTGGGACGGTCGGCTGCGCTCGGCGGGCTCGCCGGCTTCCCGGCGGCCTTGCCCGCAGCGGCAGCGCCCTCCTCGGCGGTCGTGGTCGGCTCGTCGTCGAAGATGGACAGGCCCTGATCGCTCATGGTCGGCGTTACCTCTTCCTTGCAGTGCGGGGAACTGCCCCCAAGCGTCCCACATCGGGGGTTGCCGTGCAGCGAAGCCGCCCCGGGACTCCCGGGGCGGCTTCGGTGGGCGTGAGCGGTGCAGGACTCAGATGCCGCGGAACCGGTTGATGGCCTCGAGGTGGGTCTCGCGCATCTGCTCGTCGAGGACGCCGAGACCCTCCTGCGGGGCGAGGGCGAGGACGCCGACCTTGCCCTGGTGCAGGTTGTGGTGGACGTCGAGGGAGGCCTGGCCGACCTCGTCGAGGGTGTAGGTCTTCGACAGCGTCGGGTGGATCTTGCCCTTGGCGATGAGGCGGTTGGCCTCCCACGACTCGCGGTAGTTGGCGAAGTGGCTCGAGATGATCCGCTTGAGGTTCATCCACAGGTAGCGGTTGTCGTACTCGTGCATGTAGCCGGTGGTCGAGGCGCAGGTGGTGATGGTGCCGCCCTTGCGGGTGACGTAGACCGAGGCGCCGAAGGTCTCGCGGCCGGGGTGCTCGAAGACGATGTCGATGTCCTCGCCGCCGGTGAGCTCGCGGATCCGCTTGCCCAGGCGCTGCCACTCCTTGGGGTTCTGCTCGGTGCCCTCCTCGTTCCAGAACCGCCAGTTCTCCTCGGAGCGGTTGATGACGAGCTCGGCGCCCATCGAGCGCACGATCTTCGCCTTCTCCTCGTTCGAGACCACGCAGATCGGGGTGGCGCCGCCGTTGAGGGCGTACTGGGTGGCGAACCCGCCCAGGCCACCGGATGCGCCCCAGATGAGGACGTTGTCGCCCTGCTTCATCGCGCCACCGTTCTTGGAGACCAGCTGGCGGTAGGCGGTGCAGTTGACCAGACCGGGGGAGGCGGCCTCCTCCCAGGTCAGGTGCTCGGGCTTGGGCATCAGCTGGTTGGCCTTGACCATCGCGATCTCGGCCAGGCCGCCGAAGTTGGTCTCGAAGCCCCAGATCCGCTGCGAGGTGTCGAGCATGGTGTCGTTGTGCCCGTCGGGGGACTCCAGCTCGACGCTGAGGCAGTGCGCCACCACGCGGTCGCCGGGCTTCCACTTGGTCACTCCCGCGCCCACCTTGAGCACCACGCCGGACAGGTCCGACCCCACGATGTGGTACGGCAGGTCGTGTCGCTTGGCCAGGTCGGACTCGCGGCCGTAGCGCTCCAGGAAGCCGAAGGTCGAGACGGGCTCGAAGATCGAGGTCCACACGGTGTTGTAGTTGATCGCCGAGGCCATCACCGCGACGAAAGCCTCGCCCGGGCCGAGCTCGGGCAGGGCGACGTCCTCGACGTGGATCGACTTGCGGGGATCCTTGTCCCGGCTCGCGATCCCCTCGAACATGTCGACCTCGTCCTTGTGGACGGTGGCGGCTCTGAAGTGATCCGGGATCTCCAGGTTGGCGAAGTCCTCCGAGGAGGCCTCGCCGCTGACGATCGCATCGAGGATGTGCTGCACGTCGTACTCCTGAGAAGAGGGCGGCCCGGCACCGGGCCCTGGCGTGAACGAGACACTACTGGCGGGTAACACCGACATGCCACAGGTGTGACTGAGGACACTACGCGTCTCGTAGCGGCCATGTTCTCGTCATCTGGCCGGGGCCCGGAGTACAGATGGCGTCGCTTTGCTGTGCGCGATCACGACCGTGCGGCGACGGACGGTCTCGACCGTCTTAGGAGTTGCTGTGAACCGCACGACACGCATCTCGGCAGCGGTGGCCGCCGTCTCGGCCGCCGCGGTCCTCCCGCTCGGCGCCTTCGCCGTCGGCGGGTCGGGCCCATCCGCCTGCACGCCTCACCGCGGCGCCGTCGCCGCCGCCCAGAACACGGTCGACCACGACCAGGCCGCGCTGGGCGCAGCGAGCAAGAAGAAGGCGAAGACCGCCAAGGCGAAGGCGAAGAGGCAGAGGGCGGTGGCCAGGGCCACCACCCGACTGGCCCGCGACGAGGCGGCCCTCGCCCGTGCCCAGGCGGCGCTGATCGCGTGCCAGGGCTCGCAACCGGTGCCGACCGTCACCGCGACGACGACGGCCACGGCCACCGCCACCACGACTGCCACCACGACCGCCACCGCGACCGTCACGGCGACGGCCACCGCCGTCCCGACGGTCCCGGCGTACGGCGGCAAGGCTCCGGCGGACGGCACGACGCTGTTCCCGATGACGAACCCGGACGGGACCACCATCACCTCGAACGGCCTGTGGGACGGCACCACGATCGTCGGCAGTGGCTACGGCTCGGGGCTCACGCCGGACACCGCCGACGGAGCCGGCTGGTTCTACGGCATCACCGACCGCGGTCCCAACGTGGGCGGCCCCGACGGCGTGAAGATGGACCCGGTCCAGGGCTTCCAGCCGGCGATCGGAAAGTTCCACCTCGAGAACGGCCACGCCGAGCTCGCCCAGGTGATCGGCCTGACCGGCTTCTCCGGCGCTCCGATGAACGGCCTGGTGCCGCCGGACGACGCCACCGCCCACGGCACGGGCAGCGACATCGAGGACCAGTACGGCGCCGCCGCACCGCACAGCGCCAACGGCATCGACTCCGAGTCGGTGGTGGTCGACCCGGCGGGTGGCTTCTACGTCTCCGACGAGTACGGCCCCTACATCGTCCATCTCGACGCGACCGGCAAGGAGACCTACCGCTACAGCCCCTACGTCGCCGCGGACCCGTTCGACGGCACGGCCGCCCACCCGGAGCACATCTATCCCCTGCCCTCCGAGCTGATCAAGCGCAAGGAGAACAAGGGCATGGAAGGCCTGACCCTCACCCCCGACGGGAAGTACCTCGTCGGCATCATGCAGTCACCGCTGGACTCCAACAAGGGCACCAGCGGGACGACCGCCGCCACCACCGCCAAGGGCGCCGTCGCTCGCATCGTCAAGGTCAGCACGACCGACCACAGCGTGCAGGAGTACCTCTACGCGCTGCACTTCACCACTGCCAACAACCCGACCGTCGAGGCGAACAGCGAGATCACCGCGCTGGACGCCACGCACTTCGTGGTCGACGAGCGCGACGGCTGCTTCGAGGGGACCGACGCCGACGACATCGCGGGCTCAACGGCCTGCCCGGCGGCGTCCGTCAAGGACCTGTGGAAGATCGACCTGACCGATGCCACCGACGTCGGGCCGCACTCGCCGCTGCTCGCCACCCCGCCCACGGTCGGCGGCTCGGTCGCGACGGTGACCTACCACAGCAACCCGGCGACGCCGTTGGGCACCGGCAACTCCGGTCTCAACATCAACGGCCAGAGCGTCGAGGACATCACCGGCGCCTCGCTGCCCACAGCGGCGGTCTCCGCGCTGCAGGCCGACGGGATCACCACCGTCGACTCGGGCAACCGCACCACGGCCGGTGAGCTGTTCTTGAACTACGCGGGCCTGGTCGACCACATCGATGCCGGCGGCCGGTACTTCGGACACGACAAGGTGGAGGGCGTGGCGATCGATCCGGCCGACCCGAACGTGGTCTACCTGGCCGACGACTCCGACTTCGGGATCACCGACGTGCCGGCGGACGCAGGGTGGCCGGCGGACAGCATCAGCCACGGGGGCGAGAAGCGCGTCCTCGGCAGCGGCGCCCTCAAGCTGCTGCCGGGCCCCGGCGGCCTCGGCACCGGTGCGCAGGACTTCGGCGAGATCATGAAGGTCGACCTCGCCCAGATCCCGGCCGGCTACCGGGGCTGAGACGCACCGATGGCGACGGGGCGCCGCCGAGCCGCGGCGCCCCGTCGCCGTAGGAGCCTCAGTGGCCGGGGTTCTCGGCCGGCTCGACGAGCTCGATCAGGACACCGCCGGCGTCCTTGGGGTGGACGAAGTTGATCCGGGAGTCGGAGGTGCCACGGCGTGGGGCGTCGTACAGCAGCCGCACGCCACGGCTACGCAGGATCTCGCTGACCTGCTCGACGTCGACCACGCGGTAGGCGAGCTGCTGGATGCCCTGGCCGTTCTTGTCGAGGAACTTCGCGATCGTGCTCTGCGGGGTCAGCGGCGCGAGCAGCTGGATCTTGGAGTCGGTCGATCCGACCGCGAGCATCGCCTCGGCGACGCCCTGCTCCTCGTTCACCTCGCGGTGGATCTCCTTGAGACCGAACGTCGCCTCGTAGAACGAGATCGCCTCGTCCAGGTCGGGCACGGCGATGCCGACATGGTCGATGGCGGTGAACAGGTGCTCGGGGATCTGGATGCTCATGGCCTCACTCTGGTGCACCCCCGAAGCACGAGGGAGGATGTGTGACGATGGGCACACCGCGGCAGCGCCCGGGCCCCTCCCGCTGATGCCTACCCGTCGGTAGTGTCGGTGGCACGCGTTTCGCACACCATGGAGGCACCATGTCCGGAAATGTCATCGTCGCGGGGGCCCGCACGCCGATCGGTCGTCTGCTCGGCGGCCTCAAGGGGTTCTCGGCGGCCGACCTCGGCGCCATCGCGATCAAGGCCGCGCTGGAGAAGTCCGGCGTGGCGCCCGACCAGGTCGACTACGTGATCATGGGCCAGGTGATCCAGGCCGGTGCGGGTCAGAACCCGTCCCGGATGGCGAGCGTGGGCGCCGGCATCCCGATGAGCGTGCCGACGATGACGATCAACAAGGTGTGCCTCTCCGGCCTCAACGCGATCGCGCTCGCCGACCAGCTGATCCGGGCCGGCGAGGTCGAGATCGTGGTCGCCGGCGGGATGGAGTCGATGACCAACGCGCCGCACCTGTTGCCGAAGTCGCGCGAGGGCTTCAAGTACGGCGACGTCGCCCTGGTCGACTCGATGGCCTACGACGCGCTGTACGACCAGTTCACCAAGCAGGCGATGATCGACCTGACCGACGGCTGCAACGCCGCGCGGGACAACTTCACCCGCGAGGAGCAGGACGCCTTCGCCGCCCAGTCGCACCAGCGTGCCGCCGCCGCGCAGAAGAACGGCGTCTTCGACGACGAGATCGTGCCGGTCGCCATCCCGCAGCGCAAGGGCGACCCGATCGTGATCTCTGCCGACGAGGGGGTGCGTGCCGACACCACCGTCGAGACCCTGGCCGGGCTGCGGCCCGTGACCAAGGGCGGCACCATCACCGCCGGGTCGGCCTCGCAGATCTCCGACGGTGCCGCCGCCGTGGTCGTGATGAGCAAGGCCAAGGCCACCGAGCTCGGCCTGGAGTGGCTCGCCGAGATCGGGGCGCACGGCCAGGTCGCCGGCCCCGACTCCTCGCTGCAGCTCCAGCCGGCCGCCGCGACCGCCAAGGCGCTGGCGAAGGAGGGCATCGGTGCGGCCGACCTCGACCTGGTCGAGTTCAACGAGGCCTTCGCGGCCGTGGGGATCGCGTCCGCCCGTGAGCTCGGGATCTCCGAGGAGAAGGTCAACGTCAACGGCGGCGCGATCGCGCTGGGCCATCCCGTCGGGATGTCGGGCACGCGCGTCGTCCTGCACCTGGCGAACGAGCTCAAGCGGCGCGGGGGCGGCGTCGGCGCGGCCGCGCTGTGCGGCGGCGGCGGACAGGGTGACGCCCTGATCCTTCGCGTGCCGAAGGCCTGACCGGGCCCGATGCCGGGACGCCGTGACATCGAGGTCGCCGACCTCGTCGAGACCGCCCGTGGAGGCCCCGGACACCGGGGCTCGCCGCGGGCGGTCGCTCGTCTCATCTCCCTGGTGGAGGACGCCGACGGCGTGGCAGGCCCGCTGCTGCGCGAGGTGATGGCGATGCTCTCGCCGCACGTCGGGTCAGCGCACGTGATCGGGTTGACCGGCGCTCCCGGCGTCGGGAAGTCGACCACCACCAACGCCCTGGTGGGCGAGCTGCGTCGGGCCGGCAAGCGCGTGGGTGTGCTGGCGGTCGACCCGTCCTCGCCCTTCTCCGGGGGAGCCTTGCTAGGCGACCGGATCCGGATGACCGACCACGCGGGGGACCCCGGCGTCTACATCCGTTCGATGGCCTCCCGCGGCCACCTCGGCGGCCTGTCGTGGAGCACCCCGCAGGCGATCCGGGTGCTCGACGGCGTCGGGTTCGACGTCGTGCTGGTGGAGACCGTCGGTGTGGGCCAGTCGGAGGTGGAGATCGCCGGTCTGGCCGACACCACGGTGGTGCTGCTCGCGCCCGGGATGGGCGACGGCATCCAGGCGGCCAAGGCCGGCATTCTCGAGGTCGGCGACGTCTACGCGATCAACAAGTCCGACCGCGACGGTGCCACGAAGGTACGTCGCGACCTGCGCAGCATGCTGGCCCTCGGCACCCGGGACGAGGCCGCCTGGCGGCCGCCGGTCCTGGCGATCTCCGCGCAGAGCCGCACCGGCCTCGACGAGCTCGTCGAGTCGCTGGAGAAGCACCGCACCTGGTTGGCGGAGTCCGGCGCGTTGGGCGCGCGCCGGGAGCGGCGGGCCCGGGAGGAGATCGAGGCGATAGCGGTGGCGTCGCTGCGGGCCCGCTGGGAGCAAGGAGGCCGCGAGGGCCTCGACGACCTCGCCGCGGCGGTGGCGGGTGGAACGCTGGACCCCTACGCGGCGGCCGACGCGCTGCTGGGCTGAGGTCGCCGGATTCGGGTGAGCCGGTCGCCAGGATGCGGGGGAGATCGTCGAGGCGTCCCGCTCGCCGATGGCGGTGAGCCGCATCGCACCCAGGAGTCGTCGTGGCCAAGCAGTTCGCCGGAGTCGTCAACCTCGACGTGCGGGACTCGGTCCCGGACTGGACCCCGTTCCGGGAGTCGGCGGCGCCGGATGGCGCACCGAACGTGCTGCTGGTCCTCTACGACGACACCGGGCTGGCCGCCTGGTCGCCGTACGGGGGTCGGATCGAGATGCCGACGATGCAGCGGCTCGCCGACAACGGCCTGACCTACACCCAGTGGCACACCACCGCTCTGTGCTCGCCGACCCGCTCGTGCCTGCTGACCGGGCGCAACCACCACCAGAACGGCTTCGCACAGATCGCCGAGGGCGCGCAGGGCTTCCCCGGACACACCGGTCACATCCCGATGGAGAACGCCACCATCGGCGAGGTGCTGCGGGAGAACGGCTACAACACCTTCTGGGTCGGCAAGAACCACAACGTGCCGCTGGACGAGTGGGCGATGGGCGCCACCAAGCGCAACTGGCCGCTGGCCCGCGGGTTCGACCGGTTCTACGGCTTCATCGGCGGCGAGACGAACAACTGGTATCCAACGCTGGTCGAGGACAACCACTACGTCGAGCAGCCCTACCTGCCGGAGGAGGGCTACCACCTGTCCAAGGACCTCGCCGACAAGGCGATCGGCTTCATCGCCGACAGCAGGACGACCGCCCCGGACAAGCCGTGGTACCTGTGGTTCTGCCCGGGAGCCAACCACGCTCCGCACCATGCCCCCGAGGACTACATCGCGAAGTACGCCGGTCAGTTCGACGACGGCTACGAGGCCTACCGCGAGTGGGTGCTGCCCCGGATGATCGAGCGCGGCATCCTCCCTCCGGACACGGAGCTGACCAGCATCAATCCGCTCCCGGGCGAGGCCGCACAGCCGATGGACCACGTCAAGCCCTGGGACACCCTCGGCGAGGAGGAGAGGCGCCTGTTCGCTCGGATGGCCGAGGTGTACGCCGGCTTCTCCGAGTACACCGACGCCCAGGTCGGCCGGATCGTCGACTACCTCGAGGAGACCGGCCAGCTCGAGAACACGATGATCATGTACTGCGCCGACAACGGCGCCTCGGGCGAGGGCAGCCCGGTGGGGACGGTGAACGAGAACAAGTTCTTCAACGCCTATCCCGAGGACCTCCAGCAGAACCTCGCGATGCTCGACCAGCTGGGCTCCCCGGACACCTACAACCACTATCCGACGGGCTGGGCGACGGCGTTCTCGACCCCGTTCAAGATGTTCAAGCGCTACACCTACCAAGGTGGTGTCGCCGACCCGCTCATCGTCTCCTGGCCGCGAGGCATCGAGGCCCGCGGTGAGGTGCGCAACCAGTACCACCACGCGGTGGACATCGTGCCGACCATCCTGGAGTGCGCAGGACTGGAGATGCCCGACGAGGTCCTCGGCTACGCGCAGACACCGCTGCCCGGGGTTTCCATGAAGTACTCCTTCGCTGCGGACGGACCGACCGAGAAGCACATCCAGTACTACGAGATGATGGGCACGCGGGCGCTGTGGCACGAGGGCTGGCATGTCGTCGCCCAGCGCGCCCCCCAGCAGGGCGGTGATGCCAAGGCCCTGGTCAACGACACCTGGGAGCTGTACCACTCCGCGGTCGACCGGGCCGAGGCCCACGACCTGGCGGCGGAGCACCCCGACAAGGTCAAGGAACTGGTCAATCTCTGGTACGTCGAGGCCGGCAAGTACGACGTCCTGCCGCTCGACAACCGGTCGATAGCCGATCTGGTGGCGGCGCAGCCGGTCGCCGAGATCCCCGAGGGCGGGATCTACCGCTACTACCCGGGCACGCTGCCGATCCCGGAGTTCAACGCGGCGGAGATCCGGGGCCGCTCGTTCAAGATCCTCGCCCAGGTCGAGATCGCCGATGGTGACGCGCACGGCGTACTGCTCGCCAACGGCGCCCGCTTCGGTGGCCACAGCCTGTTCGTGAAGGACCGCCGGCTCTGGTACGCCTACAACTTCCTCGGCATCCCGCCCGAGCAGCAGCTCTCCTCGCCCGACGAGCTCGCCCCCGGTCAGCACGTCCTCGGGGTGGAGTTCACCAAGGAGAGCCACGGGGAGCACGGGGAGGCCGTCGGGACCGCGACCCTCTACGTCGACGACACGGCCGTCGCCAAGGCGCCCTGGAAGACCCAGCCCGGCCACTTCGCCCTGTGCGGTGAGGGACTCAGCATCGGCGAGGACTCCGCCGACCCGGTCTCGAAGGAGTACAGCAGCCCGTTCGCCTTCACCGGCGGCCGGATCCGGGTGGTCGAGATCAACGTCGGCGACGACCAGTACCTCGATCGCGAGCGCGACTTCCACGCCGCGATGTCGCGCGACTGATCCGGCCCTCCGGATCAGGCCCCGACCCGGTCCGGAGGGCGTCGCCCCTAGAATCGGGGCATGACGCAGCAGCCCTTCTCCCGTCCCGGAGCGATCGACCTCGGCGCGCTGAAGCGCCCCGCTCAGCCGGCGGCCGGCGGCGCACCCGGCGGGGTGCCCGGCAGCGCGCTGGGGAGCGGCCAGGCCGGCGGTGTCACCGGCGGGACACCGGCCACGGGCGGCTCGGCGTACAGCGTCGAGCTGAGCCGCGACAACTTCCAGACCACGCTCGAGGCGTCGATGACGGCGCCTGTCCTGCTGATGTTCTACTCCGCCACCCGGATGCCCGAATCGGCGACCATGGCGCACGACCTGCGCCAGCTCTCCGACGAGTTCGAGGGCCGGTTCCTGGTCGGGCTGGTCGACATCGACGCCGCGCCCGAGATCGCCCAGGCGATGCAGATCCCCTCGATCCCGCTCCTCGTCGGCGTCATCGACGGCCGGCCGCAGCCGCTGCTGCAGGACATCGTCCCGATCGAGGAGCTGCGGACGATGCTGACCCAGGTCTCCCAGCAGCTGACGGTCTCGGGTCTCAGCGGGCGGCACCAGCCCCGTCGAGCCGAGGTCGGCGAGGGTGAGGAGGAGGCGCTGGATCCGCGCTACGCCGCGGCACAGGAGGCGCTCGGCGAGGGCGACATCGACAGAGCCGTCGCGGAGTACCAGAAGCTCGTGGACGCCAACCCCGCCGACAGCGAGGCGGCCGCCGGCCTGGCGATGGCGAAGGTGCTGCAGCGCACCCGCGGCGTCGACCTCAACGCCGCCCGGGCAGCCGCGGCGGCCGACCCCGACGACGTGGACGCGCAGACGCTCTGTGCCGATCTGGACCTGCTCGGCGGCCACGTCGAGGACGCCTTCAACCGCCTGGTCGGGCTGGTGGCGCGCAGCGCCGGGGACGAGCGGAACAAGGCCCGCGAGCACCTCATCGGTCTCTTCGGCGCCGTCGGGAACGAGGACCCGCGGGTGCTGAAGGGCCGGCAGGCGCTGGCCTCCGCGCTCTTCTGAGCCTGCGACGGTTGTGACCCCTGAGGGTCAGAACCGCATGTTGTCGGGCAAAGCTTTGCCCCCCAGCGTGTGGTTGTGACCCCTAGGGGTCACAACCGTCCTCCGGCCTCGAGGAGCGCGTCGAGCAGCGCGGTGATGGCAGGGGAGTCGGTCATGCTGCGCCGGTGCAGTGCCAGGACGCTGCGGGTCGGCACCGGATCGTTGGCCCGTACGGCGACCAGGTCGGCGGCCAGGGTGGCCCGACCCAGCCGCGGTACCAGCGCGATGCCCAGGCCCGCGCCCACCAGGGCAAGATGGGAGTCGAACTCCATCGCGACGTGCGCGATGCGCGGCAGCCGGCCGGTGCCGACGTACATCCGGTTGAGCCACTGCCGGCAGATGGTGCCCTCGGGGGTGGCGATCCAGCCCTCGTCGACCAGGTCCGCGGGCGTGACGGCGGGCTGCCGTGCCAGCGGGTGGTCCGCGCGCATGATCACGTCCGCCAGGTCGGTGCCGATCCGGGTCGCGACGACATGGTCGGGGATCTGGAGCGGTACGTCGCCCCAACTGTGTACCAGGCCGAGATCGGACTCGCCGCGGGCCACCAGGTCGATCGTGTCCCACGGCTCGCGCTCGGCGAGGGCGACCTCGAGCGTCGGGTGCGCGTCGAGGACGGGCGGCAGGGTCGGCGCCACCAGCCCGCGCATCGCCGTGGAGAACGCTGTCAGCCTGACGTCGCCCGCCACCGTCGCGGCCTGGCGGTGCAGGCCCGCCTCGAGTTCCTCGAGGTCGGCGAGCAGACGGGTCCCGCGGTCGACGAGGTGACGGCCGTGCCGGGTCAGCATCACGCCGCGCCCCACCCGCTCCAGGACGGGGACGCCGCTGCTGCGCTCCAGTCGCTTGATCTGCTGCGAGACAGCGCTCGGGGTGAAGCCGAGCGCTTCGGCCGCCGCGACGACCGAGCCGTGGGTGGCGACGGCTCGCAGCGAGACGAGGGCATCCAGATCGATCATGAAGTGATGCTACCGAATGGGATGCAGTTCTATTCGCTGGTGCTACAAGGTCTCGTTCGGCCACGATAGGTCCATGAGCCGTCGTGACTCACTCCTCGCCGCACTGGTCGCCTCCGTATGGGGCTTCAACTTCGTGGTGATCGACTGGGGGATGGGCGGCGTGCCGCCGCTGCTGTTCGCGGCGATCCGCTTCACCTTCGTCGCCCTGCCGGCCTGCTTCCTGGTGCCGCGGCCGCAGGCACGGTGGCGGACGGTGGCAGCGGTCGGGATCTTCATGAGCCTGGGCCAGTTCGGCTTCCTCTACGCCTCGATGCATGCCGGCATGCCGCCGGGACTGGCGGCGCTCGTGCTGCAGGCGCAGGTGGTCCTCACCGTGGTGCTGGCGGCGGGAGCGCTGCGTGAGCGCCCGTCGGTGGCGCAGATGGCCGGGGTGCTGCTCGGCGCCCTCGGCCTGCTGATCGTGGGGTGGGGCCGAGGCGGTCACGTACCGGCCGGGGCGCTGTTGCTGTGCCTCGCGGCCGCCGTGTCGTGGGCGATCGGCAACGTCGTGTCCCGGGCCGCTCGGATCAGCGGCGGTGGTCTCTCGCTCACCGTCTGGTCGGCCCTCGTCGTCCCCGTGCCGCTGCTGGCGCTCTCGTTGGTCCTCGACGGCCCGCATGCCGTGGGCGAGGGGCTGCAGGCGTTCGGCTGGCACGCCGTGCTCTCCACCGTCTACACCACCGTGCTCGCCTCGCTGGTCGGCTACGGCATCTTCAACACCCTGCTCGCTCGCAATCCGTCCTCGGCTGTGGTGCCGTGGGTGCTGCTCGCCCCGGTGGTCGCCGCAGCGACGGCCTGGCCGTTGCGGGGAGAGGTGCCCAACGGCGCCGAGCTCGCCGGTGGCGCGCTGCTGATCCTGGGCGTGCTGATCGCGCAGGGCGTGCTGCGGCGGCACGCGCCCCGTGCGGTGGTGGCGCGCGCTGAGGTGTCGCGGTGACGCGGACGACGAGCCGCTAGGACCGGCCGCTCTCGGTGAACGGCGACCCGTGGCCGTGCGCTCGCGCCAGCGCCGACTCGATCCGGCGGGTGGTGAAGTCCGCGGCCAGCTCGCGGACCTCGTCGAGGGACTTGAACGCGACGGAGCGGATCTCCCGCTCCTCGCGGACGATGCGCTCGAGCAGCGAGGCGTCGTGGACGCCACCGTCGAAGACCAGGCACAGGGCGTCCTCCCAGCCGCTCCACGGGGGCAGCCAGTCGGTGAGCAGCAGCTCACCGGCGGGGATCGTGAGGCCGAGCTCCTCCTCGAGCTCACGGGTCACGCCGGCGCGCGGGGACTCGTCGACCTCCACCACGCCACCCGGCAGGTCCCAGTCCTGCTTGTAGGTCAGCTGGCACAGGAGCACCCTGTCCTCGCCGTCGCGCACCAGCATCTGCCCGATCGCGCGCTTGCGTGGCAGGAACGAGTTCAAGATCGCGCGGAAGCCCTCCGGCTCCTGCAGCGGCAGGTCACTGGCGAGGCGGGCGTAGACGATCCGATCCACCGCGGAGCCCTCGATCGTCACCCCGCGCATCAGTCCCTCGCGTCGCATCCCCGACCAGGTGGCGGTCCGCTGCGCCTGGGCGTCCTCCGGGTCGACGAGTGCCTCCACCCGGGCGTGGGTGAGCAGCGCCGAGGCCACCTCGCGGCGTACGACGTCGACCGGCTCCGTGGCGGCCCAGGCGATCCGCGCGACCCCGTCGCCGACGGTCTCGACGGTCGTCAGCGGCTGGTCGGTCATGCGGTCACTGTAGCGGCGCCCTCAGGCTCCGGCGGGTCCACCTCCGCTCCCGCTCGGCGCAGCCAGACCGTCGCGAGCGGCGGGATCGTGATCGAGGCGCGGGCGGGCTGACCGTGCGAGTCGCCCACCTCCGCCCGCACCGAGCCGAGGTTGCCCGCACCCGAACCGCCGTAGGCGTCGGCGTCGGTGTTGAGCACCTCCTCCCACACGCCCTCGGCGGGCAGGCCGAGCACGTAGCCGTGCTGCGGGACGGGGGAGAAGTTGGCGATGCAGACCAGCGGCGAGGCGCTGCCCTCCGCATCCGGACCCGTGGACGCGAAGCGGGTGAAGGCGTAGACGTTGTTGGCGGTGTCGTCGGCGATGAGCCACGCGAAGCTCTCCGGCTCGTCGTCGCGCGACCACAGCGCCGGCGTGTCCCGGTAGAGCGCGTTGAGGTCACGGATGACCGCCTGCACGCCGCGGTGCTCGGGGTGCTCGAGCAGCCACCAGTCGAGCTCGCGCGACTCGGCCCACTCCGACTCCTGGGCGAACTCGCTGCCCATGAAGAGCAGCTGCTTGCCCGGATGCGCCCACATGAAGCCGAAGTAGGCGCGCAGGTTCGCCAGCTGCTGCCAGCGATCGCCCGGCATCTTGCGCAGCAGCGAGCCCTTGCCGTGCACCACCTCGTCGTGCGAGAGCGGCAGCACGTAGTTCTCCGACCAGGCGTAGCTGAGCCCGAACGTCATCTCGTGATGGTGATAGGCGCGGTGCACCGGGTCGTGACGCAGGTAGTCGAGCGTGTCGTGCATCCAGCCCATGTTCCACTTGAACCCGAAGCCCAGGCCACCGGCGTCGGTCGGTCCGGTCACGCCGGGCCAGGCCGTGGACTCCTCGGCGATCGTGGCGATCCCGGGGGAGCGCTTGTAGGCGGTGGCGTTCATCTCCTGCAGGAACTGCACCGCCTCCAGGTGCTCGCGGCCGCCGTGCTCGTTCGGCAGCCACTCGCCGTGGCCACGGCCGTAGTCCAGGTAGAGCATCGAGGCCACGCCGTCCACCCGCAGCCCGTCGGCATGGAACTCCTCGAGCCAGTAGACGGCGTTGGAGTAGAGGAAGTTGCGCACCTCGCGCCGGCCGAAGTCGAAGATGTGCGAGCCCCACTCGGCGTGCCAGCCCCGGCGGGGGTCCGGGTGCTCGTAGAGCGGGGTGCCGTCGAAGCGGGCCAACGCCCACGGGTCGGTGGCGAAGTGGCCCGGCACCCAGTCCAGGATCACGCCGATACCGGCCTGGTGCAGCCGGTCGACCAGGTACTTGAAGTCGTCGGGGTTGCCGAACCGGCTGTCCGGCGCGAAGTAGCCGGTGACGTGATAGCCCCAGCTGCCGCCGTACGGGTGCTGCATCACCGGCATCAGCTCGACGTGCGTGAAGCCGAGGTCGGCGACGTAGCCGACGAGCTCCTCGGCCAGGTCGCGATAGGAAAGCCCGCGTCGCCACGAGCCGAGGTGCACCTCGTAGATCGACATCGGCTGGTCGACGCCCTGGCGTCGAGGGCGTGCGCTCTGCCACGCGTCGTCGTCCCAGGTGTAGGACGACTCCCACACCACCGAGGAGGTGGCCGGCGGCACCTCGGCGTACGTCGCCATCGGGTCGGCCCGCTCGGACCACTGTCCGTCGGCGCCGAGGATGATGAACTTGTAGTGCGCGCCGGTGCCGACATCGGGCACGAAGATCTCCCAGACGCCGGACTCGGCGAGCATCCGCATGGGGTGCTCGCGGCCGTCCCAGGAGTTGAAGTCGCCCTTGAGCCGTACGCCGCGGGCGTTGGGCGCCCACACCGTGAACGAGGTGCCGCTCACCGGACCGGCCGGGCCGTCGTAGCGGTGGATGCGCGCGCCGAGGGCGCGCCACAGCTCCTCGTGCCGGCCCTCGTTGAACAGGTGCAGGTCCAGCTCGCCGATGCTCGGCAGGAACCGGTACGGGTCGTCGACGACGTGCTCCTCGCCCGCGTAGGTCACCGCCAGGCGGTAGTCCGGCACGTCGGCCAGCGGCAGCACGCCCACCCAGACGCCGTCGTGCTCGTGGGTCAGCGCGGCCTCGCCGCCGGGCCAGCGCACCACCACCGACTCGGCGAGCGGCTTGAGCGCCCGGACGGTGATCCCGCCGGCGTGCGGATGGGCGCCGAGCACCCCGTGCGGACTGCGGTGCTCGCCGGCCACGATCATGGCCAGCTCGTCGGTGGGGATGGGCATCACGGGCACGGTGGTCATGAAGCTCCGATCCGCGCGACCGCTGCCAACGGGATGTCGATCCAGCTGGGGCGGTTGCGCGCCTCGTAGACGGTCTCGTACACGGCCTTGTCGGCGACATAGGCGTCGAGCAGGATGCGCTGCTCGCGCGTCAGGTCCCCGCCGTAGGCCACCACGAAGTGATTGCGGGCCCGGTTGGCCCATTCGTCGGCCCGGTTGGCCAGCATCTCCTCGAGGTCCGAGGTGGTGCCCGGGTCGTCGGGTTGTTGGTGCAGCACGGCGTGCGGTGCGTAGTCGAAGGAGCGCAGCATCCCGGCGACGTCACGCCACGGCGAATCGGGCAGCAGCCGCTCGGCCAGCGGCTTGGCCGGCTCGCCCTCGAAGTCGACGATCTTCCAGCCCAGGGACGTGCGCAGCGTCTGACCCAGGTGGAGGTCGCCGTGGATCCGCTGCACGTCCAGCTCCTCCAGGTCCGCGACCCGGTCGAAGACCGCCCCGAGGGCCTCGCCGTACGGCGCGAGCTCGGGTACGGCGGCCATCGCGGTCTCCAGCCGTGCCCGCATCGCGGCGGCGAGCGCGATCGCCGCGTCCCGGCCGCGGTGCTCGACCGGGAAGTGGGTCGCCAGGTCGCGGTGCACCTCCGCCAGCGCCTCGCCCAGCCGGGCGGCCTCGGCGGCGAAGTCGCCGCCCGACTCCGAGGCGTGCACCTCGGGATCGGCGAAGAGGTTGCGCACCGAGGCCAGCGCCAGGTCCCAGCCGTCGCTGGCGGTGCGCAGGAACCGCTGCAGCATCGCCAGCTGGACGGTGGTGGGCCCCTCGCCGAGGTCGACGACCGCGTCCAGCCAGCCGTAGAGGTCGGCGATGTGGGTGCTCTGGACGTTGGTCAGCACCTCGTGGATCTGGATGTCGGGGTTCACCCCGGGGGTGACCTTGCGGAACACCTTCATGATGGCGTCCTCGCCGTACGCGACCGAGGAGTTCGACTGCTGCCCGGAGAAGAGCGTCGAGTGCGCCTCGAGGTCCAGGTCGTGCCCCGGCAGCCGGTGGAACTGCAGGTCGCTGTCGGCGTCGATGTGGCCGCTGCTCGCGGCGTGGAACGCCCGGTGCCAGCACGCCATCGCCTCACGGTCGTGCAGCGCGTCGTAGGCGTGCACCCAGCCGTAGTCCGGGTCCTGCCACCAGCCGACGAAGGCGTGGTCGAGCCGGCCCTGCGGGTGCTCGTAGAAGGCCAGCGGGATCTGGTACAGATCGCTGCCGCCCTCGGCGTCCTCGAAGCGGACCTCGACGAGGTGGATCACCACGTAGGGGCTGTTCTCCACCCGGCCGGGCACCTCGCCCACGACCAGGATGGCGCCGACGCTGAACGGGCGGCCCTTGCCGCCGAACCAGCGGGTTCGGCCCAAGTAGTCGACGAAGACCTTGGGGTCGAGCCTCCTCGCCTCGGGGGTCGGGGCCGGGAGGCCGTTCCCCTCGGATCCGGCCTCGGTAGTGCTCGGCGGTACGTCCGTCACAGCAGCGCTCCCTCCTCGGTCGGCTCGACGGGATCGACGAGTCGGAACCAGTAGAACCCGTACCCACCCAGCGTCAGGAGATACGGCAGCTCGCCGATGACGGGGAAGGAGACTCCGCCCAGCACCTCGACGAGCTGCTTGCCCTCGAAGCGGCGCAGGTCGATCTCGGTCGGCTGGGGGAAGCGCGAGAGGTTGTTGACGCACACGATCACCTCGGTGCGGCCGTCGGGGTGCTCGAGGTCGCGGCTGTAGGCCAGCACCGACGGGTTGGTGCCGCCCAGGTCGTGGAAGGTCCCCAGACCGAACGCCGGGTGCTGCTTGCGGGCGTGGATCATCCGCTGGGTCCAGCGCAGCAACGAGGACTGATCCTCCATCTGCGCCTCGACGTTGACCGCCTGGTAGCCGTAGACGGGGTCCATCACCAGCGGGCGGTCGAGCTTGCCCGGGTTGGCCGTGGAGAAGCCGGCGTTGCGGTCGCCGGACCACTGCATGGGGGTGCGTACGCCGTCGCGGTCACCCAGCCAGATGTTGTCGCCCATCCCGATCTCGTCACCGTAGTACAGCACCGGCGAGCCGGGCAGGCTGAGGAGGAGCGCGGTGAAGAGCTCGATCTGGTTGAGATCGTTGTCCAGCAGCGGGGCCAGCCGGCGGCGGATGCCGATGTTGGCCTTCATCCGTGGGTCCTTGGCGTACTCGCCCCACATGTAGTCGCGATCCTCGTCGGTGACCATCTCCAGGGTCAGCTCGTCGTGGTTGCGCAGGAAGATGCCCCACTGGCAGCCGGCCGGGATCGGCGGGGTCTGCTCCAGGATCTCCGAGATCGGGTAGCGGGACTCGCGCCGTACGGCCATGAAGATGCGCGGCATCACCGGGAAGTGGAAGGCCATATGGCACTCGTCGCCGCCGACCTCCGGATCGCCGAAGTACTCGACCACGTCGGCCGGCCACTGGTTCGCCTCGCACAGCAGCACCCGGTCGGGGTACTCGTCGTCGACGATCTTGCGGACCTTCTTCAGCATCTCGTGGGTCTCGGGGAGGTTCTCGCCGTTGGTGCCAGGCCGCTCGTAGAGATAGGGCACGGCGTCGAGGCGGAAGCCGTCGATGCCCATGTCGAGCCAGAAGCGCAACGCGTCCATGATCGCGTCGTGGACGGCCGGGTTGTCGAAGTTGAGGTCCGGCTGGTGGGAGAAGAACCGGTGCCAGAAGTACTGCTGGCGCACCGGGTCCCACGTCCAGTTGGACGGCTCGGTGTCGACGAAGATGATCCGAGCCTCCTGGTAGAGCTCGTCGGAGTCGGACCAGACGTAGAAGTCGCCGTAGGGGCCCTCGGGGTCCTCCCGCGAGGCCTGGAACCACGGGTGCTGGTCGCTGGTGTGGTTCATGACGAAGTCGATGATCACCCGGATGCCGCGCTCGTGGGCTGCGTCGAGGAACGCGTGGAAGTCCTCGACCGTGCCGACCTCGGGCAGCACGCCGGTGTAGTCGGCGACGTCGTACCCGCCGTCGCGCAGCGGGCTGGGGAAGAACGGCGGCAGCCACAGGCAGTCCACCCCGAGCCACTGCAGGTAGTCGAGCTTCTCGCTCAGGCCGCGGAAGTCGCCGGTGCCGTCGCCGTTGGAGTCCTTGAACGAGCGGACCAGGACCTCGTAGAAGACGGCTGTCTTGAACCATTCGGGCTGGATCGAGATGGGCTGGCTGGTGATCGGTGCCTCCACGATGGACGGGCTCGGGACGGGTGGCAGCGACTGCGCGCTCAAAGGCTGCTCCTGACGGTGAGGATGTGGGCGGACTCATGGCCCGGGTCGAGCCGGACGTAGTTGTCCCGGCCCCAGGTCCAATCCTGCCCGCTGATCTCGTCGTGGACGGCGTAGTACTCGCCCGCCACGCCCAGGTCCGCCGGATCGAGGTGGACGGTCGTCTCGCGCGTTCCGTGCGGGTCGAGGTTGATCACCACGATGACGGTGTCGGAGCCGGCGGTCTTGGAGAAGCAGAGCACGTGGTCGTCGTCGCTGCTGTGGACGGTGATGTTGCGCAACAGCTGGAGGGCGGGGTGCTCGCGGCGCAGCGCGTTGAGACGGGTGAGGTAGGGCGCCAGGGTGCGCTCCTCGGCCGCTGCCGCCGCCCAGTCGCGCGGGCGCAGCTGGTACTTCTCCGAGTCCAGGTACTCCTCGCTGCCCGGGCGGACGGCGACGTGCTCGAACAGCTCGTACCCCGCGTAGACACCCCAGCTCGGCGAGGCCATGGCCGCCAGGGTGGCGCGGATCTTGAAGGCCGCGGGGCCGCCGTACTGCAGGAAGGCGTGCAGGATGTCGGGAGTGTTGACGAAGAAGTTCGGCCGCATGAGGTGGTCGGACTCGCTCGACACCTCGCGCAGGTAGTCCTCGATCTCGGTCTTCTCGTTGCGCCAGGTGAAGTAGGTGTAGGACTGGTGGTAGCCGATCGCGCCCAGCCCGTGCATCATCGCCGGGCGGGTGAACGCCTCGGAGAGGAAGAGCACGTCGGGGTCGGTGGCCCGGACCTCGGCCAGCAGCCGCTCCCAGAACGCCAGCGGCTTGGTGTGCGGGTTGTCCACCCGGAAGATCCGTACGCCGTGGGCCATCCACAGCCGGACCACGCGCAGCACCTCGGTGAAGATGCCGTCGGGGTCGTTGTCGAAGTTGACCGGGTAGATGTCCTGGTACTTCTTCGGCGGGTTCTCCGCGTAGGCGATGGTGCCGTCGGCACGGGTGGTGAACCACTCGGGGTGTGCCGCCACCCAGGGGTGGTCGGGCGCACATTGCAGCGCCAGGTCCAGCGCGATCTCCAGGCCCAGCTTGTTCGCCCGGGCCACGAAGGCGTCGAAGTCCTTGAACGTGCCGAGCTCGGGGTGGATCGCGTCGTGGCCGCCGTGCCGGGAACCGATCGCCCAGGGGCTGCCGGTCCACTCCGCCGGCGCCGGGCCCGGGGGATCCATCACGGCGTTGTTGGGACCCTTGCGGTTGACCTCGCCGATCGGGTGGATGGGAGGCAGGTAGAGCACGTCGAAGCCCATCGCCGCCACCGCGTCCAGGCGCTTCGCGGCGGTGCGGAACGTGCCACTGCGCAGCCGTCCGGTCTTCGGGTCTGCGGTCGCACCCTCCGATCGCGGGAAGAACTCGTACCAGCTGCCGAACAGTGCGCGCGGCCGGTCGGCGTACACGGGGAAGGGCCCCTCGGTGCTGAGCAGCTGGCGCAGGGGGTTCTCGTACAGCACCCGGGCGAGCTCGGGGGAGGTGATCGCCGCGAGCCGCGCCTCGACCGGCCGGGTCGGGTCCCCGCACGCGTCCAGCGCGCTCTCCAGGACCTGCCGATCGGTCTCGTCGGCGACCTCGACCTCCACCTCGTCCAGCAGGAGCCGGCCCTCGGTGAACATCAGCTCGACGTCGACGCCGGCCTCGATCTTGATCGGCGCGTCGTGCAGCCACGTGGCCAGCGGGTCGGACCAGGCCTGCACCTCGAAGGTCCAGGCGCCCTCCTGGTCCGGGGTCACCCAGGCCTCGTACCGGTCCGTCCCCGGTGCGATCAGGCGCATCCGGGCGGGAGGCCGGCGCCCGCCAGCGGGGTCGATGGCGACCACCTCGCAGCCGAGCAGATCGTGGCCCTCCCGGAACACGGTCGCCCGAACCGGGAAGGGCTCGCCGAGCGTCGCCTTCGCGGGGTGGCGGCCGCGGTCGACGAGGGGCATGACGTCCATGACGGGTATGCGTCCGACCATGCACCCAAACTATCCAGAACCGGGCCCGACCATGCGGGCGCCCGGCGCCAGCCGGGAGGATGTGACGGTGATCTACCTCTACCGTCGCGCGGTGGCCGAGCTGCTCGGCACGGCGTTCCTGGTGGCAGCCGTCGTCGGCTCGGGCGTGATGGCCCAGCGGCTCTCGCCGGACGACGTCGGTCTGCAGCTGCTGGAGAACTCGCTGGCGACCGGTGCCGCGCTGGTCGCCCTGGTGATCGCCTTCGGTTCGGTCTCGGCGGCCTTCAACCCGGTCGTGACCCTCGTCGAGATGGCACTGGGCCGGCTCTGGCTCGCCGAGGCGGTGCTGCTGGTCCTCGCGCAGCTGGTCGGCGGGCTGCTCGGCGCGGTGGGCGCGAACCTCATGTTCGGCCTCTCGGCGGTGAGCGTCTCGCACCACCATCGGGCGTCGGGCGCGCACCTGTTCGCCGAGGTGGTGGCGACGGTCGGCCTGATGCTGGTCATCCACGGGGCACTGCGCCGTACCCATCTGGAGTCGGTGGCGATGGCGGTCGGCGCCTACATCGCGGCGGCGTACTGGTTCACCTCCTCGACCTCGTTCGCCAACCCGGCCGTGACGATCGCGCGGTCGCTCTCCGACAGCTTCGCCGGCATCGCGCCGGCGAGCGTGCCGCCGTTCCTGCTCGCCCAGGTGCTGGGCGGTGCGCTGGCCCTCGTCCTGATCCGCTTCCTCCATCCCCAGGAGTCCCGATGACCGCCACCGTGCTGTTCGTCTGCGTGCACAACGCCGGCCGTTCCCAGATGGCGGCGGGCTTCCTGCGCGCGCTGGGAGGTGATCGGGTGCAGGTGCTCTCGGCGGGCTCCCTGCCGGCCGATCGGATCAACCCGACAGCTGTCGCCGCGATGGCCGAGGTCGGCATCGACATCGCCGGGGAGCAACCCACGGTGATCACCGACGCGGCGGTCCGGCAGGCCGACGTCGTGGTCACGATGGGGTGTGGTGACGCGTGCCCGTTCTTCCCCGGCACGCGCTACGAGGACTGGCCGCTCGAGGATCCGGCCGGGTTGGGCATCGCGTCGGTCCGGCCGATCCGCGACGAGATCCGCCAGCGGGTGCTGGACCTGCTGGCCAGCCTGGACTGATCGCGTCACACGCCTCGACATCTGGCGATCCTGCGTTAGTTTCGAGGTATGCGCGCGATCCGTCGTTTCACGGTCCGTCCTGTCCTGCCCGAGCCCCTCTCGGCGCTCGGCACCCTCGCCGGCAACCTGCGCTGGTCCTGGCACGGGCCGGCGCAGGACGTCTTCGCGGCGGTCGATCCACAGCTGTGGCAGCAGGTGGAGCATGATCCGGTCCGGCTGCTGGGAGAGGTCTCCCGCAGCCGCTTGGACGAGCTCGCGGCCGACGAGGTCTTCCTCGACCGACTCCGGGAGGCCCAGCGCGACCTGGACCGCTACCTGACCGAGGACCGCTGGTACCAGCGGTCGGTCATCGGGTCCGAGCAGGGCGGACCCGCGGCGATCGGCTACTTCTCCCCGGAGTTCGGCGTGGCGGCGGTGCTGCCGCAGTACTCCGGCGGCCTCGGCATCCTGGCGGGCGACCACCTCAAGGCGGCCAGCGACCTGGGCGTGCCGGTCATCGGGGTGGGCCTGCTCTACAAGCACGGCTACTTCAGCCAGGGGCTCTCCCGCGAGGGCTGGCAGCAGGAGTCCTACCCGGTGCTCGACCCGGCCGGGCTGCCGATCGCGGCACTGCGCGAGCCGGACGGCCAGCGCGCCACCGTCACCATCGACCTGCCCGACGGGCAGACGCTCACCGCACGGATCTGGGTCGCCTCGGTGGGCCGTGTCCCGCTGCTGATGCTCGACGCCGACGTCGAGGAGAACAGCGAGGGCCTGCGGGAGGTGACCGATCGCCTGTACGGCGGGAACTCCGAGCACCGACTGCGCCAGGAGCTGCTGCTCGGCGTCGGGGGCGTGCGGGCGCTGCGCGTCTACAGCCGGCTGACCGGTGCGCCCGCCCCCGAGGTCTTCCACACCAACGAGGGCCACGCCGGCTTCCTGGGGCT
Source organism: Nocardioides sp. BP30 (assembly GCF_029873215.1). Taxonomy (NCBI): domain Bacteria; kingdom Bacillati; phylum Actinomycetota; class Actinomycetes; order Propionibacteriales; family Nocardioidaceae; genus Nocardioides; species Nocardioides lacus. The sequence goes on along the minus strand of NZ_CP123620.1, from coordinate 3,105,263 downwards.
GGAACGCATCCGCGAGCTGACCACCGACCCCGACGGCCCGCGGCTGGACTTCGACACCGCGCTGGAGGTGGGTCGCGCCTCGACTGTCTTCACCACCCACACGCCGGTGCCTGCCGGGATCGACCGGTTCCCGCGGACGCTGATCGAGCAGTACTTCGCCGAGGGCGGTGGCGCCGTTCCCGGGGTGCCGCTGGCGCGGGTGCTGGCCTTCGGCAGCGAGGACTACGAGGGCGGCGACCCCGGTGTGTTCAACATGGCGGTGATGGGCTTCCGGCTGGCCCAGCGCGCCAACGGTGTCTCCCAGCTGCACGGCCACGTCAGCCGGGAGATGTTCAACGGGCTGTGGCCGGCCTTCGACGAGGCGGAGGTGCCGATCGGCTCGATCACCAACGGCGTGCACGCACCCAGCTGGGTGGCCCGGGAGTTCTTCGCGCTGGCCCAGGCGGAGGGCGCCGACCCCGCCAGCGACGACACCGACGCATTCTGGGCCGCGGTGGACAAGGTGCCCGCCGAGCGCGTCTTCGCCACCAAGCGCACGCTGCGGGCGCGGCTGGTCGAGGACGCCCGCCGGCGGCTGCACGCCTCCTACCGCCGGCGGGGCCTGGCCTCGGCCGAGCTCACCTGGATCGACCAGGCGCTGGATCCGGAGGTGCTGACCATCGGCTTCGCGCGCCGGGCCGCGTCGTACAAGCGACTGACGCTGATGCTGCGCGACCCCGAGCGCCTGCGCCGGCTGCTGCTGGATCCGGAGCGGCCGGTCCAGCTGGTGATCGCGGGCAAGGCCCATCCCGCCGACGACGGCGGCAAGAAGCTGATCCAGGACATCGTCCGGCTCGCGGACGACCCCTCGATCCGGCACCGCATCGTCTACCTGCCCAACTACGACATCGGGATGGCCCAGCCGCTCTACCCCGGCTGCGACGTGTGGCTGAACAACCCGTTGCGCCCCTACGAGGCCTGCGGCACCTCGGGCATGAAGGCCGCGCTCAACGGTGGGCTCAACCTCTCCATCCTCGACGGCTGGTGGGACGAGTGGTACGACGGCGACAACGGCTGGGCGATCCCGACGGCCGACCCGTCGACGGCGTCGGGGGAGTCGCTGGACCAGGACCGGCGCGACGACCTCGAGGCCGCCTCGCTCTACGACCTGATCGAGCACGAGGTGGCGCCCCGGTTCTACGACCGCGGCGAGGACGGCGTGCCGGTGCGCTGGGTCGAGATGATGCGCCACACCCTGAAGTCCCTGGGCCCGAAGGTGCTGGCCACCCGGATGGTGCGCGACTACGTCCGCGAGCTCTACGCCCCCGCGGCATCGGCGGTGCACTCGCTCGTCGACCGCACGCAGGCGGACGGGTACGGCGAGGCACGCGAGCTGGCCGCCTGGAAGCAGCGCGTCCGCGCGGCCTGGGCCACCGTACGGGTGGAGCACGTCGAGGGCACCGCCCCGCGGCATCCCGAGGTCGGCGCGAGCCTCGAGGTACGGGCCTATGTGGCGCTGGGTGCCCTCACCCCCGAGGACGTGGAGGTGCAGCTGGTGCACGGACGCACCGACGACAACGACTGCATCGTCGCCTCCGCGTTGACGCCGCTGGAGCTCGTCGAGACCTACGACGGTGGTCGCTACTGCTTCGCCGGCACCGTCGCGCTGGACCGGCCCGGCTCGTTCGGCTACACGGTCCGCGTCGTGCCGCGCAACGCCCATCTCGCCTCGGCCGCCGAGCTCGGCCTGGTGGCGATCGCCTGATCGCCCGCGCTCGCCCGCGCTTCCTCAGCGGTCGAGCGAGCGCAGCACGAGGTAGGTCTTCGGCCCGAGCTCCAGCCGCTCCCCGGAGGTCACCGTCGTGCCCTCGGCGATGCTCGGGTCGGTCGAGAGCACCACCTCGCCGGCGTGCACCCACTCGTTGACCGGCAGGGTCACCTCGACCGGCTGGTCGGCGGCGTTGCTCCACAGCAGGAAGGAGTGGTCGATCTGCTGCTCCCCGTGCGGCCCGGGCGAGCGCAGCGGTGAGCCGGTCAGGAACGACCCGACGGTGGCGAGCCCGGTGTCGGCCCAGTCCGCATCCGCCATCTCACGGCCGGTCGGGTGCAGCCACACGATGTCCTTGGGGCCACCCAGGATCGTCGGCTTGCCCTCGAACCAGTGCCGCTGGCGCAGCACCGGGTGCTGACGGCGCAGCCGCAGCGCGGTCTTGGTGATCTCGTAGACGTCCAGCCACGCGTCGTCGGGGCGCCAGTCGATCCAGGAGATCTCGTTGTCCTGGCAGTAGGCGTTGTTGTTGCCCCGCTGGGTGCGTCCGCGCTCGTCGCCCGCCACGATCATCGGTACGCCGTTGGCGAGGCACAGGGTGACCATCAGGTTGGCGGCCTGGCGGCGGCGCAGGGCGGTGATAGCGCCGTCGTCGGTCTCGCCCTCGACGCCGTGGTTGCAGGAGCGGTTGTTGTCGCTGCCGTCACGGTTGTCCTCGCCGTTGGCCTCGTTGTGCTTGCGCTCGTAGGAGACGAGGTCGCGCACGGTGAAGCCGTCGTGGGCGGTGATGAAGTTGACCGAGTTGTACGCCGAGCGGCCGTCGTCGGCGTACAGGTCCGAGGACCCGGCGAGGCGGGTGGCGACGTTGCGCACGCCCCCCGAGCGGCCGCGCCAGTAGTCGCGGATCGTGTCGCGGAACTGGTCGTTCCACTCCACCCACGGCGGCGGCATCCGGCCGACCAGATAGCCGTCCATGGAGGCGTCCCACGGCTCGGCGATCAGCTTGACGTGCCGCAGCACCGGGTCCTGGCCGATCGCGATCAGCAGCGCGTTGTGGAAGTCGATCTCGTAGCCGGTGCGGCACAGTGCGGGCATGAGGTCGAAGCGGAACCCGTCGACGTGCATCTCGGTGACCCAGTAGCGCAGCGAGTCCAGGATGAGCCGCAGGGCGAGGTCGTCCCAGCTGTTGACCGTGTTGCCACAGCCGGTGACGTCCCAGTAGGTGTCGTCGAAGCCGGGCGCGAAGTCGCCGCCGCCGGTCGGGACCGGCGGGATCACGCGCTTGTAGAACCCCCGGTCGTCCAGCCCGCGGAAGGAGATCGTCGGCCCGAGCGGGCCGGCCTCGGCGGTGTGGTTGTAGACCACGTCGAGGATGACCTCGATCCCGGCTCGGTGCAGCGCCTTGACCATCTGCTTGAACTCGGTCACCTGGCCCCCGCGGTCGCCGGAGGCGCTGTAGGCGGCGTCCGGGGCGAAGTAGGAGACGGTGTTGTAGCCCCAGTAGTTGACCAGGCCGCGGTCCAGCAGCGCGGGCTCGGAGAAGAACTGGTGCACCGGGAGCAGCTCGACCGCCGTGATGCCGAGGTCCTTGAGGTAGTCGACGACCGCCGGTGTGGCCAGGCCGGCGTACGTGCCGCGCAACTCCTCGGGCACGCGGTCGTGCAGGTGGGTGAAGCCCTTGACGTGGAGCTCGTAGATGACGCTGTCGCGCCACCGCACCCGCATCGGGGTGTCGCCCTCCCAGTCGAAGGCCGGGTCGATGACCACCGAGCGGGCCGTCACCGGCGCCGAGTCGGTCGGGTCGAGTTGGGTTGGGTCGTCCCAGTCGTAGCCGAACAGCGCCTGCTCGTTGCGGATGGTTCCCGAGGTCGCCAGCGCGTACGGGTCGAGCAGCAGCTTGTTGACGTTGAACCGGTGACCCTGGGCCGGGTCCCAGGGGCCGTCGGCGCGGTAGCCGTAGCGCTGGCCGGGTCGGATGCCGGGCAGCCGGCCGTGCCAGATCCCCAGCGACTGCTCGGTCAGCCGGTAGCGGGTCTCCACCTCCTCGACCGACCCGTCGGACCCGTCCGAGAACAGGCACAACCACACCGCTGTGGCGTTGGGTGCGTAGACGGCGAAGTTCGTCCATTGCTCGGTCCACTCCGCACCGAGGGGCCAGTTGCGCCCCGGCCAGACGGTGGCGGACTCGCCGAGCTTGCTCCAGATACCGGGTTCCACTCGGAGCATTCTTGCGGATCGGCCCGCAGGCCAGGCCCTCCGGATATGCCCTAGGGTCGGCTCCATGACTGGTACTGGTGAGTACACCGGCGAGTTCGTCCGTCTCGAGGTGGCCGACGGGGTCGCGACGCTGCGGCTCGACCGGCCCACGATGAACGCGATCAGCTTCCAGGTGCAGGCCGAGCTCCGGGCCGCGGCCGAGGCGGCCACCGCCAGCCCCGAGATCCGGGCGGTCGTCCTGTACGGCGGCGAGCGGCTGCTGGCGGCCGGCAACGACGTCAAGGAGATGGCCCAGCTGTCCTATGCCGAGATGGTCGATCGCTCGGCCGGGGTGCAGGCGGCGATCACCGCCCTGGCGCAGATCCCCAAGCCGACGGTCGCGGCCGTCACCGGCTACGCGCTGGGCGGTGGCTGCGAGCTGAGCCTGGCCGCCGACCTTCGGTTCGCCTCGCCGAAGGCCGTCTTCGGTCAGCCCGAGGTGCTGCTCGGCATCATCCCGGGTGCGGGTGGCACGCAGCGGCTGGCGCGGCTGGTGGGGCCGAGCCGGGCCAAGGACATCATCTTCACCGGCCGGTTCGTCGACGCCGAGGAGGCCCTGGCGATCGGGCTCGTCGACCGCGTGGTCGAGGACCCGTACGCCGAGGCGCTGACCTGGGCGCGACAGTTCGCCCAGGCGGCGCCGTACGCCGTGCGGGCGGCCAAGGAGGCGATCGACAGCGGCCTGGCCAGCGACCTGGCCACCGGGCTGGAGATCGAGCGGCAGCAGTTCGCGGCCGTCTTCGCCACCGAGGACGCCCGGTCGGGGATGCGTTCCTTCGTCGAGAACGGGCCCGGCAAGGCCACCTTCGAGGGGCGCTGAGGATGGCCGAGACCAAGACCGCCGCGACGGGCATCGCCCGCGCCCGCACCGTGCTGGCCCAGGTCGTCTGGACGCTGGCCGTGCTCGCCGCACTGTTCCTGGCCCTCGGCGCCCTGCTGATTGCGGTCAAGGCGAACGGGGACAACGCGCTGGTGAAGTTCGTGCTGAAGGTGGCGGACGCGGTCGATCTGGGTCTGTTCGACCGCTACAACGGCATCAAGCAGTTCACCGGCCACAACGCCGCCATCAAGGATGCGTTGTTCAACTGGGGCCTGGGCGCGCTCGCCTGGCTCGTGGTGGGCCGGATCCTGGACCGGATCCTGCGCCCCGGACGCTGACGCGAACGCGTCCGATGACGCCGGTGTGACCTCCCGCACTGCCAGAGCGAGGAGGCGTGTGACATTCTGCACTGCGGGGCGCCGTGAACAGGTGCATACCCGCCGGTAACATCGGCGTCGTCCTACGACCATCACAGGAGGGGCCGCTCCGGCCGCACACCATGAACATTGTTGTCTGTGTGAAGTACGTGCCCGACGCGACGGCCGACCGCCGCTTCGAGGCTGACAACACCGTCGACCGCGTCGACGTCGACGGCCTGCTGTCCGAGCTCGACGAGTACGCCGTCGAGCAGGCGCTGCAGATCAAGGAGAAGCGCGCCGATGAGGAGATCGAGGTCACCGCGTTGACGGTGGGCCCCGAGAAGGCCGTGGATGCGGTCCGCAAGGCGCTGCAGATGGGCGCCGACAAGGCCATCCACGTCCTCGACGACGCCATCGCCGGCTCGGACTATGTCGGCACCTCGCTGGTGCTGGCCGAGGCGATCAAGAAGGCCGGCGGCGGCTCGGTGCCGGACCTGGTCGTGTGCGGCCTGGCCTCCACCGACGCCTCCGGCTCGGTGGTCCCGGCCATGCTGGCCGAGCGTCTCGGCGTCCCGCAGGTCACGCTCGCCTCGGTGGTCGAGACCCAGGGTGACCAGGTCCGGATCAAGCGCGACACCGACACCGCGACGGAGGTCGTCGGCGGCACCATGCCGCTGGTGCTGTCGGTCACCGACCAGTCGGGGGAGGCGCGCTACCCCTCGTTCAAGGGCATCATGGCGGCGAAGAAGAAGCCGCTGGAGACCTGGAGCCTGGGCGACCTGGGCGTCGACGGCGGCCAGCTCGGCCTGGCGGCCGCGTGGACCGCTGTCGAGGACACCGCTGCCCGCCCGCCGCGCACCGCCGGCGAGATCGTCAAGGACGAGGACGGCTCGGGCGCCAAGGCGCTGGCCGACTTCCTCGCCTCGAAGAAGTTCATCTGAGCACCGGCGAGATAGGGAGAATTGGACATGTCTGAGGTTCTGGTCCTCGTCGACGCTGTGCCTGACGAGCAGGGCAACGTCGCAGTGAAGAAGCCGACCTTCGAGCTGCTCACCATCGCCAAACGACTGGGCACGCCCTCGGCCGTCTTCGTCGGCCCGGCCGCGCAGGTCGAGACCGTCGCCGAGGCGGTGAAGAAGTACGGCGCCGAGAAGGTCTACGCGATCGACGACGCCGAGATCAAGGGTTACCTGGTGGCCCCCAAGGCCGAGGCGCTGCAGCAGGTGGCCTCGGGCAAGGACCTGGCAGCGATCCTGCTGGCCTCCTCCGCGGAGAACAAGGAGGTCGCGGGCCGGTTGGCGATCAAGCTGGAGTCCGGTCTGATCACGGACGCGGTCGATGTCGACGGCGGGGACGGGGGAGTCACGACCACTCAGTCGGTCTTCGCCGGCAACTACACCGTGCAGGCCAAGGTCACCCGGGGCACGCCGATCATCACGGTCAAGCCGAACTCGGCCGCGCCGGAGGAGTCGGCCGGCGCCGGGGCGGTGGAGAACGTCGCCGTGACGATCTCGGACGCCGCCAAGACCGCCCAGATCGTGGCGACCCAGCCGCGGCAGGCGACCGGCCGCCCGGAGCTGACCGAGGCCGCGATCGTGGTCTCGGGTGGTCGCGGCACCGGGGGCAACTTCGAGCCGGTGGAGAACCTGGCCGACGCCCTGGGGGCCGCAGTGGGTGCCTCGCGTGCCGCCGTCGACTCCGGCTGGAAGCCGCATTCCTTCCAGGTCGGCCAGACCGGCAAGGTCGTCTCCCCGCAGCTGTACGTGGCCAACGGCATCTCCGGTGCGATCCAGCACCGCGCGGGCATGCAGACCTCCAAGACCATCGTGGCGGTCAACAAGGACGAGGAGGCGCCGATCTTCGAGCTCGTCGACTTCGGCGTCGTGGGCGACCTGCACACCGTCCTCCCGGCGCTGACCCAGGAGATCAACCAGCGCAAGGGCTGAGAAGTCGACACAGCGGGCCGCCGGACCTCCGGCGGCCCGCTGTGTCGTGCAGCCGTCTGGGCCGTACCTGTGAATATCCCGGGGACGTGGCTCTGAAACCCGCAAATCACAGCAGTCACAGGTACAGTCACCGGGAATTCTCGGATCTAGAGGGGGAGGGCCGGTGCTGGCTCGACGATGGACGGTGGCAGGTGCCACCGCGGCGATGGCGACGCTGATGGCAGCGGCGGTCGTCGCGCTGCCCATGCAGGCCGACGGGGCGCCCGGGAGCACGCCGACCACGACGGCGAGCGCATCGCCGAGCGCGACCCCCACCACGACACCCACGCCGCCGGTGGTCAAGAAGCCGTGGATGCCCGACCTGGGGCCGGCCTTCAACAACCCGCTCGGGTCGCAGAAGCAGAAGTACGTCGTCAACACCCGCATCCTCAAGGCGGTCAAGCACGCGAAGCCGAACAGCACGATCCGCTTCTCGACGTACTCCTTCGACCGCGAGGACATCACCAAGGCGCTCTACCAGGCGCACAAGAAGAAGCACGTCAACGTGCAGGTGGTGGTGAACCACAACGTGGTTACGCCGAACGAGCTGTGGCTGCAGAGGCGGCTCGGCAAGAACACCAAGAAGTCCAGCTTCTTCCACATCTGCCGGGGTTCCTGCCGCGGCAAGGGTGGCGGCAACGAGCACGCCAAGATCTACTCCTTCAGCGCCACCGGCGGCGCCAAGGACCTGATGATCGAGAGCTCGGGCAACCTGACCAGCGGTGCGGCCGCGGGTCAGTGGAACGACGTCTTCTCGATCATGGGCAACACCAAGCTCTTCGACACCTGGGTGAAGGTCTTCAACCAGTACAAGAAGGACAAGCCGGTCAAGAAGCGGACGATCCTCTACAAGTCGAAGCAGCTCGACGTGACCTGGCACCGGCTCAACACCGCCGCGACGTCGCAGCCGATCGCGACCAAGGACAAGGTCACCACGATCAGCGCGCGGAAGAAGAAAAAGAAGAAGGCCGGCGACCCGGTCCTGGCGCGCCTCAACAACGTCAGCTGCAGCACCAGTGCCGCGCACGGCGACGGCAAGGGCCACACCGTCATCCGGATCATCATGTACGCCTGGTTCGGCAACCGGTCGGTGCCGATCGCGCGGAAGGTCGCGGCGCTCAAGCACGCCGGCTGCAACGTCGAGGCCATCCTGACCGAGCCCGGTGGGCAGACCGTCAGCATCCTGCGCGCTGCAGGGGTGCCGCTGCGCGACGCCGCCTGGAACTACGGCGAGAAGCTGGCCACCGACGGCTCGAAGCAGGTCTGGGGTCCGCGGCTGTACTCCCACCTGAAGTGGATGCTGATCAGCGGCAAGTACAACGGCGTCAACCAGGACATCGTCTTCGCCGGCTCGGAGAACTGGTCGGGCATCTCCTTCTCCAACGACGAGGTGACCCTGCAGCTGACCGGCGCCGCCTTCTACAAGGCCTACCTCGGCCAGTTCAACCACATGTGGACGACCAACGCCACGCACACCGAGACCGGCCGCGAGGACTACGGCTGGCCGCCGAAGCCCTGGAACTGACCCTCATCGGGACAGGTTCGAACCGGTCGTGGAGCTGACAGGGCTCACCCCGCTCGAGGGCGGCTGGTCCGGCGAGACCTTCCTGGCGGAGTCTCCCAGCGAACGCAGCGTGGTGCGGATCTTCGCGGGTCCGCGCCACGCGCCGTTCGCCGCCGAGGTCAACGCCGCGCTGCTGCAGCTGGTCCGAGGTCTGGTCCCCGTGCCGCGCGTGCTGGAGGTGAGGCACGCCCGCGCCGGCGCGCCGGCCCTGCTCATCACCGAGTACGTCGTCGCCACCCGGGCCGATCTGGTCCTGCCGGAGCTCGACCCCTCCCGCCTCGCCGATGCCGGAGAGCGGCTCGGACGGATCGCCGGCACGCTGGCGGGGATGCCGCAGACGCGTGCCGGACGGTTCGTCGACGCCGAGCTGAGGGTGGCACCGTTCGAGTCCGAGGCGGCTGACCTGCCGGCCTGGGTCGAGACGCACGCCGCGTCACTCGACTGGGACGCCGGGACGCTGGACAGGCTTCGCACGCTGGCCCTGCGTGCCCAGGACCTCCTCGACGGCGTCGGACGCACCAGCCTCGTCCACGGCGACCTCAACCCGAAGAACGTCCTGCTGGAGCCCGCGTCGCTCGAGGTCGCCGCCGTCCTGGACTGGGAGTTCGCCCACGCCGGGTCGCCGTACGCGGACCTGGGCAACCTGCTGCGCTTCGACCGTCGCGCGGCCTGGGTCGAGGGCGTGCTCGCGGGCTATCTCGCGGTCCGCGGTGGCGAGCGTGACGCGACCCTCGACCTGGCCCGCGCCGCCGACCTGGTGGCCTTGGTCGAGCTCGCCGGGCGCCGAGCGGCGAACCCGGTGGCCGCCCGGGCACACGATCACCTGCTGACGATCGCCGAGGCCGAGGACTGGCACGTCGTACCCTGTGCTCCATGAGCTCCGAGCAGGACATCCGCGAGGTCGCACTGCGGGCGCGCGAGGCCAGCTACGAGCTGGCGCTGGCCACCCGCGCCGTGAAGGACGCGGCGCTGCAGGCGATGGCCGACGCGCTGCTCGCCCGCGCCGAGGAGGTGCTGGCAGCCAACGCGGACGACGTGGCCCGGGCCGAGGAGGGCGGCACGCCGGCCAACATCATCGACCGCCTGCGGCTGACCCCCGAGCGGCTGGCGGGCATGGCGCAGGGGTTGCGCGACGTGGCCGGCCTGCCCGACCCGGTCGGAGAGGTGGTGCGCGGGTTGACGCTCGCCAACGGGCTGGAGCTGCGTCAGGTGCGGGTGCCCTTCGGCGTCGTCGGGATCATCTACGAGGCCCGTCCCAATGTCACCGCCGACGCGGCCGGCATCTGCGTCAAGTCCGGCAACGCCGTGCTCCTGCGCGGTTCGTCCAGCGCGAGGGCCTCCAACGCCTCGATCGTGGCGGTGCTGCGCGATGCGGCGGTGGCCGGTGGCCTCCCGGCCGACGCCGTCCAGCTCGTGCCGGGGGAGAGCCGGGACTCGGTCAAGGCGCTGATGCGCGCTCGCGGTCTGGTCGACGTGCTGATCCCGCGCGGTGGTGCCGGCCTGATCCGTACCGTCGTCGAGGAGTCGATCGTGCCGGTCATCGAGACCGGCGTGGGCAACGTGCACGTCTACGTGGACAGGGCGGCCGACCAGGACAAGGCTCTGGCCATCGTGCTCAACTCCAAGACCCACCGGACCAGCGTCTGCAACAGTGCCGAGTCACTGCTGGTCCACGCCGACATCGCCGAGGAGTTCCTGCCCCGGGTGGTCGCGGCGCTGCAGGCCGAAGGGGTGGCGATCCACGGCGACGAGACCTTCTGCGGCTTCGACGGGGTCACGCCCGCCACCGACGAGGACTGGGCATCGGAGTACCTCTCGCTCGACATCGCGGCGGCCGTCGTACCCTCGCTCGAGGCGGCCATCGGCCACATCCGGCGCTGGTCGAGCCAGCACACGGAGGCCATCGTCACCGAGGACCTCGGCGCCGCGCGGCGGTTCACCGCGGCCGTCGATGCGGCCGCGGTGATGGTCAACGCCTCCACCCGGTTCACCGACGGCGGCGAGTTCGGCTTCGGCGCCGAGATCGGCATCTCCACCCAGAAGCTGCACGCCCGGGGTCCGATGGGCCTGCCGGAGATGACCTCCACCAAGTACGTCGTCACCGGTGACGGCCAGGTCCGCTGAGCGACCCGGGCCCGGCCTCGGATAGGGTGTCGCCCATGTCGAGCACTGTCCTGCGCCTGGCCGCCGAGGCCGGCGAGCACCACGAGAAGGTCAACCACTGGATCATCGGCCTCATCGCCCTGGTGATCCTGTTCGGCGCGATGGGCGCGCTGCTGATCTTCGGCTCGGGTCGCGAGCACTCCTGAGTCGGCTGGCCGCCCGGTGACCGACCTCCCGCGCGCCGACGGGCCGGCCCAGGGGGACGCGTCGCTGCCCGCCGGCCCCCGACGCGTCGGAGTCATGGGCGGCACCTTCGACCCGATCCACCACGGCCACCTGGTGGCCGCCTCCGAGGTGCAGGCGTGGTTCGACCTCGACGAGGTCATCTTCGTGCCGACCGGTGACCCGTGGCAGAAGTCCGACCGCGAGGTCAGCCCGGCCGAGCACCGCTACCTCATGACGGTGATCGCCACGGCGGCCAACCCGCGGTTCACCGTCAGCCGGGTCGACATCGACCGGTCGGGCCCGACGTACACCATCGACACCCTGCGCGACCTGCGCGACTCCATGCCCGACACGGAGCTGTTCTTCATCACGGGAGCCGACGCGCTCGCGGAGATCTTCACCTGGCGCAACGTCGAGGAGCTGTTCGCGTTGGCCCAGTTCGTGGGCTGTACCCGTCCCGGGTACACCATGGACGAGGAGACCCTGACCAAGATCCCGTCCGACCGGGTCACCATGATCGAGATCCCGGCACTGGCGATCTCCTCGACCGACTGCCGCGAGCGGCACCGTCGCGGAGAGCCGGTGTGGTACCTCGTTCCCGACGGCGTGGTGCAGTACATCGCCAAGCACGACCTCTATCCAGCCAAACCCCAGCCCGATCGGAAGGGCCCATGACCGCCACCGACTACGCACTCGAGCTCGTCGTCGTCGCCGCCCGCGCGGCGTCCGACAAGCTCGCCTCCCAGATCATCGCGTTCGACGTCAGCGACCAGCTCGCGATCACCGATGCCTTCGTGCTCGCCTCTGCCGGCAACGAGCGGCAGGTGCAGTCCATCGTCGACGAGGTCGAGGAGAAGCTGCGCGAGCACGGCGCCAAGCCGATCCGACGCGAGGGCGAGCGCGAGGGCCGCTGGGTCCTGCTCGACTACGGCGACGTGGTGGTGCACGTCCAGCACGAGGAGGAGCGTCAGTTCTACGCCCTCGAGCGGCTCTGGCGGGACTGCCCGACGATCCAGCTGCCGGCCGACGTCATCTCCCACCAGCGCTAGGCGCAGCGTTGGGAAGACGACTGGTCGTGCTGCGGCACGGCCTGACCGCCTGGAACGCCGAGCGGCGCTTTCAGGGACAGGCCGACACCGACCTGACCGAGACGGGTGTGCTGCAGGCCAAGGCGGCCGCGGCGGCGTTGGCGGCGTATGGGCCGACGGCGGTGTGGTCCTCCGACCTCACCCGCGCCAAGGTCACGGCACAGTACGTCGCGGCGGCGTGCGGGGCCGAGGTGGTCCTGGACGCCCGCCTGCGCGAGGTGCACGTGGGCGACTTCCAGGGCCTGACGCACGCCGAGGCAGCGGATCGGTTCGGCAACGGGCCGTGGGACTACGGCGACCACGGGGGCGAGAGTGACGCCGCGACCGCCGAGCGGATGACGGCCGTGCTCGGTGATGCGACCGCGAAGCTGCGCGACGGCGAGACCGCCGTGCTCGTCTCGCACGGTGCCGCGATGCGCTGCGGCATGCTGCGCTTCCTCGGCTGGCCGCTGGAGCAGGTCCGCACGCTCGGGCCGCTGGACAACTGCGGCTGGATCGAGCTCGTCGACGAGCCCGGGACGTGGTCCGGGGGCGCGCCGTGGCGGCTGGCGGCGTACAACCGGGTGACCCCGATTTCCTGAACGGCTCCTCTCTCCGCTAACGTTCATCTTCGTCGCCGGGTGTGATTCCGGGCGGTTCCGGGGCTGTGGCGCAGCTGGTAGCGCATCTGCATGGCATGCAGAGGGTCAGGGGTTCGAGTCCCCTCAGCTCCACCGGACGATGGTCGCTGCGGCGGAGATCGTCGGCTTCAACTGAACACGGGGCTGTGGCGCAGCTGGTAGCGCATCTGCATGGCATGCAGAGGGTCAGGGGTTCGAGTCCCCTCAGCTCCACCGACAGGGTCCTCGACCCATGACCGCCGGGCTCTTCGGAGCCCGGCGGTTTCGTTTTCCCCGGGACCCTTCGAGGGCGGCCCTCCTGGAAGCGGGGCTTCCTCGAAGCCGGCCCCCATGACGACGAAGCGCCCCGGTCCTCGTGAGAGGTCCGGGGCGCTTGGCCGGTGATGCGCGAAGATCAGATCGCGCGGACGTTCTCCGCCTGCAGGCCGCGCTGGCCCTGGGTGATGTCGAACTCGACGTTCTGACCCTCGTCCAGGCTCTTGTAGCCCTGCGTCTGGATGGCGGAGAAGTGCACGAACACGTCGTCGCCGCCGTCGTGCGAGATGAAGCCGAAGCCCTTCTCGGCGTTGAACCACTTCACGGTGCCCTGAGCCATGTCTGTTCCTTGGTGATGATCGACGCCTCGAGTGAGGCGAGCGGTGGAGCTGAAGACATCCGGATTGCACCTGATGTCCAGCTGAGCCGGTGATACCAAGAACCAACAAGATGAGCCCGGGTGATGGTCACCGCGGGGGAGCGACCACGTGGTCGCTCCTTCAACGGGTACAACCCTACCAGTTCCTCGTCCTGCGACCAGATCCCGGCGGCTGCTCAGACGGCGAAGAACTCCTCGAGAACCACGTCGAGGTCGGCATCGAGGTAGCGCTCCAGGGGATTGGCGCAGCAGCAGGTCGGACCGAAGATGCGCCGCTCCTGGTCGTGGCAGACAGCGACGCCGCTGAGTGCCCCGAGGCTGCACATCGCGTGTACCAGCGAGGCGCGCAAGCGCCAGATCCTCGATCCCATGTCCTGCCTTTCCGACCGTACCCGCGCAAACCTGTGTGGGAGGAGAATGTAAAGCATGGTGTGACCCGTGTCACCAAGATCCGCGGGTCGATTTCGCTGACCGGAAGTTCGCCCTGGTATCCGGCGGGCGAGCGGACTTGACTGGCGGAACTGGCCTCGAGAAGGGAAAGTCCATGAGCAATCGGTGGGACGGCAAGATCTTCAGTGGCGGATTCGTCACGGGCAACGGAGGCACGGCGCAGGTGATCGCACCGGCCACCGGGGCGCCGATCGCGACCGTCGGCCGCGCCGACGTCACGGACCTGGATGCGGCCGTCGCCGCGGCCAAGGCCGCCCAGCCGGCCTGGGCGGCGCTGCCCTACACCGAGAGGGCAGCGGTGATGACGCGCGCAGCCGCGCTCCTGGAGGCGGAGCCCGAGCGGCTGATCCGATGGCTGGTGCCCGAGGCGGGGTCCGGCCAGGGCAAGGCCGGGTTCGAGGCCATGCTGGTCACCTCCGAGCTCAGCGCCGCCGCCGCGCTGGCGGCGCAGCCGTACGGGCAGATGTTGCGCAGCATGAAGCCGCGCGTCTCGATCGGCCGCCACGTCCCGGTCGGGGTGGTCGGGGTCATCAGCCCGTTCAACTTCCCGGCGATCCTCTCGATGCGTTCGGTCGCGCCCGCGCTGGCCCTCGGCAATGCCGTCGTGCTCAAGCCGGACCCGCGCACGTCGATCTCGGGCGGCCTCGCCCTGGCGGACCTTCTCGCCGAGGCAGGACTGCCCGAGGGGCTTCTGCACGTGCTGCCGGGTGGGGCCGACGTCGGTGCCGCGCTGGTCGCGCACCCCGACGTACCGTGCCTCTCGTTCACCGGGTCCACCGCCGCCGGCCGCAAGATCGGCGAGGCGGCCGGCCCGCTGTTGAAGAAGGTCCACCTGGAGCTCGGCGGGAACAACGCGCTGCTGGTCATGCCCGACGCCGACATCGACGCCGCGGCCTCGGCCGGCGCCTGGGGATCGTTCCTGCACCAGGGACAGATCTGCATGACGACCGGGCGACACCTCGTGCCGAAGGACAAGGTCGAGGAGTACGCCGCCAAGCTCGCCGAGAAGGCCCGTCACATCCCTGTCGGCGACCCCAGCGACCCGAACAACGCGCTCGGCCCCATCATCGACGAGCACCAGCTCAAGCGGGTCCACTCGATCGTCGAGGAGACCGTCGCCGCCGGGGCGACGCTCCTGGCGGGGGGCACCCACGAGGGGCTGTTCTACCGGCCGACGGTGCTGACCGACGTACCGCTGGACAGTCCGGCCTTCGACCAGGAGATCTTCGGCCCGGTCGCACCGGTGGTGGGCTACGAGACCCTAGAGGAGGCGGTCGAGATCATCAATGCCTCCGAGTACGGGCTCTCGGTCGCCATCCTGACCGCCAACCCGTTCCGGGCCTTCGAGCTCGCCGAGAGGATCAAGTCCGGCGCGGTCCACATCAACGACCAGACGGTCGACGACGAGGCCGTCGCCCCGTTCGGCGGCGCGAAGGCTTCCGGGGTCGGGGGACACTTCGGCGGCTCGGTCAACCTGGACACGTTCTGCGACGTGCAGTGGGTGACGATGCAGGGCGAGATCGAACGGTATCCGTTCTGAGGTGGTCTCACCGGCGGAGGGCGGTCCGGGTTCGGTGTTGGAAGCGGTAGCGGCCGTCGGGGAGTCGGGTGGTTTGGTAGGTGGGGTCGTGGGCTCGTCTGTGGTGGTGGCCGCAGAGGAGGGATCCGTGATCTAGGTCGGTGTGGCCGCCGTGGCTCCAGGGTTGGTCGTGGTGGGCGTCGCACCAGGCGGTGGGGACGGTGCAGCCTTCTGCACGGCAGTGTTTGTCGCGTAGTGCGAGGGCTTTGCGCTGGGTTGGGGTGAAGAGTCGTCGGGTGCGGCCCAGATCGAGGGGTTCGGAGTTGCCGCCGAGGACGGCGGGGATGATCCCGGCGGTGCACGCGAGGCGGCGGGTTTCGCCGGTGCTGATGGGGGTGCCGTCGTCGAGCCACGCGGCACCGAGGTCGGCCTGTAGCTGGTCCAGGGTCATGGTGACGATGACGGTGGTGGCGTCGCCGCCGTGGGCGGGGAGTCGGGTGGGGTCGGTGTTCTCCAGGAGTTGGGCGAAGGCGTGGGCGAGGAGCCGGCTGCGGGGTTGGACTCTGCCGTCGGCTTCCAGGGCGGCGATGCGGGGTTGGGTGTAGGCCTGCAGGTAGGTCCGCAACCGGTGCCCCACCGTTTCGGGGACGATGCCGTGGATGCGGGTTGTCCCGTCGCCTTGGTCGGTGATCGACAGCGTGGCCTTCGCGTTCGCGGCCTGTTCTAACCGGCCGATGGCTGCGGCTTCGGCGGCTTCGGCGACCTCGGGGGCGATGACCTCTAACAGATGCGTGGTGAGGCGGCGTAGGTTCTTGGGCCGGTGCTCACCGGCGAGGTCGCACAGGGTGACCTCTGCCTGGGCGAGGACCTCGGCGGGTAGGTCGTCGGGCAGGTCGTCGAGTCCACGGAGGATGACGCGGGCGTGCTCGAGACTGAACCGACCCTGTGCGAGCCTTGCCCGGACCACCGGCCGACCCTCCAACTCCTGGGCGAGACGTAGCGTGGCGTGCGCGGCGGGACTCTCGACCCGGTGCTGGGCGATCAGCCAGGCTGCGACATCGCGGGCACCGACCTCGGCGGCCACATCGTCGGCGGAGGCGACCACGCGCAGGTACAGCTCCTCCAGCCGCGTCCGGGACCGCATCAGCGCGGCGAGCGCTTCCTTCTTCTCATTCGTTCCCAGGAAGACCGGGTTCGCGTCCGTGGCCTGGTCGAGGGCAGCAGCGATCGTGGCGAGTGTCGCCTGGATCTGATGCATGAGGACCACCACCGAGAGAGATCAGTTCGAACGCATGTTCGAAGCCTAGGTGGTCGGATGTGTGTGGTCAACCCTCTTTCAACAAACGCGTTCGGCGGAGATCTCGTCGTACTGGATCACAGCCATGGTGGCCCGACGCAACCGTAGGGAAGGCACTCAACCCAGCCAAGACACCGGGCCACGCTGGGACTGGCCCACGCCTTTCGTTTGTCTTTGCACCGACCCCGCGTACAGACCGGTGTCGCAGGCCCGACTCAACCCGGACGCAGGCCCGACTGAACGTGGACGCAGGCCCGACTCAACCCGGACGCAGGCCCGACTCAACCCGGACGCAGGCCCGACTCAACGCCCGGTCACCTCCGGTTCGCCGCTGCTGAGTAAGGTCGCGCTGTGCTGTCCTGGTTCGAGCGGAACACCCACGCCGCGAGCGAGTGGACCCTCGAGTCTCTGGTGGCGGCGAAGGCCGAGCACCGGGTCAGCCTCGTCGTACCGGCTCGGAACGAGGCCGCCACCGTGGGGCGGATCGTCTCGCGGGCGCGGGAGGCGCTGATGGAGACGGCGGCGCTCGTCGACGAGATCGTCGTCATCGACTCCGACTCGACCGACGCCACGGCGCGGGTCGCCGCCGAGGCCGGGGCGGCGGTGTTCGCGGCGGGTGCGATCAGGCCCGAGCTGGGCACCTATCCGGGCAAGGGCGAGGCGATGTGGAAGTCGCTGTTCGTGACCCGCGGGGACCTGATCGTGTTCATGGACGCGGACCTGGTCGAGTGGGACACGCACTTCGTCCCGGGGCTGCTCGGCCCCCTGCTGAACCGCCCCGAGATCGAGCTGGTGAAGGGGTTCTACCGGCGCCCGGGCGAGCACGGCCTCGACGGCGGTCGCGTCACCGAACTGGTCGCCAGGCCGCTGATCGCGATGCACTATCCACAGCTCGCCGGGCTCGTACAGCCACTGGCGGGGGAGTGGGCGGTGCGCAGAAGCCTGTTCGAGACGCTCGCCGTGCCGGTCGGGTACGCCGTGGAGATCGCCGCGCTCATCGACACCCTGGGCGAGCGCGGAGCCGATGCGATCGCGCAGGTCGACCTCGGTCGGCGCGGGCACCGGCACCAGGACCTGTTCGACCTCGGCCTCATGTCGACCCAACTGTTGGCCGCCGTCGCGCGCCGACGGGAGGGCGTCCCGGGGGACCTGATCCCCGTCGAGCAGTTCCTGCCCGGCCCGGCAGGGGTGGAGCGGGTCACGCGCGACGTGCTCACCCACGAGCGACCACCGGCACGGGAGGCCCGATGACCCTGCGGCTGAGACGACACGTCTTCGGCGACGACGAGACGCTGATGATGGCGATCGTCAACCGCACCCCCGACTCGTTCTTCGACAAGGGCGCGACGTGGGCCGAGGACGCGGCGTTCGAGCGCGTCCGGCTCGTCGCCGAGCAGGGTGCCGAGATCGTCGACATCGGCGGGATCAAGGCGGCGCCCGGAGTGGAGATCGGCGCGGCCGAGGAGAAGGCCAGGGTGGTGGACTTCGTCGCCCGGGTGCGAGCGGAGTATCCGGATCTGGTGATCTCGGTCGACACCTGGCGCGCGGAGGTCGGCGCCGCGGTGTGCGAGGCCGGGGCCGACGTGCTCAACGATGCCTGGGGCGGCGCGGACCCGGAGCTGGTCGACGTCGCGGCGCAGTACGACGCCGGGATCGTGTGCACCCACACCGGTGGCGTCACGCCGCGCACCAGGCCCTACCGGATCGAGTACGACGACGTGATGCGCGCCGTCCTCGAGGACACGCTCGGCTACGCCCGGCGCGCGCTCGATGCGGGGGTCGCCCGGGAGTCGATCGTGATCGATCCGGCTCACGACTTCGGCAAGAACACCTTCCACTCCCTGGAGGTGACCCGCCGGCTCGGCGAGATGGTCGAGACCGGCTGGCCGGTGCTGGTCTCGCTGTCCAACAAGGACTTCGTCGGCGAGGCCCTGGACCGCCCCGTCGGCGAACGGC
This sequence comes from Nocardioides sp. BP30, assembly GCF_029873215.1. Taxonomy (NCBI): domain Bacteria; kingdom Bacillati; phylum Actinomycetota; class Actinomycetes; order Propionibacteriales; family Nocardioidaceae; genus Nocardioides; species Nocardioides lacus. Next base: position 3,086,640 of record NZ_CP123620.1, on the reverse strand, counting down.
TGCTCGGCACGCTGGCAGCGACGGCGATCTGCGCGATGGCAGGGGCGCGCATCTATCGCGTCCACCAGGTGGAGGAGACCCGGCAGACCGTCGACATGGCGTGGACGATCGCGGGTCGTCGCCGGCCGGCCTCGTCGATCAGGGGGATCCAGTGAGGATCGTCCTGATGCCCGGGTGCCTGGCGCTGCTGCCGGAGTACGCCTCGTTGAACGACCCTGTCGCCGACCTGCGACGTGCGGTGCTGGAGGCGGTCTCCTGGCTCGGCGAGGAGGTCGAGATCATCGGCACCGAGCAGGGCCGGCGGGTCGCGGCGAGCGCGTTGGCGGCTCGGCCGCGGGTCGCTGCCGACACGGGTGAGGAGCGCAGCGTTCTCGTGGTCGCGAACGGCAGCGCCTGCCGCACGGAGCGAGCCCCGGGCTTCCTGGATCCGCGCGCCGAGGCGTTCGACAGCGACCTGGGCGCGGCCCTGCGTGAGCCGTCGGCGGCCGCGCTCGGCGCGGTCGATCGTCGCCTCGCCGAGGAGCTCTGGGCCGACGTCGCAGCCCTCCCGGAGCTCGCGGCACTGCTGGCCGAGGCGCGAACGGTCGCCGTCGACCACGACGTCGCTCCCTACGGCGTCCAGTACTGGGTCGTCCGCTGGGAGGCTTGAGGCAGGCTGGGGCAGGCTTGAAGCAGGGCTCAGAGCGGCGCCGGCGCGCCGCGGAAGGCCGCGTCGGTCCTGCTGACCCTGCTCGATCCGCCGGGCCTCAGGTCCCGGCCGGTCACAGGTCCAGGAACGAGACCCGGCTCCCGGCGACCAGCAGGACGCGGTGGTCCGGCAGCTCGAGGGTGCGGACCGAACCGGGGTCGTGGCCGGTGCTCACCCGGACCGTCCGGCTGGTCATGGTGCTGCCGTCGACGCGGTATTCGCCCAGGAGCACGCCGTGGCGCGTGGAGAACGCGGTGAAGGCCGTGTGCAGGTCGTTCGACCAGGTGAAGGCACGCGGGTCGTCGTTCGCGAGCGGCCATGTCCAGCTCGGCAGGGCGGCCGTGTCCAGACGCCGTACGTCACCGGGATCACTGATGTCGAAGAGCCCTACCTGCGCCTTCTCGTCATCCTCGTTCGCACCGGAGAAGGCGACGCTCTGACCGACGCCGAGCAGCAGATCGTCCCCGATCGGGTGGAAGTAGGTCGTGTAGCCCGGGAGGTGGAGCGCGCCGGCGATACGGGGATGGGCGGGATCCGAGAGGTCGACGGTGTAGACCGGGTCGGTCCGCCGCGCCGTGGAGACGATCGCCAGGTCGTCGAACCACCGTGCCGCTGTCAGCGTCTCGCCCACCCCCAGGCCCTCGACCCGGCCCAGCTCGACGAGCTCGCGGCCGAGCGGCCTGAGCGTCACGACGGCGCTCGCCTGCTTGCTGTCGCCGTCGTGGGTCACGGCGACGCGGAGGATGCCGCCGGCCTCGTCCATCGACCACCGACCCGCGAGGAAGCCCTTCAGCTCACCGGTCGCGACGTGGGTCGCTGCGGTTCCGGACAGGTCGAACTGGAAGATCGTCGTGGTGTCGCCCTCGTCCGAGGACGGGCCCGCGGATCGGACGGGTCCGGCCGCTCCGGGAGCGATCGCGCACGAGCCCGGCCCGCAGCCTGCGCCACCGGCGGCCAGATACAGGTGGTCCGCCGACTCATACGCGACGGTGGTCTGTCCGGCGATGCCGATCGCCGTGACCGCTGTCGGGGTGCGCACGTCGAACCCGACGACGCTCTCGGTGCCGAGTGCGAGACCCGACGGGGGCAGTGCCACCTCGGCGCAGTCGAGGAGGCGGCGGCTGCCCGACCCGTTGTCGTACGTCGGCAGCCAGTCGGCCAGGGTCGAGCGCGCCACGATCGCGCGGTTGCGCGTGAGCGCCTCCTCGGTGCTCAGGCCGGCGTGGGGGTGGACGAACGGCAGGCTCGGCGCACCTTGGGTGAGCACCAGTCGGATCGTCGTGCCGTGCTGGCGTGCCGAGACCGAGGTGCCGGAGTAGCGGACGTCCGAGAGCAGCGCCGGATGGTGCGGATCGGCGATCGAGACCGTCTCGACGCGGGTGCCTGCGGCGCGCGTCCGCTCGGTGTCCAGCCCCACGGCGACGACGGTCGTGCCGCTGAGCAGGATCTGGCCGCCGCTCAGCCGGGGGAGCCGGAGGTGTGACACGACGCTCACCGCCGAGCCGCTCACGTCGTAGGTGGTCAGGGTGCCGTCGGCGATCCGGACCAGGAGCGAGCCGTCCGTCTTGACCTCGTCGGGCTCGTCGACACCGGCCTCCTGGACGTTGGTGCCGGTGGCCGAGCTCGCCACACCCTCCGAGGGTCCGGCGACGGCCGGGGACGGCAGGCTCGCCAGCGGTGACCCGAGAGCGTCCCCGACGGCGGCCAGAGCGTGGACCGATGCTTCCAGGCCGTAGGCGCTCACCTGCTCGGCGGCCCGGCTGCGGTAGTCGGCGAGCAGCGCGGCGCACGACGTCGCGGGGTGGAGGTCGGCCTGGAAAGCGCTGGCACGCAATCCCGCGTCGGCGCCGGCGCCGCCGTCCCGCGCGCTGGAAGCGGCACCCTGGCCGGACCCACCACCGGCGCCACCGAGTCCGCCGAACAGGCCGCCGTGCGCCCCCACGGCGTACGCCGAGCCCACTGCCGCGACCACCCCGGCGACGAGCAGTGGGCGGATGACGAGACGCCGTCGTCGCGCCGACGCCTCGCGCCGCGCGGCCCGCAGCCGCGTCTCGCGGCGCCCGCGTGCGAGCAGGTCCTCCAGGGGAGCGTCCGGGACCGGGTACCGGGCCCACAGGTCGTCGAGGTCCGTCATGACCTGCCTCCGGTGACGTCGGCGAGATGGTCGTTGGCGCTCAGCTGCGCCAGGGAGCGGGCGAGTCGGCTCTTCACGGTGCCCGCGGGAATGCCGAGCGCGGCCGCGGTCTGAGCCTCGCTGAGCTGCACGAAGTAGCGCAGCACGACCACCTCGCGCTGCTCCTTCGACAGGGTCGCGAGCGCCCGGTGGACAGCATCGGCGATCTCGGTGGCCTCCGTGGTGTCGGCCACGGGCTGATCGGTGGCCTCGCGGGGACTGCGGATGCGGTGCCAGGCTGAGCGGCGGTCCGAGCGCAGCACGTTGAGCAGCATGCGGTACACGTAGCCGTCCCGGTTCTCGGCGGTTCGGACCAGGTGCCACTTGCGGTAGCAGAGCACCAGCGTGACCTGGACCAGGTCCTCGGCCTCGTCCGGAGTGGCGCCGAGGAACACGGCGGAGCGCAGCAGCGTCGGCCAGCGTTCGGCGACGAACGCGGCGTACTCCCGCTCGTGCTGCATCCCCGCCCCTCCCTGAACGCTGTCTGACAGTACGACGCAGCGAGTCGGTCGGTCGGTTCCCTGGGATTCAACGAAATGTGGGCGGCGCGCCGTCGAAGTTTTCTTGACTCTTTCAAGATTGCGGGGAAGACTCGCGGCCATGGCCCCGACCGACCGCTACGAGCAGCTGCTGCGAGGTGCCGAGCTGCGGGTCACCCGCCCGCGCCTGGCCGTGCTGCACGCGGTGCACGAGCACCCGCACGCGGATACGGACTCGATCCTGACAGCGGTCCGGGGCGACCTGCCGGAGGTGTCGCACCAGGCGGTCTACGACTCGCTCAACACGCTCACCTCGGCCGGTCTCGTACGCCGCATCCAGCCGCGCGGGACCGTCGCGCGCTACGAATCGCGCGTGGCCGACAACCACCACCATGTCGTCTGTCGCGGCTGCGGTGTCATCGCAGACGTCGACTGCGCGGTCGGGCACACGCCGTGCCTGACCGCCGCCGATGACCACGGCTTCGTCATCGACGAGGCGGAGGTCATCTACTGGGGCTTGTGCCCCGCCTGTACCACCGCGTCCGATAACCCGTCCGGAAAGGGATGACCATGACCCAGGAGAGCCCGCAGGGCATCGACCGCAAGGCTGAGAGCGGCTGCCCCGTCGCGCACGACGGCGTGACCAGCCAGGGCAGTGAGAGCGAGAACCCCGCGCTGCACTCGCCGACGCCGAAGACCGACCGCCGGCCGCACACCAACAAGGACTGGTGGCCCAACCAGCTCGACCTGAGCGTGCTGCACGCCCACTCGACGGCCGGCAACCCGCTGGGTGCCGACTTCGACTACGCCGAGGAGTTCAAGAAGCTCGACGTCGAGGCGCTCAAGGCGGACGTCGCCGCCGTGCTGAAGGACTCGCAGGACTGGTGGCCGGCCGACTTCGGCCACTACGGCGGCCTGATGATCCGGCTGAGCTGGCACGCCGCCGGCACCTACCGCATCTACGACGGTCGCGGTGGCGCCGGTGAGGGTCAGCAGCGGTTCGCTCCGCTGAACTCCTGGCCGGACAACGGCAACCTCGACAAGGCGCGTCGGCTGCTGTGGCCGGTGAAGAAGAAGTACGGCCAGAAGATCTCCTGGTCCGACCTGCTGGTGCTGGCCGGCAACGTGGCGCTCGAGGACATGGGCTTCAAGACGTTCGGCTTCGCCTTCGGCCGCCCCGACACCTGGGAGCCCGAGGAGATCATCTGGGGTCCGGAGGACACCTGGCTGGGCGACGAGCGCTACAGCGGCGACCGTGAGCTCGCCTCGCCGCTCGGTGCGGTCCAGATGGGCCTGATCTACGTCAACCCCGAGGGCCCGAACGGCAACCCGGACCCGGTCGCCTCGGCGCGCGACATCCGCGAGACCTTCGCCAGGATGGCGATGAACGACGAGGAGACCGTCGCGCTCATCGCCGGTGGCCACACCTTCGGCAAGACCCACGGCGCCGGTGACGCGGCCCTCGTCGGTCCGGAGCCGGAGGGTGCCCCGATCGAGCAGCAGGGCCTCGGCTGGAAGTCCTCCTACGGCTCGGGCAAGGGCATCGACGCGATCACGTCGGGCCTGGAGGTCACCTGGACCTACCACCCGACGCGTTGGGACAACGAGTTCTTCCACATCCTGTTCGGCTACGAGTGGGAGCTGTTCAAGTCGCCGGCCGGTGCCAACCAGTGGCGGCCGGTCAACAACGGCGGCGCGGGTCTGGTGCCCGAGGCACAGGGCGACGGCAAGCGCGAGCCGCGGATGCTGACCTCCGACCTGGCGCTGCGGTTCGACCCGGCGTACGAGAAGATCTCGCGTCGCTTCCTGGAGAACCCCGACCAGTTCGCCGAGGCCTTCGCCAAGGCCTGGTACAAGCTGCTCCACCGCGACATGGGTCCGATCAGCCGCTACCTGGGCCCGTGGGTGCCGGAGCCCCAGCTGTGGCAGGACCCGGTGCCGGCCGTCGACCACGAGCTGGTCTCGGACCAGGACGTCGCGGCGCTGAAGGCCACCGTCCTCGACTCGGGTCTGACCGTCTCGCAGCTGGTCACCACCGCGTGGGCGTCGGCGGCGAGCTTCCGCTCCACCGACAAGCGCGGTGGTGCCAACGGTGCGCGGCTGCGCCTGGAGCCCCAGCGCAGTTGGGCGGTCAACGCCGGCACCGGCGAGGTCATCGAGAAGCTCGAGCAGGTCCAGGCCGAGTTCAACGCCGGTGACAAGCGGATCTCGCTCGCCGACCTGATCGTGCTGGCGGGCAACGCCGCCGTGGAGAAGGCAGCCAAGGACGCCGGTGTCGAGGTCACCGTGCCGTTCCACCCCGGCCGCACCGACGCCAGCCAGGACCAGACCGACGTCGACTCCTTCCGGGTCCTTGAGCCGCGTGGCGACGGCTTCCGCAACTACGTCCGTCCGGACGAGAAGCTGCCGGTCGAGACGCTGCTGCTCGAGCGCGCCTACTTCCTCAACCTGACGGCGCCGGAGCTCACCGTGCTCGTCGGCGGTCTGCGGGCGCTCGGCGCCAACGCGGGCGAGAGCAAGCACGGCATCTTCACCGACCGGGTCGGCGTGCTGTCCACCGACTTCTTCACCAACCTGCTCGCCCCGGGCACCGAGGTGAAGGCGTCGGAGGGTGAGGCGAACGCCTACGAGATCCGCGACAGCGCCACCGGCGAGGTGAAGTGGACGGCGACCGCGAACGACCTGATCTTCGGCTCGAACTCCCAGCTGCGGGCGCTGGCCGAGGTGTACGCCGCCGACGACGCGCAGGAGAAGTTCGTGCGCGACTTCGTGGCGGCGTGGGTGAAGGTCGCCGAGCTGGACCGGTTCGACCTGAAGTGATCTGAGGATCTCCGCGCACGAGGGTCGGTCTCCTGGAGGCCGGCCCTCGCTGCGTCGTGCCGCCGGGGGCACCGGGCGGGGCCGGTCGGTTCAGGCGAGGGCGGCGACCGACCAGAGCCGGTGCTCGCCGGCGAGGCCCTTGAGCTCGGTGGTGCTGCGGAGCTCGAGGGTGAGGCCCGGCGCGTGGGCGATGACATCGCGGACGGCGTCGCTGACCAGGACGTCGTCGGCGGCCCCGTGCGCTGCGACCCGCGCGGCGAGGGCCACGTTGCGACCGAAGTAGTCGCCGTCGTGGGAGAGGACACGGCCGGTGTGGAGGCCGATCCGGACGTGGATGTCGGCCCGGCGCAGTCGGCGAGCGGCGGGAAGGCGTTCCTGGATCGCGAGCGCCGCCCGCACCCCGGCGAGCGCGTCGGGGAAGACGACCATGTAGCCGTCGCCCTGGGACTTCACCACGTGGCCGCGGCGGGCCTCGACCTCGCGACGGACCACCGTGTCGTGGGCGTGGAGCACCCCGAGCCAGCGCCTGTCGCCGAGCAGCTCGTTGCGGGCCGTGGAGTCGACGATGTCGGAGAAGAGCACCGTCACGGTGCCGTCAGGCGTGGCGACCCGCTCGATCTCGATCCGGTCCTCGGTGACGAGTCGGGCGAGATCGTCCAGCGAGGCGGCCACCAGACCGCTGACGCCGCCTTCGCGCCATCTCCCGGCCGTGCCGACCACGGCGCGGGCGGCGGTCCGGGCGACCCGGACCGCGCGGGGGTCCGACCGATCGCCGTCCGCCGTCGCCTCGAGTCGCAGCACCGCCGACTCCAACTCGGCGATACGGGCGCGCGCCGCGACGAGCTCGGTGTCGCGCCGCCGCAGCGCCACGCCGGCTCCGAGGAGGACGGCGACCAGGGCGGCCACCAGCGCGAGCGCCAGCGCCCAGAACAGCGCCATCAGCGCACCGCCATCAGGGCACCGCCATCAGGGCACCGCCCGGTCTGGTCAGGTGGTGAAGGCCACCAGCGCGACCGGATCCGAGGTCGGTGCCGGTGAGCCACCGGCCGGCTCGACGGTGATGCCGGCGCCCTCGGCGGCGGAGGCATCGCCATTGAGAGCGGTAGCGGTGCTGGTGCCTGGTGCCAGGAAGCCGGCCGGGACCATCGCGCCAGCGGTGTTCTGCAGCCAGACCTGGTAGACCTTCCCGTCCGGGGCCTGGCCCAGATCGTGGGCCTCGACCGCGGCCTCGTTCAGCGAGACCGAGCGGTAGACGGTGACGGTGGCGTTGCCCGGGCCGTGGGTGGTGAAGCGCTGGACGTCGGGAGCCCGCTCGATCTGCGCCAGCACACCTGACTCCGGCTGCTCGGCAGGGTTCGTCCACGGGTGCCAGACTGCACCACCGAGCGCGATCGCGACAACGGCCGCGGCGACGAGCCCGATCCACCGGCGCCGTACGCCGGTGGCGGAGCGCCTGATGGGTTCGACGACCGGCGGCAGGGGGCGGACGACCCGGATGCTGTCCAGCACGTGCTGGCGCAGCGCCGCGGGAGGCTCCGCCGTGTGCAGCTCGGCGAGGGTCGTGGCCGCCTCGCGCAGCCCGTCGACCTCGGCCTGGCAGGTCGGGCAGTCGGCGAGGTGACGCTCGAAGTCGGCCCGCTCCTCGTCGTCGAGGGCGTCGATGGCATAGGCGCCCGACAGGGCGTGGATGTCAGTGCTCATCGTCCGCTCCCCACTCCCATCGTGTCTCGTAGTCTGATCAGGCCGTCCCTGATCCTGGTCTTGGCGGTGCCGATCGGCAGATCGAGCGTCCGGGCTATCTCGGTATGGGTGTAGCCCTGCAGGTAGGCCAGCTCGACCGCCTCGCGCTGGACCTCGGTGAGCGTCGCCAGAGCGGACCGGACCCGGTGCGCCTCCAGCGAGGCCGTCGCGGCCTCGGCTGTCTCGTCGTGGCTGACCGACCGGTTGCGGTCGTGGTAGACCGCGTCGCGGCGGGTGGCCGACTCGGCCGAACGCACCCGGTCGACCGCCCGACGGTGGACGATGGTGAGGATCCAGGCCATCGGGCTGCCCCGGTCGGGGTCGAACCGCGATGCCATCCGCCAGACCTCGAGGAACGACTCCTGAGCGACCTCCTCGGCCTGCGCCGGGTCCCTGACCACCCGCACGGCCAGGCCGTACACCTTGGCCGAGACGGCGTCGTACACCTCGGCGAAGGCGCTCTCGTCGCCGCGCGCCGAGCGGCGCAGCAGTGCGGCCAGGTCGGGGCCGGACGGCACCCCCTCCTCGGGGGCGCCGCCCGGCACAGGCCTGAGGTCGCTCATCTCTCCTCGATCCTCGTCAGGCTGGCGTCACATGCCCTTGGGCATGAGCACCGAGTCGATGACGTAGACGGTCGCGTTCGCGGTGGGGATGTTGCCACACAACACCTTCGCACCATCGACGGTCATGCCGTTGGTGTCGCCCTTCACCGTCACCGTGTCCTTGTCGAGGGTGGTCTGGGTGCCGACGACCTTGGTCGGGTCGAGCTGGCCGGCCACGACGTGGTGGGTGAGGATGGCGGTGAGCATCTTCTTGTTGGCCAGGACCTTCTTCAGCGTCGCCTTGGGCAGCTTGGCGAAGGCGTCGTTGGTGGGGGCGAAGACCGTCAGGCCATCGGCGCCGTTGAGCGTGTCGACCAGGCCGGCCTTGCCGACGGCTGTGACCAGCGTGCTGAGCAGCGGGTTGTTGCTCGCCGCCGTCGCCACCGGGTCCTTGACCATGCCGTCGAAGGAGCCGGCGCCGCTGGTCGGGATCGAGGAGCAGCCGGGGCCGAACGTCTGCGAGCCGGCGTTCGTCATGCCGGTCGCGGCCGAGCTGGAGTCCATCGAGCTCGCGCCCATCGAGCTGGAGTCCATCGAGCTCATCGAGCTCGAGCTCGCGGTGCTGTCGGTGGCAGCGGTGTTGTCGTTGCTGCCGCAGGCGGTCAGACCGAGGCCGAGGACGGCGGCGGTGGCGAGGACGGTGCCGGAGCGACGCAGGGTGGAGATCTTCATGGTGATGCCTTCCAGGTGAGTCGAGCTCGGGTACGAGGTTCTGGCAGTGATTCGGAGCAGGTACGCCGATGGATGGGTGCGACTCACGCCACACTCACGGTGATCGTCTGCACGCCGCTGGCGCCGGACGGGAACGGCTCGGCCCGCACCGGCGTCTGGGTCTGACCCGCCCCGTCGACGACGCGGCAGGCCAGCGTGTGCGTGCCCGGAGTGGCCCGCCACGGGGCGTACCACTGCCGCCAGTAGTCGTTGCCGGCCGAGGGTCCGAGGTGCGCGGCCGTCCAGGGTCCGCCGTCGATGCTGACCTCCACCTTGGCCACACCGCCGTTCTGCTGGGCCCAGGCGACGCCGCCGAGCACCTGGTCGCCGCGCTTGACGCTGGCCAGCGGTCGCGGGGTGTCGATCCGGCTCGAGATCTTGATCGGTGCATCGGTGGCCCAGCCGCGGTCGGTCCAGTAGGCGCTGTGCTGCGCGTAGGTGGTCAGCGTCAGCCTGGTCACCCACTTGGTGGCGCTGATGAAGCCGTACAGACCGGGGATCACCAACCGGGCCGGGAATCCGTGGGCGCGGGGGAGCGGTGCGCCGTTCATGCCGACGGCGACCATGGCGTCGCGGCCGTCGGTCGCCAGGGCCAGCGGGGTGCTGATCGTCATGCCGGCGAAATCGGTGCTCAGGATCTGGTCGGCGGAGTGGCCGACCCCTGCCCGCTCGAGCAGATCGCTGAGGCGCACCCCGAGCCAGCGCGCGCCACCGACGTACGGGCCGCCGACGCTGTTGGAGACGCAGGTCAGGGTGATGTCGCGCTCGATCATCGGCATCGCCAGGAGCTCGCGGTAGTCGATCTCGAAGGGCCGGGCGACGTCGCCGTCGATGCGCAGGGACCAGCCGTCGCTGTCGACCACCGGCACGTCGAGGCGGGTGTCCACGCGGTAGAACCTGCTGGCCGGCGTGCGGAAGGCGGTGATGCCGGGGACGGTGCGGTCGATGCCGGCCGGGAACGCCGGCGCCGGCTCCGCCGGGGCCGGCAGCGTGACATCCTCGGCTCGCGCCCGGCGCGCGATCACCAGGCGACCCGTCTCGCCGAGCGCCGCGGCGAGCGCAGCCAGCGCGCCGAGGACGACGAGGGTCCGCCGGGAGGAGCGCGGGCCGCGTGTCTGCCCGCCCCCGACCGCCTCCCCGGTCGAGGAGGGGCGGACATGCCGCGCCTGCAGTCGCAGCACCAGCATGAGGGCGAGCACCGCCACGACACCCGCCACCAGGCTCGGCACGGCGGCGCCGGCCGAGGCCTCCGGACGCCGCAGCGCGCAGGCGGCGGCGATGCCGGCGAGCAGCACGAGGGCTGCCGCGCCGTACACCGCGCGCCGGCGGGCGAGGGGGCCGACGGCCGTGGAGAGCAGGAGCACCACCACCAGCACCGAGCCGACCAGGATGGTCTTGTCGTGGGTGCCGAAGTGGGCGATCGCCCACTCTTTGAGCGATGTCGGGGTACGGTCGATCACCGTGGAGCCGACCGCGAGCACCGGTGAGGCGGCCGGGGTCGTGAGGGCGGCGACGAGATGGCCGGCCGCGAGCCCGAGGCCGCCGGTGACGGGCCCCACGAGCAGCCACAGCGCCGTGGCGAACGCCCCGCGCCGCCGACCCGCGGGTCGGGGCGGTGCTGGGAGAAGCGGCGGTGGGTACTGATGGCCGGCCGGCTCGTTGCTCATGGAGGGTGTTCGGAGCCGGAAGTCGTATCGGATCGCCACCCATCCGGATCCGCCGCGGCCCCGAAGAACGCATGAGAGCCCACGACGGGTCCCCAGGGAGCGCGGAGGAACGGATGCATCACACGCGGGCGCGCGTAGCCGTGATCGGCTCGGGCGTGGCGGGACTCGTGGCTGCCTACGAGTGCCGCGTCGCGGCCGAGGTGACCCTGTACGAGGCCGCGGACCGACTGGGTGGGCACGCCGACACCCACGAGGTGCACGAGGGCGGACGCACCCTCGCGATCGACACCGGCTTCATCGTGCACAACCTGCGCACCTACCCGGTGCTGACCCGCATCTTCGACGAGTTGGGGGTTGCCACCCAGGCGTCCGAGATGTCGATGTCGATCAGCGACCCGCGCCGCGGCGTGGAGTGGGCCGGCGCCCGCGGGCTGCGGGGGATCTTCCCGACCGCGGCCCGGCTCACCGACAGCGGTCACCTGCGGATGCTCTCCGAGATCCCGCGCTTCCACCGTCGCGCGCGCACTCTTCTCGCGGCCGACGACGCGTCACCGGGCGGTGCCGACCAGACGCTGGCCGCCTTCCTGGCCGAGGGCGGCTTCTCGGCGCGGTTCGTCCGCGACTTCATGGAGCCGCTGGTCGCGGCGGTGTGGTCGTGTGACCCCCGGGTGGCGACCGCCTACCCGGCTCGCTACCTGTTCCGCTTCCTGCAGCACCACGGCATGCTCTCCATCACGGGCAGCCCGACCTGGCGGACGGTGACGGGCGGCTCGCGGGAGTACGTGCGCAGGATCGCCGAGCGGCTGGACGAGATCAGGCTCGGGTCGCCCGTCGCCGAGGTGCGCGAGCACAGCGGCGGCGTGCGTGTGCGCACCCAGGACGGCACCGCCCAGGAGTACGACGCCGTCATCATCGCCGCCCACCCGGGCCAGGCACTGGCGATGCTGCCCGATCCCACCGCGCTGCAGCGCGAAGTGCTCGGCGCGATGGGCTACTCCAGCAACAGCGCGCTTCTGCACACCGACACCTCGCTACTGCCCCAGGCCCGAGGCGCCTGGTCCTCGTGGAACTTCCGGCGCGTCCGCGACGAGGAGGGACCGGTGGTCGTCACCTACGACCTGACCCGGCTCCAGCGCCTCGACACCGACGTCCACTACCTGGTCACGCTCGGTGGGGAGGACCTGGTCGACCCCGCCACCGTGATCGACCGGATGTCCTACGAGCACCCCCTCTACACGCCGGAGTCGGTCGCCGCGCAGGCGCGACTGCCCGAGATCGAGACGCCGAGGGTCGCGTTCGCCGGCGCCTACCACGGCTGGGGTTTCCACGAGGACGGTGCCCGGTCGGGGCTGGAGGCGGCGCACCGGCTCGGCTTCACCACGCCGGTGCGGCTCGCCCCCGCACCCGGGGGCTCCGCAGCCGCGGCGCCCGGGTCCCCGACAGCTGCCACCGAGGAGCCCGTTTCCCGGCCGGAGCCGGTCGATCCGGTCGATCCGGTCGTGTACGCCACCACGGTGCGGCATCTGCGCCGTACGCCGTGGCGCCGGGAGTTCGTGCACCGTTCCAACCTCTGGGTGGTCGACCTCGACCGGCTGCCCCCGACGCGCACCCGTCGCGACCGGTGGCGGGCGTGGTGGCGCGGCAGCATCGAGCCGCGCGACCACCTCGGCGACCCGGCGCTCAGCGTGCGGGAGAACCTCACCCGCTTCCTCGCCCGGCACGACGTCGTCCTGGGTCAGGGTCGGGTGCTGCTCGCGGCGCACCCGCGGGCATTCGGCTTCTGCTTCAACCCGATCAGCGTGTTCTGGTGCCACCGCGAGGACGGCAGCCCGCTGGCCACCGTCGTGGAGGTGCACAACACCTACGGCGACCGGCATGCCTACCTACTCGACCCCGAGCGGCAGGAGCCGCTGGCCAAGCAGATGTACGTCTCGCCCTTCCACGGCGTCGACGGAGAGTACGACGTCCGAGCGCCCGTGCCGACCGATCGGCTCGACATCGCGGTGCGGCTGCGCACCGCCGGCGGCGCACCGTTCAGCGCCTCGCTGAGCGGCCGCCGGGTCGCGCCGGGGAGCGCGGCAGCGCGCGCCGCCGGCCTCGCCGGTCTCCGCGACGCCCTCCTGATCCGGCTCCACGGCATCCGGCTGTGGACCCGCGGTCTGCCCCTTCAAGCCCGACCCGTCCACCACCAGGAAGGCGTGCGATGACCACCACCGACCAGCCCGTGCAGAGCCCACGCGCCAGCTGGGCCCATCTCGACCGGGTGCCGAGCGGCCCGGCCGTCGCGGTCACCGCGAGGATCGCCCGGCGGCTCTTCGTGCACGCGGTCGAGCGACTCGACGTCACCGTGCGGCTCGAGGGCCGTACGGTGGGACGGGGCGGCCCCGAGATGGTGATCCACCGTCCCGAGGAGTTCTTCGCCCGGCTGGGTCGCGACAAACTGGTCGGATTCGGCGAGGCCTATCTCACCGGAGCGTGGGACGCGGAGGACCTCGCAGGCTTCCTCGCCGTGCTCGCCGCCGAGGTCGAGCACCTGACGCCGCGCTGGCTGCAGGCGGTGCGGGGTCTGGCGATGCCGCGCACGCCGGCACGCGACCGTGGTGCGCGCCGCGACACCCAGCGCAACATCGCGCACCACTACGACCTGTCCAACGAGTTCTTCGCGCTCTTCCTCGACCCGACCATGTCCTATTCGGCAGCCTGGTTCCGGGCCTACGCCGACGGCCGTCCGGCGATCGGCGACGACCTCGAGCACGCGCAGCGACGCAAGATCGACGCGCTGCTGGACCTCGCCCGGGTCGGGCACGGCACCCGGCTGCTGGAGATCGGCACCGGCTGGGGGCAGCTGGCGATCATGGCGGCCGAGCGCGGCGCTCAGGTCCACACCGTCACCCTCTCGGTCGAGCAGCGGGCGCTGGCCATGGAGCGGATCGCTGCCGCCGGGCTGAGCGACCGCATCGAGGTCGAGCTGTGCGACTACCGCGAAATCCAGGGCCAGTACGACGCGATCGTCTCGGTCGAGATGATCGAGGCCGTCGGCTGGCGGCACTGGGGGACCTACTTCGGCACCCTGGATCGGCTGCTGGCGCCGTACGGCGCTGTGGCCCTGCAGGCGATCACCATGCCGCACCGGCAGATGCTGGCGACCCGCGACTCCTACACCTGGATCAACAAGTACATCTTCCCCGGCGGCTTCCTGCCCTCGGAGGAGGCGTTGGCCCACAGCGCCGGTGAGCACGGCCTGCGGATGACCCACCGCACCTCGCTGGGTGCGCACTATGCGGAGACGCTGCGGCAGTGGGACGAGCGCTTCCGGGCGGCCAGCACCGAGGTGGCGGCGCTGGGCTTCGACGGCGTCTTCGAACGGATGTGGCACTTCTACCTGGAGTACTCCCGGGCCGGCTTCGTCGCGGGCTACCTCGACGACCTGCAACTGCGCTACGAGCGAGAGGCAACCGCATGAGCACCGCCCTTGTGTCAGGAGCGTCGGGCGCCGACCCGATCGCTCCGCGGCTGGCCGCGGTCGTCGAGCCGATCGTCGGGGAGCTGCCCGTCCGGCTGCGCGCCTGGGACGGCTCGTCCGCCGGACCCGAGGATGCCCCCGAGGTGGTCATCTCCTCACCCGACGCGTTGCGGCGGATGCTCTGGCACCCCGGCGAGCTCGGCGCCGCCCAGGCGTACGTCACCGGTGAGGCGGACCTGCCCGGCGACCTGGACGAGACGCTCTCCCTGCTCCTCTCCGTGGGCCAGACCGTCGGCCGACCCTCGTTGAAGGCGTCGGCGACCGCGTTGGCCCGGCTCACCGGCCTGGCCCGGGAGCTGCGCCTGGTCGGCGCTCCACCGGCCGCGCCGGTCACCCAGGCGCGGGTCCGCGGCCGGTTGCACTCCCAGGCCCGCGATCGCGAGTCGATCCACCACCACTACGACCTCTCGACCGACTTCTACGCGCTGATCCTCGACCCGTCGATGGCCTACTCCTGTGGCTACTACGCCGACGAGACGACGACGCTGGAGCAGGCGCAGCATGCCAAGCTGTCGCTGATCTGCACCAAGCTGGGACTCGAGGCGGGCAGCACGCTGCTCGACGTCGGCTGTGGATGGGGATCGCTGGCGATCCACGCGGCCCGGCACTTCGGCGCCCGCGTGGTGGGGCTGACGATCGCCGCCGAGCAGCAGCGCTTCGTGCAGGAGCGGGTCCGCGCCGAGGGGCTCGAGCACCTGGTCGAGGTCCGGCTCTGCGACTACCGCGACGCGACGGGCCACTACGACGCCGTCGCCTCGGTCGAGATGGGCGAGCACGTCGGCGAGCGCAACTACCCGACGTACGCCGCCGTCCTCGCGCGATCCGTCCGTCCCGGCGGCCGCGTGCTCGTGCAGCAGATGTCGAGGCGTGGCCGACGTCCCGGCGGCGGCGCGTTCATCGAGTCGTTCATCGCGCCCGACATGCACATGCGACCGGTCGGGGAGACGGTCGGCTACCTCGAGCGCGCCGGGCTGGAGGTGCGCGACGTGCACGCCCTGCGCGAGCACTACGTGCGCACCGTCGCGGGCTGGATCGAGCGCTTCGAGTCGAACCTCGACGCGATCACCGCCCTCGTCGGGCCTGAGATGGTCCGCGTCTGGCGGCTCTATCTGGTCGGCGGCTCGGCCGCCTTCCGCGACGGCCGGATGGGCGTGGACCAGATCCTCGCGGTCCGTCCCGGCGCGGCCCACACGCTGCCGGCCCGACGGGAGTGGTGAGTCGATGACGACGGCGTGGGAGCTGGTGCTGACCACGCTGGTCGCGGCCGCTGCGGTGATGACCGCAGCGGCCGTGTGGTCGCACCGCCTGCGGCGCTTCGCCGTCGTCGACGCCGCCTGGGGCGCCGCCTTCGTGCTGGTGGCGGTGGCCACCGCCGTGGTGGCCACGATCATCGGTGCCGACGGGGGCTGGC
Organism: Nocardioides sp. BP30; assembly: GCF_029873215.1. Classification (NCBI taxonomy): domain Bacteria; kingdom Bacillati; phylum Actinomycetota; class Actinomycetes; order Propionibacteriales; family Nocardioidaceae; genus Nocardioides; species Nocardioides lacus. Next base: position 3,070,826 of record NZ_CP123620.1, on the reverse strand, counting down.
GGCGCTGGCTGCTGGTCGTGCTCGTCGCACTGTGGGGCCTGCGCCTGACCCGCCACCTGTGGAGCCGCGTCCGCGCGGCCGGGCATGACGACCCGCGCTACGAGGAGATGCTGGGCGGCTCGTTCCGCGAGGTCGGCTTCGGCACGGTCGTCCGCCGGGTCTTCGCGCTGCAGGGCTTCGCCGTGGCGCTGATCTCCGCACCGGTGGTGGTCGGCGTCGCCACCCACACCCGGTGGTGGTGGGCGGTCGCGCTGGGTGTGGGGGTGTGGGTGGTCGGCGTCGTCTTCGAGGCGGTCGGCGACGCCCAGCTGGCGGCGTACCGCCGCGACGAGCACCGTGGACCCGTGCTCGACCGGGGACTGTGGGCGTGGACCCGCCACCCGAACTACTTCGGCGACGCCTGCGTCTGGTGGGGCCTGTGGCTCGCCGGAGCGCTCGCGGCCGGCCCGATCGCCGGGCTCGCCACGCTGCCGGCGCCGATCGTGATGACGCTGTTCCTGACCGTCGTCACCGGCGCGAAGCCGACCGAGAAGCGGATGGAGGGCCGGCCGGGCTGGGACGCGTACGCCGCCCGCACCTCGATGTTCCTCCCGCGTCCGCCGCGGCGGTAGTCCCCGATCTGCGTCGGCAGGCCTCAGCGTGCCTGCCGGCGCAGCCCCGCCCCGCTCAGGGCCGCGGGGCGTCCTGCGAGACGGCCACCAGCCAGTGGTCGGCCACCCCGCCGAGGACGCGCACGTCGAAGCCGGCGTTCGCCGGCACTCCCACGCGCGCGGTGGCTGTCTGCGACCCACCGCTGTCGGACCGCGTGGGGACGCATGGTGCGCCGACCCGGAGGTCGATCCCGTCCAGCACCACGCGCACTGTTCCCGGACCTACGCACGTGACAGACACGGTCACCTGACCCGAGCCGGAGAACGCTCCTAGATCGCGGACCCCGTGTCCCTGGGTGGCCGGAACGATGGGGGTCCCAGCAGTGGTGACGGCAGCCAGCACTCCACGCTGTGACGAGTCGCTGCCGCAGGCCGCGAGAGTGAGTCCCACGATCATCGCCATCGTTGCTCCGGCGGCGATCAATCTCATCTGCTTCATCCCGGCCACGTGCTTCCCTCGCTGAGTGCGTCGAGTGCGGACGCGGGCTGGGGGCGGAGCCGGCGTGGCAAGACGCTGAGTCTGTTGGTATGACAAGTACCACCTGACCAACATGGTCATACCAAGATGATGTTAGTCAAGGAAAGCGTCGCAGGCGCGTGCGGTCTGCTCATCAAGGGATGCCGACCAACCGACGACCGGCTCAGCCCCGCCGCAGCTCCTCGTACGCCGCCAGCGTGTCGGCACGCTGCTCGGCGTGGTCGACGATCGGCGTCGGATAGCCGTCCGGCGGACCGTCCGGCAGCTTCCACGGCTCATGCACCGCACGGCCCTCCAGCGACCGCAGCTCGGGAATCCAGCGGCGAATGTAGGCACCGTCGGGGTCGAACTTCTTCGACTGGGTGACCGGGTTGAAGATCCGGAAGTACGGCGCCGCGTCGGTCCCGCAGCCCGCCACCCACTGCCAGTTGTGCTGGTTGCTGGCGAGGTCGCCGTCGATCAGGTGCCGCAGGAAGTGCCGGGCACCGTGCTGCCACTCGATGTGCAGGTCCTTGACCAGGAACGACGCGACCAGCATCCGGACCCGGTTGTGCATCCACCCCTGGGCCAGCAGCTGCCGCATCCCCGCGTCGACCAGCGGGTAGCCGGTCCTGCCCTGTCGCCACGCCTCCAGCCGCTCGTGCAACCCTGCCCCCGTGACGTAGGGGAGGCCCCGCAGCTCGGGGCGGAAGTAGTCGCGTGCGCTGGCCGGCCAGGCGTCCAGCACCGCCGCGTAGAACTCCCGCCACGCCAGCTCGCGCCGGAAGGTGTCGTCGTGCGGGCCCAGCCCGGCGAGCAGGGTGCGCGGATGGATGCTGCCGATCTTCAGGTACGGCGAGAGCCGCGAGCTGCCGTCCTTGTCCGCCCGTTCCCGGGCCTCGGGGTAGTCAGCGAGCCGGTCGCGGAAGTCCGCCCAGGTCGCCAGGGCTGCTGCCTCGCCCGCCTCGGGCAGCGCCGTGTCGCCGATCGCCGGCTCCTTCGGCAGCGGATCGCCGGGCACCTTGCGCGAGGAGGTGGAGAGCGCCCACGCGATCCCGTTCGCGTCGGTGTGCGCCGGACCGCGCCAGCCGTGCGCGACCCACGCCCGGTAGAACGGCCCGTAGACCTGGAACGCGCCGCCGGACCTGGTCCGCACGCGGCCGGGCGCGACGGCATAGGGCGAGCCCGTCGCCGTGAGGTCGACGGGCACGTCGAGCGTGCCGAGCGCCTGGCGCACGCGCTCGTCGCGCTCCTTGCCGTACGGCGCGAAGTCGGCGCTGATGTGGACGCTGCCGGCGCCCGTCTCGGCGGCGACCGCCGGCACGACCTGTTCGGGCCTGCCGTGCCGGACCAGCAGGCGGGTGCCGTGCTCGCGCAGATCCCTGTCGAGGGCGTGCAGCGAGCGCAGCACCCAGGCGGTCCGGACCGGTCCGGAGGCGCGCAGCAGCGCGTCGTCGAGCACGAAGAGCGGGACGACGCCGTCCTCGCCCGCTGCCTCGGCCGCGGCATCCAGGGCGGGATGGTCGCCGAGCCGCAGGTCGCGCCGGAACCACAGCACCGAGGCGCTCATGCCTCAGCGCCCCTGCGTGCGGCCCTGCGCGCGCCCCTGGGCGTGCCGCAGCAGCGCCGGGTCGTGCGCGTTGACCAGGAGGAGGCCGGGATCCTGGCTCGACCACAGCTCCGAGAGCCGCTCGTGGTTGCGGCGTACCTGGGCCCAGTCGTGGGCGAAGCAGCGCTCGGTGAGCCGCAACGGCAGCGGGACACGCCCTGCTGCGGTGAGCTGTCGCTGGTCGTAGAACGCGTCACCCGCGTGCAGTACCCAGTGATCGCCGGCATCGACGGCCACCGCTGCATGGCCGCGGGTGTGTCCGGGCAGCCCGATCAGCACGATCCCGGTGCCGATCTCGGTCAGCTCGCGGGCAGCGGGGAAGCCGCGCCAGGCCTCACCGGCGACGGGGGAGTGCTCGACGAGGTGGGGGCCGTGAGCGAGCTGCGCGGCGGCGTACCTCGCCTTCTCCAGCCGGGTCAGCGGCCGCTGGAGGGCGCGGGCCTCGGCGATGGTCAGGTGCACCCGGGCGTGGGGGAAGTCGCTCAGGCCGCCCACGTGGTCGCTGTCGCCGTGCGTCAGCACGATGTGGCGCACGTCCGCCGCCGCGAAGCCGAGCGCCTCGACCTGGTGCAGAGCCGTCTCCCGCGGCTCGAGCACCGGCCGGATCAGGTGGCGCCCCGGCCCCAGCCGACCGGCCGCGTCAGCCACGTCGGCAACGCCGAAGCCGGTGTCGACCAGCACCAGACCGGCGGTGTCGGTCTCCACGAGCAGCACGTGGGCCACCAGGGCCGGCGTCAGTGGCGGCCGCATGGTCCCGCAGTTGAGGTGATGGACGCGCATGTCGGCCAATCTAGCCACGTCCCGACGCCAGGTGGGACGTGCTGTGCCGGATATCCGACCGTCGGCACCGCGCACCTGACACACTCGGCACCGTGAGAGCCGTCACCACCCACGAGGGCCGACTCGAGGTCGCGCAGGTCCCTGACCTCGAGCCCGGCCCCGGCCAGATCCTGCTCGACGTCCGGCGCTGCGGCATCTGCGGCTCGGACCTGCACGCCCGCACGCACGGCGACGTCACCGCCGACGCGCTGGCACAGATGGGATACAACGACTTCATCCGCTCGCGGGACACCGTCGTGCTGGGGCACGAGTTCGTCGGGACGGTCACGGCGTACGGCCCCGGGACCCGGCGGGCCTGGAAGCCCGGCACCCGGGTGGTGGCGCTGCCGATGCTCGGCACCGGCGACGGCGTCCAGCTGACCGGGTTGTCCGCCAAGGCGCCCGGAGGGTACGCCGAGCAGGTGCTGGTCTCGGAGGCGTTCGCCTTCCCGGTGCCGGACGCGGTGAGCGACGACCACGCCGCCCTGGTCGAGCCGCTCGCCGTCGCGCACCACGCCGTGCGCCGCAGCGAGATCGGCAGGCGCGAGGTAGCGGTCGTCGTCGGCTGCGGCCCGATCGGGCTGGCGGTGATCCTGCTGCTCAAGGCGGCCGGGGTGCGGACGGTCGTCGCCTCCGACCCCTCCCCGGGGCGGCGGGAGCTCGCGCAGCGGTGCGGCGCCGACGTCGTCGTCGACCCGCGTGAGACCGACCCCTTCGACGCGTACGGCGAGCGCCGCGGCCACCTGCGCAGCGCCCAGGGGCTCTTCGACCTCGCGCTGGGCAGCATGCGCGCGGCCCGCCGCCTGCCGGGCTCGTCGTGGGCGAGGCTCATGCGACTGGCCGAGCGGACCGGTCAGCTGCCGAAGGGCCCGGTCGTCTTCGAGTGCGTCGGCGTACCAGGGATGATCGACACCATGGTGGCCACGGCGCCGCTGCGCTCGCGGGTGATCGTGGTGGGCGTGTGCATGGAGCCGGACACCATCCGTCCCTCGATCGCCATCGGCAAGGAGATCGACCTGCGCTTCGTGTTCGGCTACGACCCTGCCGAGTTCCACCAGACACTGCAGTGGATCGCCTCCGGGAAGGTCGACCCGTCGCCGCTGATCACCGGCACCGTCGGCCTCGACGGCGTGGCGGGTGCCTTCGCGGATCTGGCCGAGGCGGGGGAGCACGCGAAGATCCTGATCGACCCGCGGGCGGCGGCTGCTAGCTGAGCCAGACCACGGTGTTGACCCAGTTGGTCAGCACAGCCGCCACGCCCGCTCGGATGGCTCGCCCGGTGCGCTCGGGGGTGAACGAGGCGGGGTCGTGGGTGGGGGCAGTGCCCAGGCCCTCGCCGCGGTAGGAGGCGCCGGCCCAGTCGACGGCGGTGACGTTCTGGGTGGGCTCGGCGAGCTCGCCGCCGAGGATGAGGAAGCGGATGCCCGGGGCGCTGGCGGTGACCAGTGCCATCGCGTCGACGAGGCTGTCGCCGGCCGAGACCAGCAGGTCGGGCTCGGCCTTCATGGCCGTGCTCAGGTCCTGGAGGTTGTCGGCCGGCTTCGCCACCTTGATCACGCTCAGGTCCACCGACTCGGCCCTCGCCCAGGATCGGACTGCTGCCACCGTCACGGCGGCCTGCCTGTCGTGGGCCGCGGCGACCAGCTGCACGCGGTAGCCCTTCGGTGGGTGTACCTCGCTCCACGAGCCCGGCGCGGGGGTGAAGGTGCCCTCGGGCGGCGGCGGGGAGTCGGTGGCGACGAAGCCGGGGGCGAGCGTCCCGTAGGTGGTGGGGTGGTGCGAGAGGTTCTCGTCGTACAGGCCGGTGGGGCTGGCCGACGGGCTCGCTGACGTGCTCTGTGACGTGCTCGCTGACGCGTCCGGGGCGGTGGTGCTCGAGCCCGAGCACGCCGCCAGCGTCGGGAGGAGAGCGAGCGTCGCCGAGACGATGCCGAGACGGGAACGGTTGCCCATGCGGGGTCCTTCGTGACGGAGGAGAGGCGTCGGTGCGGACCATTCCTACCTGATGGGTAGAGCCGCTCGAGTATCGACCGACAGCTGTCACATCCCGGTCGTCGCGGGTTCACCGCCAGGTCGATCGCAGGTCGTCGGCCACCGCGACTCTCGGCGCGATCCGGAAGGAAGTCCGCTCGTGTCCCGTCTCCTCCACGGCCGCTGCCGCGACGCTGTCGCCCTGCTGCTCACGACCGTCGCGATGCTGCTGTTCGTGCTGACCGCCCTCGCCGGCCCCTCGCAGGCGCACGGTCTCACCTCGGTCGTGTACGTCGACATGACCTCGCCCGAACGAGGGGTCGTGCGGGTCGACCTCGGGCTGGAGTACGACCTGTTCGAGGTCTCGGTCGCCGACTACGAGCACGACGACGCGCTCTACCGCGCGGGCCAGCCGGCCTGGGACGACGGTGACGCGCCGGGCATGGCGAAGGCGATGGATGACAACAAGTCCTCGACGCTGAGGTACATCGCCGATCACTTCCACATCACCGGGAGCGGAAAGGCCTGCACCACCACCTCGGTGAGTGACGCGACCATCAAGATGCGCCAGGGTGTGCCGTACGCGTTCGTCGACGTCGACTACGCCTGTGATCCGAACGCCTCGGTGCACGACTTCACGACGACGTTCTTCAACGCCGACGAGGGCTACGTCAAGGGCACGACCACGATCGCCACCTACGACCTCGACATGCGCCACGGCAGCGCCGCGCTGGAGATGGACCAGACGTCGTTCTCCACCCACCAGAGCTTCGGCCAGCGCTTCGGCGAGTTCTACCGGCTCGGCACCCACCACCTGCTCACCGGGATCGACCACCTGCTCTTCCTCGCCGCCCTCATCGTCGGCTCGCGCCGATTGCGCGAGGTCGTGCTCGGCGCCACCACCTTCACCATCGCGCACCTGGTCACGTTGGCGCTGACCGCACTGGGGATCGTGCACGTCTCGGAGAACCTGGTCGAGCCGCTGATCGCGCTCTCCATCGCTGCCGTGGCCGGCTGGCACCTGGTCCGGTTGTGGCGTCGTGGCAGCCATGCCACCGACATCATCACCGCCAGTCGCAGCCACTTCGCCCTCGACCGTGCCGGCTATCTGCGTCTCGGCGTGGTGTTCTTCTTCGGCCTCATCCACGGGATGGGCTTCGCCGGCGCGCTCGGCATCGACAACCCCTGGTCCTGGACGCTGCTGTGGTCCCTGCTGGTCTTCAGCATCGGCATCGAGTCGGTGCAGATCGGTCTGATCGTCCTGATCTTCCCGATCCTGGCGCTCATCCGGCACCGCTCGCCCCGCGTCGGCCTGTGGGTCAGCGGCTCCGTGGCCGCCGTCGTGGCGATCTTCGGTCTGCTCTGGTTCGTGCAGCGGGTGTGGGACGTCGCCCACGGCGCGCAGCTGAGTTGAGCCGCCCCAGCGGTCCTGTCGCCGCGGCGACGCGCGAACCTGAGAGAACCTGAACGCCAGACTTAGTTCATCGTCTCGATGAACTTTCCCTCTCATTTACCTGATCCCGAGAGCCTCGCGGCGCGGTCCGTTGACCGCGACTTCATGAAGAGAACGGGATCACTGATGAAACTCAGCATTCTCGCCGAGCGCCCCGGCCTCGTCCGCCGCGGCATCGCGGCGATGGCGGTCGCCGGCCTCGGCGCCACCGTCTTCCTGGGTGTCTCGGGCACGACCGCCCAGGCGGCCGGCCCGAACAACGACCACGGCATCATCCTCGGCGTCGGTGCAGACGCCTCCCAGCGCACGCTGGCGTGGTACTCCCAGACCGGCGACGTCCAGCAGCTGGTCTACGGGCCGACCAGCACGTTCGCTGCCGGCACCGGCACGACGTCGGTCGACGTCACGCCGGTCGCCAACACCCAGGGGGCCACCACCGAGTTCAACGCCCACGCGGTGCTGAAGAGCCTCGCCGCCAACACGCAGTACTCCTACAAGGTGGGCAGCACCGCTGGCGGCTGGTCGCAGACCTTCACCTTCACCACCAAGTCCTCGACCTTCGACTCCGGGTTCTCGGCCGACTTCTTCGGCGACCCGCAGATCGGCGCGTCGGGCCAGGACAGCCTGGACGGCGACGGCTGGGTCCAGACCGTGAAGTTCGCACAGTCGCACGACACCGACTCCGAGCTGTACCTCTCCGGCGGTGACCAGATCGACGCCACCAGCACCAGCTCCACGGTGCCGGGCGGAACGGCGAACCTGCTCGAGGACCAGTGGAACAACTTCCTGCGGCCCTTCGCCCGCGGTGGCTCCGACATCGCGACCGGCGACGAGATCCCGTGGGCCTCCACGATCGGCAACCACGACGTCGCCACCAAGACCTACCAGCAGCACCTCGCCCAGCCGAACCTGACCGACGACTCCCGGTACTACTCCGGTGACCCGGCATCGGTCAGCGGCGGCGACTACTGGTTCACCTACCGCGACGTGCTCTTCATCGACATCAACTCCAACTCCTACGCGGCGACCGGTGGCACGCTCACCGGTGACCCGGCACACGTGGCGTACATCAAGAACGTCGTCGCCGCGCACGGTGCGGACGCCAAGTACAAGGTGCTCATCTACCACCACTCGATCTACTCGCCGGCCGACCACGCCAACGACGCCGACAACGCCCAGCGGCGCGCCGACTTCACCACCGCGTTCTCCCAGCTCGGGATCAACCTGGTGTTGCAGGGGCACGACCACTCCTACTCGCGCAGCTACACGATCAAGAACGGGGCGCGCAGCGGCGAGGCGGCCGAGCTCTCGAACGGCCAGTGGACCGCCGAGCAGTCCGACGCGGCCGGTAACCCGGACGGCACCACGATCCTTCCGGGCCCCGGGGGCGTCATCTACGTGACCGCCAACTCGGCCTCCGGCTCGAAGTACTACGACCTGACCGCGCCCGGCACCGCCAACAACCGCGACTACGGCCCGGACCAGTCCGAGAGCGCGGCCCAGGCCGCCTCGAACGGCGCCGTCAGCGGGGGCCACACCAACCACTGGGCCAACGCGGTGGAGAACCAGGAGCACGTGCAGAGCTACCTGCAGGTGAACTTCGGCGCCGACGGCATCAACGTCAAGGACGTCCGCAGCGGTGACACCGCCACCACCAGCGCCAACGCGGCGGTCCAGCGCGGCAACGTGCCGTGGGCCGGCAACGTCGGCAACACCTGGGCCGGTGCGGTCAAGGACGCCAACGGCGTGCTGACGACGCCGGCCGCGCCCGTCGACGCCACCGCCAACAACGCCTGGACGACGGCCCACCCGAAGGGCTCGCTGGTCGACCAGGTCACCATCGCGCAGTTCGTCGCGCCGAGCGCGGTCACCATCTCCGGCAAGGCCGACGTCGGCCAGACCCTGACCGCGAACCTCACCGGTGCGTTCACCACCGGCACCTCGGTGGCCTACTCCTGGAAGGCCGACGGCGTCGAGTTCGCGACCGGCAACGCCGCCACCCTCACCGCCGACGAGCGCGGCAAGCGGATCACCGTCACGGCGACCGGCACGCTCGGCGACTACGACCCGTTGGCGGTCACCTCGGCGGCCACGTCCGTCGTACCGGGCGCCCAGGGTCCGGCCGGTCCCGCCGGCCCCGCGGGACCGGCGGCCTCCATCACGTCGACCGCCCCGGTGATCAAGGGCAAGGCCAAGGTCGGCAAGACGCTCAAGGTCGTCACCGGCTCATGGAGCAAGGGCGCCAAGCTGACCACCACCTGGTACGTCGGCAAGAAGGCCGTGCACAACGGCTCCTCGCTCAAGCTGAGCAAGAAGTACGCCGGCAAGAAGGTCAAGGTCCTGGTGACCGGCGTCCTCGGCGGCGCGCAGGCGAGCAACTTCAGCGCTCCGACCGCCAAGGTCAAGAAGTAGCACCACCGGCAGCGTCGACCGCTGCCCCGATCGCCCCCAGGTCCGCCGGATCTGGGGGCGATCGCCTCTCCCGACCTGACCGGAGCCTGGGCATGACCTGATCACAACCTGGAGATCGGGGCGATCCGCGCGGTCGTGGTCTGTTGGCTGCCCTCCGTTCACCGACTGGTCGGGCAAAGGGAGCCGCGATGTAGACGGCCGATTCCAGACTCCAACCGCCGCGCCGAGCGGCGCAGGGAGGGTGGAACGTGGCAAGCACCGATGACGCGCGGATCGCTGTCGAGCGCGGGACCACGTGGCGCGATCTCCTCGCAGCCCGGCGGGTGCGCGCAGGCATCGCGGTGCTCCTCATCGCCGCGGTGGCGCTGACCCTCTACCTGGTGCGCCGGCCCAGCGCACCGACCTGGCCGGTGCCGCATGCCGACGCGTCGGTGCAGGGCACGCCCGTCACGGTCGGGACCGACGTCTGCGGCGCCGGCTGGACGGGGGGAAGGGCCGGGCGGCAGACCTTCGCGCTGTGGAACAACTCGATCGGCGGCGAGGAGGTCTACCTGCGCGACGCTGCCAGCCAGAAGGTCTACCTCGAGGTGGAGAACCTCGGCGCTGGGGTGACGCGCAGCGCGAGCACGACGCTGGCCCCCGGGACCTACCAGTTCTACTGCCTGCCCGACGACGGTGACCCGGTCGCCGGCCCCGCGCACGGCGTCATCGGCGCGGCACCCGCCGCTGCCACGCCGGGGTTGGTGCCGGTCTCCTCGGCCGAGCTGGTGCCGGCGACGCAGGCCTACACCGCGTGGATCCAGACCCGGCTGCCGGTGTTGCACCGGCAGGTGGGGGCCCTCGCCGCGGACATCGGCAGGGGCGATCTCGGAGCTGCCAGGAAGGACTGGCTGGCGGGCCATCGCACCTACGAGACCCTGGGCGCCGCCTACGACGCCTTCGGCACGTACGACGCGGCCATCAACGGCGATCACGCCGGCTTCCACCAGATCGAGGCGCTGCTGTGGGGCGGCGCCCCGGCAGCTCGGATCACGCAGCCGGCTGCAGCCTTGGTGAGGGCCGTCCAGCGACTGCAGCGGGCGTTCCCGACGGTGGCCGACCAGATGGGCACCCAGGCGATCGGACTGCGCTCGCACGAGATCCTGGAGAACGCCGTCCAGTTCGAGCTGACCGGGTCCACCGACCGCGGCAGCCACACCAACCTGGCCACCGTCGACGCCAACCTCACCGGCACACGCCAGGCGCTCAAGCCGCTGCGCCCCCTGCTCGGTCAGCGCGATCCCGACCTGGCGGTCACCGACCGGTGGCTGCAGCGCTCGCAGGCGCTGGTGCGCAGCTTCGACCACGGCGGCACCTGGACGCCGCTCGGGCGACTGACCCGTGCCCAGCACGAGGAGATCGACGCCGATCTCGAGCAGACCGTCGAGTACCTCTCCGAGGTCGCCGCCATCACCGAGCCCCGAAGGACCGATCAGTGACCTGCCCCTTCAGCAGCCAGCACGATGAGGCGCTCCCGGAGTCTCGCGCCGAGTCGCCAGGGCTCAGCCGCCGCGGGCTGATGGGCGGCGCGCTCGGCGTGGCGGCGACCGCCGCGGTGGTCGCCACGGCGAGCGGCCGGGCCCAGGCCGTCGACCCGTCGACGGCCGCGTCGGGGACGGCGAAGGCAGCCGCGGCGTACCCCTTCCAGGGTGAGCACCAGCAGGGCATCCTCACCCCTGTCCAGCGGCATGCCGCCTACGTCGCCTTCGACGTCACCGCCGCCGACCGGGACGAGCTGCAGGCCGCGTTGCGCGAGCTCACCGACCAAGCGAGGTTCCTCACCAAGGGTGGTATCCCCGCCGACCACGGGATCGGTGCGACCCCCGCCGACGACGGCATCCTCGGGCCGGTCGTCCCGGCCGACGCTCTGACCGCCACCGTCAGCGTGGGTGCCAGCCTGTTCGACGACCGCTTCGGGCTCAGCGCGCTCAAGCCCGCGCGGCTGCGGCGGATGGACGAGTTCCCCAACGACTCCCTCGACCGTTCGGTCTGCGACGGCGACCTGCTGCTGCAGCTGTGCGCCGACAACGTCGACACCGTCACCCACGCGTTGCGCCAGATCATGCGCTCGACCCGCGGAGCACTGCAGGTGCGCTGGCGCAAGGACGGCTTCATGTCGCCGCCGCGTCCCAGTGGCACCCCGCGCAACCTGCTGGGCTTCAAGGACGGCACCGCCAACCCCTCGACCGCCGACAGCGCGCTGATGGATCGGCTGGTCTGGACCAAGGCCGGGGGAGACGAGCCCGCCTGGGTCGCCGGCGGCAGCTACCACGTGGTGCGGGTGATCCGGATGCTGGTGGAGTTCTGGGACCGGGTCTCCCTGCTGGAGCAGCAGCAGATGATCGGCCGTGACCGGGTCACCGGCGCACCCCTGACCGGCACCCACGAGTTCGACGTGCCGGCGTACGCCACCGACAGCACCGGCGACGCCATCCCCTTCACCGCGCACATCCGGCTGGCCAACCCCCGCAACGGGAAGACCGACGACCAGCAGATGCTGCGCCGTTCGTTCAACTACGACGCCGGCACCGACGCCAACGGCCAGCTCGACATGGGCCTGATCTTCACCGCGTTCAACGCCGACCTCGACCGGCAGTTCGTGACCGTCCAGAAGCGCTTGGTCGACGAGCCGCTCGTGGACTACATCGCGCCGTACGGCGGCGGCTACTACTTCGCCCTTCCCGGCGTCCGGGACAGCGGCGACTGGCTTGGTCGGGGGCTGTTCGCATGAACCCGACCTCGATCAAGGAATGCACTCAAGAGAGGAAACCCAGGGAATGAGGAATCCCATCGTCCGCGGCTCCCGCCGGGCGAAGATCGCCGGCTTCGGCATCGCGGCCGCGGCGCTCGTCGGAGCGTCGTTCACCTACGTCTCGATGGCGACGGCGGACCCCGCCGACAACTCGGCCAACACCACCACCCCGATCAAGCACGTGGTGGTGCTCTTCGACGAGAACGAGTCCTACGACCACTACTTCGGCACCTACCCGAACGCGGCCAACACCGACGGCGTCCCCTTCACTGCCGCCACCGGTACGCCGCTGTCGAACAACTACGCCAAGACCCCCTCGCTGCTGAAGAAGACCACCGACGGCGGCACGAACCCGAACAGCACCGCGCCGTTCCGGCTGACCAACAGCCAGGCCGTGACCTGCTCGCAGAACCACAACTACACCCCGGAGCAGAAGGCGGTCAGCGGCATCAACGGCGCCACCAACACCGGCGTTCCGATGAGCACCTTCCCGGAGAACACCAGCGGCTGCGCCATCAACGGCAGCACGCCGACGAACATGGGCTACTTCGACGGCAACACCGTCACCGGGCTATGGAACTACGCGCAGAACTACGCGATGAGCGACAACTCGTGGGCGGACAACTTCGGTCCCTCGACCGTCGGCGCGCTCAACGTCGTCTCCGGCCAGACCGGCAACGCCACGGCGTACTCCTCGACCAGTGACGACTCCAACCCGACGGCGCTGACCAACGCGGGCACCGTCTCCGCCTCCGGCTTCTCGGCGATCACCGCGACCAGCACGGGCAACACCGGCACCGTCATCGGCGACCCCGACCCGGTCTACGACGACTGCGCCGACGCCGACCACACCGGCACCAGCAACCTGGTCGGCATGAACGGCAAGAACATCGGCGACCTGCTCAACGCCAAGGGCGTGACCTGGGGCTGGTTCCAGGGTGGCTTCACCCCGACGACCAAGTACACCGGCAGCGGCTACGCCAAGTGCGACTCCACCCACACCAACATCGCGGGCGCGAGCGACATCGACTACTCGCCGCACCACAACCCGTTCGCGTACTACAAGTCGACGTCCAACCCGCACCACTACCCGGGCACCCCGGGCGTGGCGATCGGTGCCAACGACCCGACCAACGACACCACCAAGACCGGCGCCAACCACCAGTACGACCTGAGCGCCTTCGACATGGCGCTGGCGAACAACCAGCTGCCGGCCGTGTCCTACCTCAAGGCCGCGCAGTACGAGGACGCCCACCCGGGCTACTCCGACCCGGTCGACGAGCAGCGCTTCGTCACCGACGAGATCAACAAGATCGAGCTCTCGCCGGAGTGGTCCTCGACCGCGATCGTCATCGCCTACGACGACTCCGACGGGTGGTACGACCACCAGCTGCCGACGATCATCAACGGCTCGAACACCTCCGACGACGTCCAGGTCTGCAACACGGCCGCCAACGCGAACAGCCCGATCGGTGGCATCGCCGACCGGTGCGGTCCCTCGCAGCGGCTGCCCTTCCTGGTCATCTCGCCGTACTCGAAGCAGAACTACATCGACCACACCCAGACCAGCCAGGCCTCGGTGGTGAAGTTCATTGAGAGCAACTGGAGCCTGGACCCGATCGGTGGCGGTTCCTTCGACACCACCGCCGGCACCATCACCGGCATGCTCGACTTCGCCAAGCCGCAGCAGCGCAGCGTGCTGCTGAACCAGAACGGCACCGTGGCCCGCATCGTCTCCGACAAGACGACCACCGGCGGCGGCACGACCACGTCCCCGGCTCCGACCGTCGCGCGGATCACCAAGATCGGGGTCGTCGGCGTGGACAAGAAGGTCAAGGTCAAGAAGAAGATCAAGGCCTCGTTCCTCTTCGCCGCGACCGGCACGGTCGCGGGTCCGGTCAAGCTCTACGACGGCAAGAAGGTGATCGCCTCGGGCAACGCCAGCCAGAACGTGGCGACGCTGAGGTTCAAGCTGAAGACCAAGGGTCTGCACAAGCTCCACCTGAGCTTCCTGGGCACGCGCTCGGTCAAGGCCTTCACCGGCTCGACCTTCAAGGTGCACGCCAAGTGAGCCAGTGAACGTGGCTGACTGAGACAGCGGATCGCCCCCGGACCCAGCTGGGTCCGGGGGCGATCTGTTCGCGGTCGAGAGGTCACCTTCGGCGGGTCGAGTGGCCGGAGTGGGTGGACACTCGACCCGCGAAAGGTGACGTCTCGGCGTCAGAGCTCGGGCATCGCGTCAGTGTCGGCGTGGCGGGGGACCAGCAGCGCCAGTCCGGCCGCGATCATCGAGGCGACGATGCAGGCGGCGAACAGCGCCCGGTAGGCGCCCAGCGTGGACCAGCCGACGGCCGTGCCGTCGATCGTGGCGACCACGACGTGGCCGGCGAGGACGGAGCCGCCGATCGCGCTGGCCAGCGACGTGCCCAGTGAGCGGGCCAGCGAGTTGAGCCCGTTCGCGGCGGCCAGCTCGGTGACCGGCGTGTGCGTGTTGATCAGGGTGGGCATCGCGGCGTACCCGAGCGCGACGCCGACGCCGATGACGGCGGTGCCCACGACGATCTCCCACAGGTGGCCGGTCAGGGCGATGCGGAGCACCCAGCCGAGGGCGACGACGAGGGCGCCGATCGCCAGCGTCCGCGGAGCGCCGATGCGGTGGATCATGGCCGCCGAGACGTTCGAGAGCAACAGCATCATCAGGCCCGCGGGCAGCATGCACACGCCGCTGACCAGGATCGAGGAGGCGAAGCCGTAGCCGCTCTCCTTCGGAGCCTGGACGTACTGCGCGGTGCCGATCATCATCGCGAACAGCGCGAACCCGAACAGGACCGAGGCGGTGTTGGTCAGCACGATCGGCTTGCGCCGCAGCGCCG